>CAZAQY010000016.1:0-9570 GCA_964486845.1 uncultured Pirellulaceae bacterium
CGCTGCCGCCGCCGTCGAGGGCGAGGGCGGCGTCGTTGTCGTCGTGCTGGGGTTGGCGCTCGTGGGGTTGGCCGTGGTTCTCGTGTCGGCCGGGACTTGGATCGTGCTGATGCCGATGATCCTGCGATCGGGCTTGGCTCAGGATTTCGCGGAAGCGTTCCAATTGGATTTCCTGCGGAGTTTCGTCGCCAAGGTGTGGAAGGGACTGCTGCTGGGCGGGCTGTTCCTGGTGGCCAGTGGCTGGTTCGTGGCTGGCATTGGAGCCCTGGTTTTCTGTGTGGGGGTGTACTTCGCCGCGGCGCTGATTACGCTGGCGCAGGCACATTTGTTTTACCAGCTTTATCAACTCTTCTTGGCCAGGGGCGGGAAACCGATTCCGCTGAAAATCCGTTGAATGATCAGCGGAAGTCCGATACATTAAGAATAGGAGTGAGAAACGAACCCCGCGTTGCGGAGCGTCGCCATGTACCAGCGTTTGGTCATCGCCAGTTCGGTGTTCGCCTTTTGGGCCGCCAGCCAGGCAGCCGCGCAGCAGAACCTGACCGTCCAGTTGCCGACGTTCAACGTGACCACCGTGCAGACGACCGTCAGCGTTCCGGACGGCGGCACGGCGCTGCTGGGCGGAATCAGCCGGTTTAGCGAAGGCAGCACCAGCCGCGGCGTGCCGATGCTGAACAAAGTCCCCGGCGTCAGCCGGCTGTTTGGCAATCGCTGCATCGGGCGTGACGTGGGCCTGAGTCAAATGACCGTCACGCCGCGGATTATCATCCAGGAGGAGGAAGAACTGCGGCAGACGGGCGTATCTGCGGAACTGCTGTCCCAACTGAGCACCGCGTCGAACGCGGCTCGTCCGGTCGTCCTGGGTGGCGGAGGAGCGGCGGACCCGGCCGTCGCGCGGAAAGCGGACTTCATCGCCAGGAACATCGCGCGGCACCCGGCTTCGGGACCGGCGGAAGACGCTGCCCCCGCCCTGGCCACGGCTGAGGAAATCCGGCGGCAGAACGAGTTGGCCAAGGCGCAGCGGGCGGCCGAGGCGGAGGAGTTCTTCGCCAAGGGCCAGCGTGCCGAGGCGGAGGGCAAAGTTGGCGTGGCCAAGATCTGGTACCAGATGGCCGCTCGCCGCGCGGCAGGCGGACTCGAGCAGGAAGTCGCCGCACGTTTGGCGATCTTGGAGGGCTCGGCGGCCGGCGAAAAACTGGCCGGACGCTAAGTGGCCGGCGGCAGTTCGGCGTGGATCTGCGACAATACAAGCACGCAGCGCAAGCGAGTGTGGCCGAGGACAAATCAATCGCTCGCTTGCGTTTCGCGCTTTTTCGGCCAACGAACGTATCGTTGTCCAACCGGCGTCGCAACTCGTGCGACCTGTCTTCGCTCGCGATTGTTCAAGTTGCGAGATTGCCCTGTTACGCCGCTGTGCGCCTGTTTCTCTTGCGGGCCATTTCTGCTACCCTAATTGCCTTGGAAGATGATTCCTCTCTGGGCTTCACCCCTTCAGGAGCAACACGATGGCAGCACAGCGGACGCTGCACGACATCAAGCCGGTGGACGCCGCTCAGGCGCTGGTGCCGGTGATGGGCTCTTCGCTGGGACGCATCATCTTCGACCTGGGGCCGCGATCAAAATCAAGAGCGGCGTGGTGGACAAGATCCCGCAGTTGTGGGGTCGGCCGGCCGCGGCAGCAGCCAGGTAGCCGGCTGCCGAATCGGAATTCCGCCCCTTCAGAAACCGAGCGAACATGATCCGCAACGCACCCATCAAGCGACTGGAGCACGGAGGCCTGACCGTCGAGGGCTATTCGCGGGCGGCGGTGCAAACGTACTGGCGCATCCCGGAATTGAAGTTGGGGTTCGACCTGGGGGCCCAGCCGTGGGACTTCATGGGCACGGCGACGTGGTTCGTCACGCACACCCACCTGGATCACATCGCCGCGCTGCCCGTCTACGTCGCTCGGCGGCGGCTGATGAAGATGGAACCGCCGGCGATCTACCTGCCGGAGCACGCCGTCGGGCTGGTCGAACGGTTGCTGCACGTGGTCAGCCGCCTGGATCGCGGCCGTTTGCCGTGCGAGTTGATCGCCGTGCGGCCGGGCGACGAGATCGAGTTGTCTCGCGAGTTGGTCGTGACGGCCAGCGCCACCAGGCACACGGTGCCGTCGCTGGGTTACCTGGTCTGGGAGCGCCGCCGCAAGCTGAAATCCGAGTACCAGACGCTTGCCGGCGACCAGATCCGCGACTTGCGGCTGTCGGGCGTCGAGGTGACCGAAGAGCGGCGGATTCCCCTCCTGGGCTACCTGGGCGATTCCGAGCCGCACGGTCTGGACGACAATCCGGCCATGTACGAGGCCCGCATCCTGATCGCGGAAATGACCTTCGTCTCGCCGAGTCACCGCAAGGAGAAGATCCACAAGCACGGGCACATGCACCTGGACGATTTCGCGGAGCGGCGCGAGCGGTTCAAGAACGAGCGGATCATCGTGGCCCATTTCAGCACGCGGTGCAACGAACATCAAATCCGCGACCTGGTCGAGAAGACATTCCCCGACCTGTTGGACGGCCGTTTGCACCTGTGGCTGTGAGGGATTGCATGACGCCGCGCGCCGCGTACGTCCATGTCCCGTTCTGCCGTCGCCGCTGTGGTTACTGCAATTTCACCGTCGCCGCAGGACGGGAAGATCTGGTCCCGGACTACCTGCGGGCCGTCGAACTGGAACTGCGGCAATTGCAGACGCCGCGCGAAGTCGACACGCTATTCTTCGGCGGCGGCACCCCGACGCAACTCTCGCCCGCCGCGCTGGATCGTTTGTGCCGCTTGTCGCGCGACTGGTTCCCGTTGGCGGAGGGCTACGAGTTTTCGGTCGAAGCGAATCCTGCGGACTTGGACGAGTCCAGGCTGGCCGTCCTGCACGGGGCCGGCGCCAATCGTCTCAGCCTGGGCGGGCAATCGTTCGACGACCGGAAGCTGGGAGTTCTCGAACGCGATCACAACCGCAGCCAGTTGCAGCGTGCCATCAGCCTTTGCCGCCCGCGGTTCGCATCGCTGGCGTTGGACCTGATCTTCGCCGTACCGGGCGAGACGCTGGAAGTCTGGACGGCGGACCTGCGGGCAGCCATCGCCGCTGGCGTCGATCACGTGTCGACGTATGGCCTGACCTACGAGAAGGGTTCAGCGTTTTGGGGACGCCGGCAACGCGGCCTGCTGCGGCCTGTGGACGAGGATCTGGAACGGGCGATGTACGAGACGGCCATCGACGCGCTGACGGCGGCGGGTTGGGAGCATTACGAAGTCTCGAATTTCGCCCGCCCCGGCCATCGCTGCCGACACAACGAGGTGTACTGGCGCGGCGAGACCTATTATGCCGTCGGGCCCGGCGCAGCGCGTTATGTGGACGGCTGGCGGGAGACGAATCATCGCAGCACTACGACGTACCTGAAACGCGTTCTGGCCGGCCAATCGCCGGTGGCGGAACGGGAACGCCTGCCGCCCTCGGATGCCGCGCGAGAGCGACTGGTGTTCGGCCTGCGGATGCTGGAGGGCCTGGACCGGTTCGAGTTTGCGGCCGCGGCCGGCTTTGAGATCGACGACTTGGTCGGTCCCGCACTCCGCCGCTTCGTCGGTCGGGGATTGCTGGACGATACCGGCGGCCGAATTCGCCTGACCCGCGCCGGCCTGCTGGTGAGCGACGCACTCTGGCCCGAATTTCTGAGCTGACCAAGCCGCGCGTTCGGCTCTCCTGATTGCTCTGAACCTAAGAGAAAGACCAGGTGAAAGATTGGGGTGCTCTTGGCCATCCCAGAGCCGTTACTGTTACAAATTCCTGTAGACCCGTGACACGGTCCCTGATGTTCTGTATAAACGCTTTTGCGAATCAAGACCCTTTGGTTGCGGCCAAGCCCCGCAAGGCCGCGTTGGTCAACCTGGAAAGAGACTCTTCCCGACCTCCTATGCCCTACTTTCGCCCCGAAATCGAAGCCATGGCCGGTTACGTGCCCGGCGAACAGCCGCAGACCGGCAAGTTCATCAAGCTGAACACGAACGAGAATCCCTACCCGCCGTCGCCCAAGGTGGTCCGCGCGATTCAGCAGGCGGCGGAGGCCGCTTTGATGCGCTACCCCGACCCGATGGGCAACGCCTTTCGCGACCGGGCTGCCGACATTCTGGGCGTCCAGCGGGATTGGATCTTGTGCGGCAACGGCAGCGACGACATCCTGACGATTGTCACCCGCGCCTTCGCCGGCGTCGGCCAGCGGCTCCGTCTGCCCTATCCCAGCTACATCCTGTACCGCACGCTGGCCCAACTGCAGGGAGCAGTCTGGGAGGAAGTGCGGTTCAACGACGATTGGAGCCTGCCGCCAGAATTCGCCGCCGTGGTCCCTGATCTGAAGCTGGTCTTCCTGCCCAATCCGAACAGCCCCACCGGAACGGTCGTTTCCCGTGACACCATCCGGGAACTGGCGGAGCAGTTGCCGTGTCCATTGCTGGTGGACGAAGCCTATGTCGATTTTGCCGACGAGAACTGCGTCGGCCTGGTGGCCCAGAACGAGCGGATTATGGTGTCGCGGACGTTAAGCAAGTCATACGCCCTGGCGGGTTTGCGGTTCGGATACCTGGTCGCCCAGCCGCACCTGATCGAGCAACTGATCAAGGTCAAGGACTCCTACAATTGCGACGCCCTGTCGATTGCCGGAGCGACCGCGGCCATCGACGATCAGGCTTGGCTGGCCGAAACCACGGCCAAGATCCGGCAGACTCGAGGCCGATTGGCCGAAGGACTGGCATCGTTGGGCTTTTCCGTGCCGCCCTCCCAGGCAAACTTTGTCTGGTGTACCCATCCAAACCGTTCAGCCGTCACGATTTACGAGCAGTTGAAGCAGAATCGCGTCCTGGTCCGATACATGAACTATCCTGGCTGGGGGGACGGGCTGCGGATTAGTGTCGGGTCGGACCAGCAGATCGAAGCGCTGCTGGCTCTGCTGAAAGCGATGGTGTAGACGAATGGCACGCAAGGCGAAGATCGAACGCCGCACGGCGGAAACCGAGATCGAACTGGAACTCGATCTGGATGGGACGGGCCGGTCCCAGATCCGTACCGGGGTGGGCTTCCTGGATCACATGCTCGATCTGCTGGCCAAGCACGGAGCGCTGGACCTGACAGTCACCGCCCGCGGGGATCTGCACGTGGACCAGCACCACACGGTGGAGGACGTCGGCATCTGCCTGGGGCAGGCTCTGCGGCAGGCGTTGGGAGACAAGGCCGGGATTCGCCGCTACGGGCACTTCACGCTGCCCATGGAAGAAACGCTCGTCACCACGGTCGTGGACCTGAGCGGCCGCTATTTCCTGGTCTTCCAGGCCGAGTTCCCCACGCCCAAGATCGGCGAGTTCGACAGCGAATTGGTGGAGGACTTCTGGCAGGCCATGGCCGCCAACGCGCTGTGTAATCTACACATCCTCTTGCACCATGGCCGCAACAGCCATCACGTCGCCGAGGCCGTCTTCAAGTCCGCCGCCCGCGCCCTGCGCATGGCCGTGGAACGCGACCCACGCGCCACTGGCGTGCCCAGCACGAAGGGCACGTTGACGGTCTGAGGCCCTGCGCGACACCTGATCGCGTTCGGGCTGTGGCGGAACTGTCGACGCCGAAAAGGCGAGTCCTTGCCGCAACTCGGCGGTAAACACCTCGACGGGCAGGCCATGCGATCGACTTGGAATACGACCGCCCGCCGTCCCTGCGCACAGAATGAACCGCTACGTCTTGTCGCCCATCGTCTTGCCAACTTCTTGCGGTATACTGAAAGGCAAACGGCGGCCGTTGGCCCGCTGGTCTTTCATGCACCGACCCTTCCGGAGGCCCCTCCCATGCAGAGAACTCAGACCATCTTGACGGTGTTGGCGATGACGTTGGTCGCCCTTGCTTCCGCTACCCGCCTCAGCAGCGCGGCTGAATCCACGTCCCGAACGTGGCTGGAGAACTGGCAAAAGACGAATCCCACTTGGCGCGCCCTGCACCTGATCGGTCCGCAGCCAGAGCGGCTCGATGTGACCAAAGAACTGGTCACCGCGTTGATGGTGCCCGCGCGCATGAATGTGCTCGTCTTGGAGGTCAACTACGGATTCCGCTTCCAGTTGCATCCGGAGTTGGAATGCCGCGGGCTCGACAAGACCCAGGCCCGCGACTTGACGGACTTCTGCCGCCGGCACGGGATCCGCCTGATTCCGCTGTTCAACTGCCTGGGCCACCAATCGTGGGCCAGTCGCACGGGGGCGCTGCTCACGAAGTACCCGCAGTTCGACGAAACGCCGCACGTCCCGGCGGACAACAAGGGCATCTACTGCCGCGAGTGGTGTCCGTCGCTGCCGGATGTCGACAAGGTCGTCTTCGATTTGCTGGACGAGTTGATCGACGCCTTCGACGCCGACGCCTTGCACGTGGGCATGGACGAGGTGTTCTTGATTGGCGACGAAAAATGTCCACGGTGCCGTGGCAAGGACAAAGGCGAGTTGTTTGCCGGCGTGGTCAACCGTCTGCACCAACATCTCGTGAAGGAGAAGGGCGTCGAGATGCTGATGTGGGGCGACCGGCTGCTGGATGCCTCGGTGTTCCCGTATGGCTCGTGGGAGGCGAGCAAGACGGGGTCTCACAGGGCGCTGGGCCTGATCCCCAAGGACATCATCATGTGCGATTGGCACTACGAACTCCGGAAGGATTACCCCTCGGTGCGTTTCTTCCAACAGCAGGGATTCCGCGTGTTGCCGGCGCCGTGGAAGAAGCCCGACGCGGCCGTGGCCTTGATCCGCTGCGCCCGTCAGGACGCGACCGACAAGATGTTGGGAATCCTATTCACCGGCTGGTCCGCCGGCGGCAACGGCGAACACCTGCTGGCGGCCTGGAAGGCCGAGGGAACGCCCGACGCAGATCAGGCAACGGCCAAGCGGCAGGAAACCGGCCGCCAAATCGCCGCCACCATCCGCGCCGGGTTGAAGGAACTGGACAGCGAGAAAAACAACGCCCCTGTAGAGCGCTGACCAGGTCCTCCGCTTCGCCGCTTGTGTGTGGCACGGATTGCTTTGCTAGCCGTGCCACACTTACCGTTCACCCGGCCGCTTGGTAACCGCAGTATCCGAGACCAAAGACATCGCGGCCTGCCCGGCTTCAGCCCTCGCTCCACGGATTCTCTCGGCTTTCAGACGTACCCAGGGCGACCTTCCTGCACGGTACGTCTGTGAGGAAGCCGCATCGGGTTCCCGCTCACTCGACTTTGACCCAGCGGCGGCAGATGGTCGCGTCGCTCTTGCCGCCGTTGTCGGGCGACGCGATGGCCTTCAGCATGCACTTGCCGTTGGTTCGGGGGATGGTCAGCGGCAATTCGTACTTGGCATCGCCGCCGGCGGCCAACTCGAAACGACGCTCGGTGTTGGCCAGAGACTGGCCGGATTCGTCCTCCAACGACAGTACCAGCGTCCCGCGTACGGCCTGCGGGTGGTCGTTGACCATCATGATCTTGAAGGTGCGGCTGGTGCCGGCGGAAAGATTCGGCTGGAAGAAGTTGATGTACACGCCCAGCGGCTGGAAGGCTTGGCCCACGTAATCGACAAAGGCGGGATCGAGTTCGAGTTTCGTTACATCGCGGAAGTGGTCCGACGTGTAGACGCCCGGATAGCTGCACGTCAAGTAGACGAAGTGAATGATCCCCGCGTACTGCCGATGGGCCCGCCAGAATTCCGTCTTCCCGGCCAACAGGTAGGACCATAAATCCAGTCGTTGGCGAGGTGTGGCATCGGCTCCCAGCAGCTTTTCGTAGACGCGTTCGGTCAGCCGCGTGGGCGTTCCGTCGCGGTTCAGCCACAGCCAGCCGTATTCGTTGATCAGCCGCGGATTCGTGTCGGACGGCAGCGATCCGGGACGCGGTTTGCTGTCCATCGTTTCCAGGTCGCTCATCTTGAACTTCAATTCGCCGAAGTAGCCCCCGATCATCAAGTAGGGGTGATGCTCGACCGGGTCGTTGGGATCGGCCGGTGGGTTGTAGCTGTTCTCCCAGGCACGGTTCGACAAGTCCAGCGGGCGGACGGCCGGGATGATCTTCTCGCCGAACATCGCGTCCTTGGTCTCGTTGTTGGCGTCCCATACGGCGACGCTGGGATGATTCCAGTGGTCGCGCATCCAGCCCTTGTACTGCCGGATCATCTCGTCCGCGTCGTAGGTGCGGGAGTAGCCCTCGTACCAGCCGGGGCCGCCGGTCCAGACGAAGAACTCGTTTTGAATCAGCAGGCCAACCTCGTCGCAAATGTCCAACCAGCGATCCGGCACCGGGCCGATGCAGAAGCGGAAGTAATTCCAGTGCATCTGCTTGGGCAGTTCGCCGAGCAGTTTGCGGACCCAAGCGTCGTTCCAGGGCAAGTCCCGGCACAGTGGATCCTCGAAGAATCGGTGCAGCGTAATGTTCGAGCCGCGCAAGTAATACACCTTGCCGTTCAAGTAAGCTCGCTTTGTAGCGGCGTCGAACCGAAACTCGCGCATCCCGAAACGCGTACTGACCGAGTCGCCGCCCGTGCTCGATTCCAGCATGTACAGGAACGGGTCTTCCGGAGACCACAGATGGGCGTCGGGAATCGGGATCGTCTGCGTGAGGACCTGTTCCTGGCCGGGAGCCAGAGGCACTGCTTGCGGAGCAGAAGCGGCGACTTGCTCGCCGCCCTTCCACGTCTTCACCGTGTGGACCAGCGACGCGGACACCGCCGCTGCGCCGCAGTTCCGAAGTTTGGTCTGCACGGTAATCTCGCCCTTGCCGATTCGCGGCGCGACTTGAATCGTCTCGATCCGCGGATTGTCGCAGAAGATCAGCGACACGCTGTCGTAGATGCCGGGCGTCCACTTGATCTTCTCGAAATCCGAGCCCGCGGGGTACGTGTCCGGCAGCACGGCGGGATGAGCGCCGATGCGCACGACGAGCGTGTTGTCCTCGTTCCAGCGGATGGCTTCCTCCAGGTGGAAGTAGCTGGCGGTAAAGCACCCGGCGTATTCGCCCAGTTTCCGGCCGTTCAGCCACACGGCCGTGCCGAACTGGGCCTTGTTGATCTTCAACAGCGCCACCGGCCGCGGGGCCGGCGCGCGGAACGTTGTTCGATACCAGAAATAGTCGCGGTCCTGATCGACCTTGCCATTCCAATACTCCTTGAGCCACTCCGGCGGCGACAGTTTCCAGCGGATGCGATTGGCCAGCTGCTCGCGGGCGAAAAACCGGTCCACGTTCTCAAACGGCGGCGTCGCCAGGTTCGCCATTCCGGGGACGGGGCCGCGGTGCGTGAACTTGGCAGGGATCTCGGTGGCGGATTTGCCGTCCTCGATGTCCCAAGTGCCGTCCAGACTGAACGTCTGGCGTTCGGCTCGGGCCGAAGCACTCAGCAGCAGTGCCAGCGAGAGGCAGCTGAGCCAGATCGCAATTCGCACGCATGTCGAAGGAGCGAAACGCGGTGTTGAGAGTGTTTTCGGGGTCATGTTGTTTGTCCCTGGCAAGAGTAGACGGGTCAGAACCAAGGACCGGCGAACCGATCACTGTCCAGTTCTTGTTGGCG
>CAZAQY010000016.1:9670-35492 GCA_964486845.1 uncultured Pirellulaceae bacterium
ATCATCACGCGGAGGGTGATGCACGATTCACCGCACCCGTGCTCATGATCGTCACGCAGTTCTTGTTGGCGATCATCACGCGGAGGGTGATGCACGATTCACCGCACCCGTGCTCATGATCGTCACACAGTTCTTGTTGGCGATCATCACGCGGAGCGTGATGCACGATTCACTGCACCCGTGCTCATGATCGCCACACAGTTCTTGTTGGCGATCATCACGCGGAGCGTGATGGCTACGATGAAGTTGCGACAGTTGTTAATTCGCCGGTCCCAACCGGAATTCTAAAGTCCCGGCATTTCGGGAGCAAGGAAGGCGAATCTTCGGACGACAAGTTGACGGCGGGTCGAGAATTCGCGTAGAGTCTTTGTAGGTTGGGACTCCGTCCCGACCGGGTCGGGACGGAGTCCCAACCTACTTCGGTTCCGCGTGAGGACCACCGCAAGGCACAGACGGGAGTACACTGCGATGAAGAATCAAGAATCAGATAGCTGGCCGGGAACTCGCGTTTCGAGGCGGACGATGCTCGGGTGGTTGGGCGGAGCGGCGGGCGTGGCGGCGGGAGCCGGGTGGCCGAATCGCGGCGGATGGGCTGCAGGTGACGATAAGATCCCGGTTTCCACGTCAGCCTCAGGCGAGCCGTTCTTCCTGACGCGCGGCGTGGTGGTCGTGCTGAGCGACCTGCGGACGCTGGACTGGCCGGCGCGGGCCAAGCGGGCGGGGCTGTCGACCGTGGCAACCCATATCTTTCCGCACGAGGTGGCCGCGTTCGTGCAGACAGACGACGGCCAGAAGTTCCTGGAATCGAGCCGTCAACTCGGACTGCAGGTCGAGCACGAACTGCACGCGATGAGCGACTTGCTGCCGCGAGCCCTGTTCGACAAAGATCCGACTATGTTTCCGATGACGGACAAGGGTGATCGCGAGAGGGCGTACAACCTGTGCGTGCACTCGCAGGCCGCGCTGGACGTGGTGGCCGAGAATGCGATCAAGTACACGGAGGTCCTGCGTTCGACGACCAACCGCTACTTTTATTGGATCGACGACGGCCGGCCGATGTGCCGCTGTCCCCAATGCCGCGGCTTGAGCGACAGCGATCAGGCCTTGCTGCTGGAGCACCACGTGCTGCAGGCGATTCGGCAAGTGGACCCGCAGGCGAAACTGGCCCACCTTGCCTACGCGCGAACGCTGCAGTCGCCCACGCAGATCAAGCCCCTGCCAGGGATCTTCCTGGAGTTCGCCCCGATCGAGCGCAAGTACGACGTTCCGTTTCGGCAGCGTGAGATGCCGGACGGCGGCAGCTTGGCACACGGCCGGTTGCTCGACGCCCTGGACGCCAATCTCGCCTGGTTCGGCCGCGAGGGCGCCCAGACACTGGAGTATTGGCTGGACCTGTCGCGGTTCTCCGGCTGGAAGCGCCAGAACGTGAAACGGCTTCCCTGGCACGACGAAGTCTTCCGCGACGACCTGCGCCTGTACGCCGAACGCGGCGTGCGGCACGTGACCACGTTCGCGGCTTGGGTGGACGGCGACTATGTAAAGCGATTCGGCGACCCGCCGCTGGATGCGTACGGTGCCGGCTTCCGCCGTTGGCGGATGGAAAACGGCCGCGCGGCGGCAACTTGAAGGCAGGCGATCTTGTAGGCTAGCTATTGCCGGAGTACCATAACGAAAGCCAACGATAAGGAATTCCAGATCATGCCTGCGATCAGCCTTCGAGCGCATTTCGACGGAACGGCGATTCAACTGGACGAGCCATACGAATTGCCTCCAGTATGCTAGACGACAGACCCAACTCCCGACGACGCAGCAGGACGCCTCTTGCGGCAGTGCTAATCTCGTCGAGCTTGCTCGCCGGCGGCACGCTTCCAGCGGCTCCGAATATGGCCTCGGATATCCCTTTCGAACGGCAAATCGAGGCCGACTGGAGGGCTCAGGAGCGACGTTGTGAGCGGGCGCCCGACTCCCCCCCGGCGGTCCGCGAGGCGCTGCGGCGGGGCGAACGGTTGCTGGCTGATCTGCAGCGCGCGTTGCCGGGAGTGGAGTTCGAGCCGGAGGCTACCGCGCTCCGTGGCTTGCGCGGCGAAGTCGCCAGCGTGGATCGTCTCGACGCGGAACGGCGTTTGACGCTGTACAACCAAGTGCGCTGGGCCACGCGGAACCTGGCGCTCAAGAATCCGCTGCTGGCCGGCAAGTCGCTGGTCTTCATGAAGCGGCACCGGTTCATCTCGCAGATGCTGCACGAATATCTGGCGTATTTCTATGATTACGGCGACGTGGCAGGCGGCGGCGTGTCCGTGCTGGAGGAGCCCGGGCGGTCGCTGAAGACGCGCGACCTGATCGCCGGGCGGTTGCCGCGAGGCAACTATACGACGCTGGCTCTGAGCTACGACGCGCGCACCGTCTACTTCGCCTTTGCCGAGCGGGCCGATGAGAAGCCCGATTTCTACTCGCCCCAGCGCCGATGTTTCCACATCTATGCTGTCAACGTCGACGGCAGCGAACTGCGGGCCTTGACCGACGGGCCGAACGACGACTTCGACCCTTGCCCGCTGCCGGACGGCGGACTCGCTTTCATGTCCACGCGCCGCGGCGGTTTCGGCCGCTGCCACAATCCGTGGGAACCGCTGCCGGCGTACACGCTGCACCGCATGAACGCCGGCGGCAGCGGCGTGCGGACGCTGTCGTGGCACGAAACGAACGAATGGCATCCGTCGGTGATGAACGACGGCCGCATCGTCTATTCGCGGTGGGATTACGTGGACCGTTCCGCCGCCAACTTCCACGGCCTATGGACGACCAATCCCGACGGCTCAAACCCGGCCATCTTGTTCGGCAATTACACGATGCGCATCAATGCCTGCTTCCAGCCCCATGCCATTCCGGGCTCGGACAAGATCCTGTTCGTGGCCGGCGCGCACCATGCCGACGTGGGCGGATCGCTGGTCGTGGTGGACCCGAAACGCCTTGCGCTGGAGCCAGGCACGGGCGAAGATTCATTCAATTCCATCACCGCGTTGACTCCGGAAGTGACCTACCCGGAAGCCAACGGCTGGCCGAAGAGCTATTTTCACGGCCCGTGGCCGCTGTCGGAGAACTACTTCCTGGTTGGCTTCAGCTTCGACACGCTGCCCGGCATGAGTTCCGGCGAGAAACGCGACACCCGCACCGGCTTGTACTACTTCGATCGCTTCGGCAATCTTGAACTGCTGTACCGCGACGCCGAGGCATCGTGTATGTACCCCATTCCGCTCGCGCCGCGCCCGATCCCTCCGCCTTTGCCCGGCTCGCAGGGCGAGGAATTGCAGGACGAGGGCGAGTTCGTGCTGACCGACGTCCAGCAAAGCCTCTTCCCGCTTCCCACGAACCGACCGATCACGCAGCTGCGCATCTACCAGGTTCTGCCCAAGACGCACACGCACGTGGCCAACCAGCCGCGACTGGGTTACGCCAACGCGGAAAGCGCCCGCATGCTGTTGGGCACGGTCAACGTCGAAGAGGACGGCTCGGCGTACTTCCGGGCTCCGGCGCGGAAACCGCTGTACTTCCAAGCGGTGGACGGTGACGGCCGCGCGGTCCAAACCATGCGCAGCGTCGTCTACCTCCAGCCCGGTCAACAGCGCGGCTGTGTGGGCTGCCACGAGCGGCCCGGCACAGTGGCTGCGAACCGGACGTTGCTCGCCGTCCGCCGCCCGCCCTCCTCGATCGAGCCCGGCCCGGAAGGCACGCGACCGCTGAGTTTCCCGCTGCTCGTCCAGCCCGTACTCGACCGCCACTGCGTGCGTTGCCACGACGGGCAGGGCGGCCCCGGAAAAAGCCCGCTCGCGCTGACGGGCCAAGTGCAGGGCGGGTTTACGCGGAGCTACCAGAACTTGAAACCGTTTGTGCGTTGGAACGAGTGGGGCGGAGCCTCGCTGAACCAGACGGTGACTCGCCCCGGCCGTAGCGGCGCAGATCAGAGTCCGCTAACCCAAGTCCTCGCCGATGCCACCCACGCGTCGCAGACGGCCTTGCCCGACGCCGACCGCCGCCGGCTGTACCTGTGGCTCGACGCCAACGCGCCCTTCTACGGCACGTACACAGAACCCGAGCGACTGGCCCAGTTGCAGGGCGAAGCGGTGCCGCCGCCGCAGGTTCAATAGGAGATCCAAATCATGACCGCAGTCGGGGCATCACGTCTGGGATCGGCGATTGTCGTGCTCGCCGTTGTCTTGACCGCTGGCACCGGCCGAGGCGGAGAAGCCGGCGCGCCGGTTGCCGACGCTGCGACACCGCCCTGGAAGGTCAACGCGCCGATCGCCTCCGTGACCAAAGATCTGTACAAGCGGCACGAGCGGCCGCGGCAGGCGGCGCTGGTGTCGGTGAGTTCCGTGGGGCCCAAGTTGGAATTACGCGAAGTGCAGGCCTACGAGAGTCAGTCCGACGTGGGCGACGATATTCGGGCTCGCTGGTCGACGGACAACGGCCGGACGTGGTCCGACTTCGTGGCGGTACAGCCGTCGAACAACGTGACTTACGCCGGCGTGACGGTGTGGGAGGGCGAAGGACCGGCGGCGCACGACCCGGCCAGCGGCTTGCTCGTGCAAATGTGGCTGAGGCAGATCACGGTCCGCGGCGTGTACCACAATTTCACGTACGTCCGCACCTCCAGCGATTTAGGCCGGACGTGGAGCGAGCCGCGGCAGCTGACCTATGAAGCGGGCGACCCGTTCGATCCCCAGCAGCCGCTCAAGCCCACATTTCTGAACCACAACGAGGCATATCTGGGGAACAACATACTTGTACGCGGCGATGGCAGCTTGGTCGTCTGCCTGGCTCACGCCAATGCGCCGGCCGACCCCAAGAACGACCAACGCCCGTGGCGGATGGGTTCGGTGCTGATGCTTGGCAAGTGGAATGCGGAACAGCGCCGCTACGAATGGACGCCGGGCGCGCGGGTCGAGATCTCGCCGGAGGATTCGGCTCGGGGGCTGATGGAGCCGGAATTGGCGGAGTTGCGCGATGGCCGGCTGCTGGTCGTCTGGCGGGGCTCGACGCACGGCTGGGACGGCACCGTGGCAAAGCTGCCCGGCCACAAGTTCTTCAGTGTTTCGACCGACGGCGGACGGACGCTCACGCCGCCTGCTGTCTGGACGTACGACGATGGCAGTCGGTTCTATTCGCCGTCCTCGATCCACCGCATGATCCGCCACAGCATCACCGGCAAGCTGTACTGGATCGGCAACATCTCGCCGACGCCGCCCGCAGGCAACTCGCCGCGGTATCCGCTGGTAATCGCCGAGGTGGGCGAGGCGAAGGCGGCCCTCCGGCGGGCGACCGTCACCGTGATCGACGACCGCCAGAGCGATCAAGGACCCGGCGTGCAGTTCTCCAATTTCTCGCTGTACGAGGATCGCCAGACGCACGCGCTGGTCTTGCACCTGACCACCTACGGCCAAGAGTCGAATCCGGCCGATTGGGCCACGGCGGACAACTACCGGTACACCGTGACGCTCAAAAACTGAAACACAGAAAAGGCGCAGAAGAAGCTGACAGAAAAATGAGATGACAGAAAAATGAGTGGCGGAAAAGCTGACAGAAAAATGAGATGACAGAAAAATGACGGGAAAAGCGAAAGCGGAAGAACAACTGCTTCTTCTCCTCTTCATTTTTCTGTCACCCCATTTTTCTGTCAGCTTTCTTCTCTTTCTGTACCCAGGAGCAGCCTGATGAAGAACGACATGTTCAATCGCCGATCTTTCCTGACCACTGCGTGTGCCGCAGCGGCACTTGGCCTGCGGGCGTCGAGCCGGGGTCTGCGCGGCGGCGAGGTGCCGAGCGTTGCGAATCCCCGCGCCACGGACGGTGACGAGGTTCACGAGCCGGACTGGGAGCAGCGGCTGACGATCACGGTCGGGCCGGACAAGGCGGACCTGGTGGGCCGCGACGACAAGGTGATTCAGGCCGCCGTCGATTACGTGACCCGGCTGGGCGGCGGCACGGTCCAGTTGCTGCCGGGCACGTTTACGCTCCGCAACGCCATCTTCCTGCCTTCCCGCTTGCGGCTGCGCGGCAGCGGGGCCGACACGGTCATCACCAAGATCGCCTCGGAGACGATCCCGCTGGCGGACGACTCGGACTGGTACGACCAGGAGATCACGCTGTCCGCCCCCGGCGGCTTCCGCGTGGGCGACGGCGTCGTGTTGCAGGCCACAAATCCGCACGACGGCGGCCGGACGGTGATCAAACGCACGCTCGTGGCGCGATCCGGAAACCGCTTCAAGCTGAACGACGGCCTGCGCGAGAATCTGTGGGTTTCCGGCAAGCCGACCTGCGCGTCGCTGTTTCCGCTGTTGACCAGCGAATACACGGCGGACGTAGTAATCGAAGATCTGGCCCTGGACGGCAATCGCCAGCAGAACGAGAACCTGAACGGCAACTACGCCGGTTGTATCTTCCTGCAAGACTGCAACCGCTACACGATCCGCCGCGTCGAGGCACGAAACTACAACGGCGACGGGATCAGTTTTCAAATCTGCCACGACGTGGCCATCGAGGAGTGTCACAGCCACGACCATGCCGGACTGGGCCTGCACCCGGGCTCCGGCTCGCAGCGCCCGCGTTTGATCGGCAATCGCCTGGAGCGAAACGAGATCGGCCTGTTCTGGTGCTGGGGCGTGAAATACGGACTGGCCGAAGGCAACCGCATCGACGCCAACCGCAGCTATGGCATCTCGGTCGGACACAACGACACGGACAACGTGATGCGAGACAACGAGGTCACGAACAGCGGCAAGGCCGGCGTCCTGTTCCGGGACGAAAGCCGTGGCAAGGATTTCTGGGCCAATCGCAACGTGCTGGAGCGGAATCGGATCGTCAACAGCGGCGACAAGGATGGCATCGGCATCGACATTCAGGGCCGGACCAAGGACTTGAAGATCGCCGGCAACGAACTGCGGGAAACGCGGGAACCGGCTGACCGCGTCGGGATTCGGATCTCGGCAGGCTCCGAACGGATCGAACTGGCGGACAACCGCATCGAAGGCTTTTCGCAGGCCGTTCGCGACGAGCGGCCGGCCAAGGCATCGCCCATGTGATCGAGAATCAGGCATCGAACACACAGAAACAAAGAAGACAGAAAAGTGGGGTGACAGAAAGATGATCGGAAGCGAATCGCGGCTTCTCCGCGATTCATTTTTCTGTCATCCCATTTTTCCGTCAGCCATTTCCATTTTCCTGTGCTTCTTGTCCTGCCGATCGAATTCCACAGCTTTCTGAACGAGGTGTTCGTGAAACGGAGCGACTTGGGGCCGTCGCCGTTGGCCGGCAAGGAAGGGTACCTCTTCGTGTACCACGACGTGCGCGGCCGCTGGATGTCGGAAGGCGAGTTTGTGAACATGCGGCCGCATCGGCCGGGCAAGCAAGGGCCGGCGGAAATCGACGAGAGCAGCGACACGTGGGACACGATCGACTGGTTGCTGAAGCACGTGCCGGGCCACAACGGCAAGGTGGGCCTGTGGGGCATCTCGTATCCGGGCTTCTACGCCGCGGTCGGGATGATCGACGCCCATCCGGCCCTGGTCGCCGTTTCGCCCCAGGCGCCCATCTGCGACTGGTTCGTAGGCGACGACTGGCACCACCACGGCGCCCTGATGCTTCCGCACGCCTTCAATTCCATGGCCAACTTCGGCCGCCCTCGGCCTGAACCGACAACGAAGCCCGGCCCTCGCTTCGGAGCCACCGAGCGGCCCGCCGCAGGAACCCGGCGTCGATGAGTACATGAGCGATCCGGCCAAGCCGGTGCCGTTCCAGGACAAGATCGCCGTTGGCATGTCGCCCGAATACATGGTGGAAGACCAGCGGGCCTTGATCGATCGCCTGCTGGAACGTGAAGAGTCTGCCGACTACTGGGCGTTGAAGTGAAGATCACGCTGGGTGCCCGTGCGAATCCTCAGCGACGGTCCCACCCGCATTCCCGCCGGCGGCGTGGCCAGCGTTACACTCGCCGTTCCGGCCCTTCAACCCAACCACACTTGCCTCCTGGCCGGCGTCAGAAACTCTCGATGGCTCCCGCGTCGCGGCCCTTGCCCAGGGGTTTGACGCCGCGCATGTCGCGCTCGGCCGGACCGTCGAACTGCCAGGCATACAGTTCCTGGATGCTGGTGTGGGCATCGGCCAGTGTGCCGTGGGCGATGCGCAGGAAGTCGATGGCGCCTCCTTCCGTCACGCGGGCATAGTCCTGCTGCCAGGCGAACGGCGCCTCGGCAGCGTGGACAGCGACGCAACAGAACGCCAGGACGGCGAAAGACGCCTGGCGACGCCAATTTCGGACAGACATGAGGAATCTCCTTGTTGTCGGGACGTTACTCCATCGCCAGCGGCCGAACGTCGATCTGCTCGAAGACCACCTCGCCGCCTTGGGCGAAGAAGAACAGGCGATTGCCGCCTGGATCCGCTCGGCGGGCGATGAACGTGCGACGCTCTCCGATGCATACGTCCAAGATGCGGTCTTTGGTGATGATGTCCAGGGTGAACGGTTTGTCCAGCCCCTCGACGGACGGCAGCGCTCCCGTGTCGCCGCCCATCAGCGTGACGACCGGTTGTTTCTTTCCCACGCCGCCCTCGTGAGGATGCGCGAACTGTACGTGGTTCGAGGCCGGGCGGAAGGACAGTTCGCTGCCCGCTCGGTAGTCGCCCTCGCCGCACAGACAGACGCCGAACACCTCGACTCCCGGCGCGGGGCGAACGGTCAAGCGAATCCGGCTGTCGTGCGGCACGTTGTCCACGGCCGCATAGGAAAGCGTGTCCTCAGCGCGAACTCGCAACGCTGCGAAATCGCCCGATACGTCCCCCCTCTTGGCCGCCAGTTGTGGCGCCAGCGGCGGCCCACAGGCGGGAATCATCTCGGGCACGAACTTCAAACCCAGTTCCCCATTGGGCGACTGCACCAGTTCGCGGACCACGAGATTCCCGCCCCAGCCAGGAAAGGCAACCCAGCCGGCGGCCAAGGCCCGTCCGTCTTTGAACTCGTGCATCTTGGAAAAGAACAGGCCGTCGAAGGTGTTCTTGGGGATCTCTTCCCAAGGCCCTACGGGACGGCGCGACTTGTAAATCCGGCTGGAACCGGTCGTGAAGTAGTACCAGCTGTTCCAGGCCAGCGTGTCGGGGCAGATGCGGCTCAGGTTGTCACGCTGTGCCGTCTTGCGGAACTCGCTGTCCGGCACCTCGGTCCATCTCTGCAAGTCGCCCGACTCATAGTGCGTCCGCCCGCCCTCGGCGATCAAGTGGAACGTCCGCGTTTCGGGCACATAGAAGATGTCGCTGTCGAATCCGGGTAGCACCGGCTTGAAGTCTTTCGTGAAATGGATTCCGTCCTCGCTGACCGAGCGGAACAGCCACGCCCCGCGCTGCGGCTTGTCGACGAACTGGATCCGGCTGCCGCAGTCGGTGTAGAACGCGTACCATTTCCGGTCGTTCGGATTGAAGATCACGTTTCCCGTGCCCATGGCGCATTCCCACTGCCGTTGGATGGGAACGGCCAGCGGATGATGCGTCCAGTGCTTCAGGTCGGTCGAGGAGAAGTGGCCGTACTGATGGGCGCCCAGTCCCCACTTGGCGCCGTGGTGCAGCCGGTCGTACAGGTAGAACAGGTGGAACTCGCCGTCCCTGCAGGTCACCATACAGTCGCCGGCGTAGGCCTTGCCGCGAGGTCTCCAGTACTGCAGGCTCCGCTGCGGCGGGCCGAGGATCTCCAGATCGCGCCGGGCAACGTGTTCCGCACCGCCGGAAAGGGCCGCGATCTCCTCCGGCTTCAGCGCGCGATCCCACAGGGCCACGTGGTCGATCTCTCCGGAAAACGGCGTCTGCAACCGGCCTTCGGCGGAATAGCCGGCCCCGATGAGAAACGGACTTTGGAAACGATACAACTCGCCATGCGGCCATTCCTCGTCGATCAGCACGCCGTCGACGTACAGTTCGACGATCGTATCCGCGAAGCGGACGATCACGTCGTGCCAGCCGTCCCGGCCGACCCAATCGAGCGGAGCGCTGACCGGCAGCACGCCGTCGTTGAAGTTCCCGCTGGCGTAGTGCGGCGCCGCGCTGCCCTGCGACAAGAGAGCTGCACGACGCCCTGCTTGTTTCCCGGGCGAGTTTTGCTCGCAAATCACTTGCGAACCGTTCAGATGGTCACGGCGCCAAAGGGCCACGATGGTGAAACTGTCGTCGCCTTCGGCCAGTGCGGCCGGTCCTTGCAGGTACTGCCCGTGGCGGAAACGTATGGCGGGCATCCCGCCCAGAGCGCCGGCCACGCGTTGGGGCATCCAGTCCGCGACCGGTTGCTTCACGTCGCGAGAATGGCCCGAAATGTCGTTCCAGACGGCGACCTTGCCGTTCTCGTCGAATTTCACCTGGGCGGCATCGAGATGCAAAACTAGCCCGTCGGTTGGCGCAGCGCCATTCTTCGACTCGCAAGTGGCGGCCAGTCGCCACTTCGCCAACAAGCTGCGTTGGAGTCGTTTCGTCTCCTCGTCGGTCAGCGGCCGGCTGTAGAAGAGGATTTCCGCGATCTCGCCGTCCAGGAACTCCGCCGTCCCCACCTTGGCGCCGACATAGAATGCCTCTCCGCTGATCGACTGCCGCTCGATGTCGATCGCTCGCTCCGCTTGGCCGCTGGCGTCAGTGACCACGACCCGGCCGTCGTCGTGTACGCGAACTACGGAGCAAATCCACTGCCGCGCCGGGTACTCGAGCAAATCGTGCGCATCGTTCGACTCGCCGTTGAACCCGTAGGTTCCTCGCTGGGCCTTGCGCAGGTTCTCTTCGGTCGGTTCCTTCATCCCTTCCACGCGCTGCCAGAGCGGAGTGGTCCGCCAGCGATAAACCAACTCCTTGCCGCCGGCGTAGATCAGGTTCGCCAGCCGGTCCTTGGAATCCGCCGACGCCAACAGCCCGCCGAGCCATTGGCCCGACGGATCGCGCAGCCGCAGGCAGATCGACGCCTGCTTGCCGGCCAACTGGATCGGCTTTCTTGAACTCGTGGTGAGATACCCGCCCTCCAGTCGCACGGCGTAGCCGTCGCCGCCTCGGGCCAACGATGCCTCGCGGTCCGCGCCCGCCAGTGCGACGATGCGCACCTGGCCCACCGCCGCCAGATCGTCGCCCTCGTTCGCGGTTCCCGCCAACTGCTTCATCTGCCAGACGGCCACAGCGTCGTCGAAAGGAGACTTGGCCTGAACGAAGCCAACGGAAGAGCCGGCCATGAGCGTCGCCAACAGGACCGCTATGCCACGTTGACGTTTGCTTTGCATTCAAGTTCACTCCCCGCCAGTCTCTCATGGCTGCAATTCGGTAAGAACCGCCGGGCCGATTATAGTGAGGAGGGACTTGGTTGGCCATGCTTGCTGTGAGATCGTCCGAGCGTCTCACGGCACCAGCGCCAGCGGGCATGCGAGTTGCTTGACCAGGATCTCCAGGTCGGCTTCGTCCAGCAGTTCGCTGTGCAGCACGAGCAGGATCAACCGTTTTCGCATCCGCTCGGCCAGCCGCACGATGGTGCGCGCATCCAGCGCCGGCAAGGGCTGGACCGTGTAGCCGGCGTGACAGCCGTCCAGGCACTGGTCGATCTCCCTCCGCCGCGCCGGTCCGGCGCCGTTTTCGGACGCCGGACTCAGCACCACGAGGTCGCCGAGGTTGGTCTCGGCGAGTTCAGCGGCGATTCTCAGCACGCCGTCGCTGCTGGACGAGCCCTCGTCGATCACCAGAATCGAACCCGCGGCCGCGCGACGTTCGCGCGACGCGGTGCCGGCCGTTTCGGCCATGCCCACGATCAGCAGCGCCGCCTGCCCGGCCAGCGCCCGGCTGGTCCGGACTAGGTCCCCGCGTTGGACCTGGAACGACCAGCGGACCTGCAGCCGGTCGGCGGCTTCGGCCAGCGCCCGACGCACCTGTTCGGCGTGCGCCCGGAACGCGCACTCCAGGCCGGTCACGCCCAACGGCCGCGGCACCGCATAGGACAGCGGCACTTCGTTGGCAAACGGCAGACTGGCCCATCGCCACAGGTCGGCGTCTTCGACAAACAGCGTCTGCAATTCCGCCCGCACCTGGGCCGCCCACTGCGTGGCCGTTTCCAACGCCGCTCGCCCGCACGGGGAAGCGTCCACGGCCACGACAATCCGCCGCGTTTCCTGTTCTTCCGCAACGATCATTTCGCTTTCTCCGACTTGCCTTCCGTGTTGTACTTCTGCCGCAACTGTAACATCTCCCATAGCCTGTCCGCCACACGCTGATTCAGCGTGCCCGCGGGAAAGCGCCCTTCGGCGTCGGGCTCTCCGGCGGGCACTCCGGTCAACAAGGTCAGCGCCTGATCCACCGTCTCGATCGGCCAGACGTGGAACTTGCCGTCGGCCGCCGCGGCCACGACGTCTTCCCGTAGCATCAGGTGTTTAACGTTCGACGCGGGGATCAGCACGCCCTGATCGCCCGTCAGTCCGCGGGCGCGGCAAACATCGAAAAACCCCTCGATTTTCTCGTTCACGCCGCCGATCGGCTGGACTTGGCCGTGCTGATTGACCGATCCGGTGACGGCCAGCGACTGTTTGATCGGGACGTCGGCCAGCGCCGAGAGGAGCCCGCACAACTCGGCCACCGAGGCACTGTCACCCTCGACCATCCCGTACGATTGCTCGAACACGAGGCTGGCCGATACGGACAGCGGGTGCCGCTGGGCGTACCGCGATGCCAGGAACGACGACAGAATGAGCACGCCCTTGGAGTGGATCGCGCCGCCCAGCTCGACCTCCCGCTCGATGTCGACCACTTCGCCCTTGCCCAGTCGTGCCGTGGCCGTAATCCGCGAGGGACGGCCGAAGGCAAAGTTGCCCAGATCGATGACCGACAAGCCGTTCACCTGGCCGACCCGCTGGCCGCTGGTGTCGATCAGCAGCGTGCCGCGCTGGATTTCCTCCTGCACGTGGTGCCGCAACCGCTCGGCGCGGTACACCTGTTTGTCGATCGTTTGCTGGACGTGCCGAACGCTGACCTGGTCGCAGCCCTCCTGTTCGGCCCAGTAGTCGGCTTCCCGCAGCAAGTCCGCCACGGTGCGCATGTGCGTGGTCAGCCGTTCCGAGTCGCTGGCGACGCGGGCGCTGTGCTCCAGCACGCGGGCCACGGCGGTGCGGTCGAAGTGCCGGTGCTTCTCGCGCCGCACCAGGGTGGCGATCAGCCGCGCGTACAGCCGGCAGTTCTCCGGCGAGCGCTCCATCTGTTCCTCGAAGTCGGCTGCCACTTTGAACAGTTCGCCGAAGTCCGGGTCGTACTGGTGCAGCAAATAGTACAGCATGCGATCGCCCAGGAGCACGACCTTGACGTCCAGCGGAATCGGCTCCGGCTCCAGCGACACCGTGCTGATCAGGCCCAGGTTTTCCCCCAGCGACTCGATTTTGACGTGCTGCGAGTACAGGGCCCGCTTGAGGGCCTCCCAGGCAAAGGGCTGCCGCATAAGCCGCACGGCCTCGATGACCAGGTATCCGCCGTTGGCTCGGTGCAGCGCGCCGGACTTGATGAGGGTAAAGTCGG
The DNA here is from genome assembly GCA_964486845.1 of uncultured Pirellulaceae bacterium. Classification (GTDB taxonomy): domain Bacteria; phylum Planctomycetota; class Planctomycetia; order Pirellulales; family Pirellulaceae; genus Anammoximicrobium. The sequence goes on from CAZAQY010000016.1 coordinate 23,225, forward strand.
TGACCAGCGTACCCATCTGCGTTTCGTGCTCGACGCGCCCCATCAGGTTCACGTAGCTGGGGTGCTCCAGGTACACCACGGGCGCGCCGCGCGTCTGGCCGTGTTCTACGATCAGATTGGCGCTGTACGCATCCGCCAGGTTGCGGCGTTTGGCGGTCAGATCCAACGGCCCCGCCGACTCCTCGTCCTGCTTGCGAAACTCGTCGGCCCGCTGGATGACGCTGGCCTCCAGGGCGTCGAAGAACTTGAGCACCTCCGGCAGATCCGTGTACCGCTTGCGCACCTGGGCCAGCGCCTGGCCGACGACCAGCCGCGTGGCCTGTTGGTTCAACTCCTTGGTCTTGCGGCGGATCTCGTTGCGCCACTGCGGGATCTTCTCGACCAAGGCCCGCAGTTCGGTCTGCAACTCGTCGACCGCCGCTTGGATCTCATCACGCTGCTCGGCGGTCAACTTTTCGTACTGCTCCGGGGTCAGCACTTCGCCCTCGCGCATGGGAGCCAGGGCGAACCCGGCGGGCGTGCGGATCAACTGGATGCCCCGCTCGCCCGATTTCTCGGCCAGGCTCTGAAACGCCTGCGACTGCCGCTCCTTGACTTCCGCCTCGACCTCCTGCAGCCGATTGCGGTGCTCCTCCATCTCCAGCGCAGCCGGAATTGACGTGTGCAGGTCCTCGAACAGAATCTCCAGATCCTGAACGAGCTTGGGACCGCGTCCGGCAGGCAGTTGCAGAGCGCGCGGCTGGTGGGGATCATCGAAGTTGTTGACATAGCACCAGTCGTCCGGCGTCGGCTCGTCCGCCGACTTCTTCTCGAGAAAACTCTGCACGATCGTCCGCTTGCCCACCCCGGGCGGTCCCAGCACGTACAGGTTGTAGCCTTCGCGGCGGATCGTGATGCCGAAGCGGACCGCGTCCAACGCGCGCGTCTGCCCGACGAATTCACTCAGATCTTCCAGCTGCTCCGTCGTCTCGAAATCAAAGCAGCCGGGATCGCATCGCCAACACAGCGCGGTGGGAGGCAGGGCAGAGATCTCGCGCATGGTGCCCTTTCTGAATTGGAATCTCCAGGAACTCATCGACTATGTTCCCTATGTTCCCTCTTTCCGGGGAATTTGGCAAGTCGACGTGGTCCCTGTGTGGGGGATGTCTACTGTCGAGAAATAGAGCTCTCCTTCAATTAACTTCAACGGCTTTGGGCTAACCCTGACTTGATGCACGAGCACATATTCCTGCAGGCTCAAGTTGCCGTAAAAGGCTTTGCACTTCTTCCCCCCGCGGTTGTTAGTCGCTAGGATGTTGCGGATTGACCATCACCGGGGACGCCGAGCGATTCAAGGTCGCCGATCAAGCGGAGGTCACGGTGATCCACTACAAAGCCAAGACGGTGAAATCCAGACATTCGGTCCCCGACGGCAGCCTGAAGGAAGCGGCCGTCAGCGAAATCATCGAGGGAGCGAAGGCCATCCCCGACTGAGCGCCGAAACCGCTGGCCAGCAAGTCTTGGCGTTGATCCCGCACGTCCTGCGCCGAGGCGCTGGGCGTGCTTTGTTTCCGGACGCTGTGCAGGTTGGATTCGTGCTGGTTGTCACTTGCCCTCATTGTTATGCCGCCGTGGTGCCGCAGTCCGACGGGACTTGTCCCGCGTGCGGCCGGGCGATTCCCGTGCATGAGGCCCAACCTTTCGTGATTCAAAGCGGGGCCGGCCTGCCTGATGATCCCCGCCCGGCGGGCGCGCCGCCATCTGCTGCTTTCGATCCCTACGGCTGGCCGGTCGTCTCGGGCGAATCGCTGCAGCAGGCCCACATGAAGTTCTGGGGGAAGCTGAACCAGATCACGCCGCACATGCTGGTGACGCCGGCGATCGTGGCGGTCAACGCGGTGATCTTTGTGCTGATGGCGATCGACAGCGGAGCGGTTTTCCTGCCCGGCGTCGACACCTTGGTCCGATGGGGCGCGAACCGCGGTGCGCTGACGCTCGACGGCCAATGGTGGCGGCTGCTCACTTGCACCTTTGTCCATGTCGGGCTGATCCACATCGGCCTGAACATGTGGGTCCTGTGGAACATCGGGCAACTGATCGAGCGTTTGGCGGGCAACGCGGGCTTCCTGCTGCTGTACGTGCTGTCCGGGTTGTTCGGGAGCTTGGCCAGCGTGTATTGGAACCCGGAGGTGACCAGCGCCGGCGCGTCGGGCGCGGTGTTCGGTGCGTTCGGCGGCCTGATGGGCTTCGCCCTGCTTCGCGGCGACTCGATCCCCAAGAGCATCTTGAGCCGTCTGCGCGCCAGCGGTTCGGCTTTCGTCTTCTACAACTTGATATTCGGCCTGTCGATCCCCGGCATCGACATGGCGGCGCACATCGGCGGTCTGGTGGCGGGGTTCGCCTGCGGCTTGGTTTTGAGTCAACCGCTGGACCAAGTGACGGTTCTGACGCGCACTTGGCGCAACGCGGTCATGGCGGTGCTGGGCGCCGTGTCGCTGATCGCCGCGGTTTCCCTGGCTCCAGCGGCGCCGGTCGCTCGCCCCAGCCGTGTCATGCCACTGTCGGCGGTCGAACACCAGCTGTTGGAGAAATACCAGCATGCGCACCGGCGACATCAGGAGGGCAAGTTGTCGGCACAGGAGTTCGCAGAGGTCATCGAGACGCAGGTTCTGCCGACGTGGCGTGCCGCACGCCAGTCATTCGACAAGGTCGACGATCGCCGCATCGCCGCCGGAGAACGGGATTGGCTGAACCAGCACAAGCGGTACATGCTGCTTCGCGAGCAAGCCTGGGAGGCAACGGCGGGGGGCCTGAAGGAGAACGATCCCCGCCGTCTGCAGGAAGCCAAAGAAAAGAACGCAGCAGCCGAACGGCTGCAGCGGCAAGTCGATGTCGGACAGTAGACGTCATGGCCGAAGTCGTCCTGGAAAACCTGTGCAAGCGCTTCGGCGGTGTGGCGGCCGTCGACGGAGTCGATCTGCGCGTGGCGGACGGTGAATTGCTCGTCGTGGTCGGCCCCTCCGGCTGCGGCAAGACCACCACGCTGCGCATGATCGCGGGACTGGACGAGCCGGCGTCGGGGGAGATTTCCATCGGCGGCCGCTCGGTGCGCCGCCTGGCCCCAAAAGACCGCCACGTGGCGATGGTCTTCCAGCACTTTGCCCTGTACCCGCATTTGGACGTCTACCGGAATCTGGCGTTCGGGTTGAAGCTGCGGCGGGTGCCGCGGGCGGAAATCGAGGTGCGCGTGCGCGAGGCGGCCCGCAGACTGGGCATCGAATCTCTGCTGCAGCGCCGCCCCGCGGAACTGTCCGGCGGCCAGCGGCAACGGGTGGCCCTGGGGCGAGCCATCGTGCGGGATCCGCAGGTCTTCCTGTTCGATGAGCCGCTGAGCAACCTGGACGCCCGTTGGCGCGAATCGCTGCGTGCGGACCTGGTCGAGCTGCAGCGGCAACTGGGCACCACCACGATCCACGTCACGCACGATCAGGTGGAAGCCATGCTGATCGGCCAGCGGATCGCCGTCATGGACGCGGGGCGGATCCAGCAAGTCGGCCCGCCGCTGGACGTCTATCACGCTCCGGCCAACCGCTTTGTGGCCGAGTTCATCGGCAGCCCGCCAATGAACTTCCTGACGGGACGAGTGCAGATCGTCGAAGGTAGGCCGACGATCGTCTGTCCGCCTCTGCATCTGAAGTTGCCTCGGCAGTATCTGCCCCCATTGCAGTCCTGGTCCGGTCGGGAACTCACGCTGGGCATACGTCCGGAGAACGTACGGACCAACGGCGCGGCCGGCGCCGACTGGGAATCGCTGCCGGCCGAAGTCCTGCTGTGCCAACCGCTCGGCGCCGAAACGATCCTGCGGCTTCGTTGCGGACCCCACCAACTCACCGCCCGCGTCCCCGCGGACCGGCGTCATCGGCCCGGCGACGTGTTGCCGGTGTTCTTGGACTTGGCGAAAAGCCACTTGTTTGACCCGGACAGCGGCCGGAACGTCGGATAGGCTCAGGCGTACCGTCACCCCGGCGCACGCCGGACCTGCCAGTACAGATCCACGCCGCTGGATTCGGCGGCGACCGCCACGCAATCTCGCGGAATCTCCGCACGCGCCGCCACGTCCAGCATTTCCTGGTGAGTGCGGTACGTCAGGTACCAATTCCCGATCCACTCCATGTACGCGCGGCTGGGATTGTGCGGCGCGAAATTGAACACCCACGCCTGGCCTGTGCGACGGAGCGATTGCCAGAAATGCTTCAGCGTGGCGACGGCCGTCGCATCGTCAAAGTAATCAAGCAGGCCCGAACAGACGAGGAAATCAACTTCGCGCAACGCATCGCTCCGCCGGCCTCCCTGGGCCAGGCGAAACAAGTTCTCGCGGACCAATTGCAGTTGCCGCGGGTCGATCAGCGTACGCAACCGCGATTGGGCATGCTCCAGCGAGGCGGGATCGAGATCCAGCAACGTCATCTGCAACCACCGGCGTTCTGTCTCGGTCAAAGTGAGACACGCTCGCTGAAGATCGATGGCCGGCCCGCTGCCGACGCTGACTACGTGGACCGGCGTTTCGCCTCGGTCCCGGACGAACCGGGCGATAACCTCCGCGATCAGATCGGTGCGGTTGCGTACGGCCTGCGGAGCCGCCTGGGCCTGGAAGAACCGGTCGAAGGCAGCGCCCAGCGGGTGATCGCAGACGTAATGGGTGCAGATCTGCTCCAGCATCTCGAAGTCGCCGGCGTAGCCGCGTGGCTTGTGGCGAGCCCGCCATTGCAGCGTGCCGACCTCCAGCGACCGCCCGGCGATGCGCCACAATTCGCCGGACGGCAGCCGATTCGCTTCCCCCCAGCAGCCGGTGGCGGACAAGCGTCCGAGCGCCGTCTGCAGGGCTTCGCGCGCCAACCGGTCCGTTGCCGCGGCGTCCGACCAGCCGGCCGTTGCTTCGTGGGCGCGGCGCAAGTCCACGTCCAACTGTAGCGCGATTTCGCGAACCACGTTCACAAGATCCTCGGCACGGGCGGATGTTCCTGTCATGCACATTCTCAGCGGACGCAAAGGCGGTAAATTATTTGATTCCTCGTAGCAGGTCTCTCCGAGCCGTGCAGAATTTCGGTCCTGGCACAACCCGCACGGCTCGGAGAGCCATGCTACGACGGGGATGTCAGGCTCCCTGTTACCAAACGTTCCTCTCACTCCGGCATGCGTTTGCCGAAGTGATCGAGCAGACGCTGACACGTTGCCCGGACCTGGGGCACAACGTCATCCGCCGCCAGCTTGCCCTCCTGAATGAGCAGGCCCACGAGGTCTCGGAGCGTCGCCTGCGAAAGCCCCGGATCGTACAGCAGCATCAGGCGGCGTTCGATCAGGTCGTCCAGCGTTGCCACCCATTCCCGCCGGATCACCCAACGCACCAGCGACTTTGGCAGTGCCGTGCCGGCCACGCAGTCGCCGGGCGGTGCATCCAATTCTGCCAGCAGGGATTCGGTACGGCTGCCGTATAGCGTCCAAATCGCCCGCACGCTTTCTTCCGGCAGGCGAAATCGGTCGCCCAGTTGCCGCCATTGAGCCTCCAACGCCGCTTCATCGACCGGGTAGGACTCGCCGCCGGGGATCGGCCGCTCGCGAGAATTGGCCCGCTGCGAACGGCCCAGCCGCTGGAGGATGGTAGCCGCCGATTCTTCCGCCAAGGAGCGGCAGGTGGTCAATTTGCCGCCGATGATCGAGTACACCGGCACGCCGCCGCCGAGATGTCCCTCCATCCAGTGCCGGCGAGTGACGGACGCTGGCGTTGCGCCGCCGGTTTGCGGCAGCGGCCGGACGCCCGCGTAGTGCAAATGGATATCCTCTCGCGTCAACTCGATCTGCGGAAACAGTTGGCGGACGACGCCGACCAGATAGTCCAACTCGTCGGCGCCGGCCACGGCTTCCGCCGGATCACCGGTAAAGGGAAGATCGGTCGTGCCCACCAACGTGCCTCCGTCCCAAGGCAGCAGGAACACCGGCCGACCGTCTTCTGCTTCGGCGTATACGCCTTGTCCGCCCAAGGCCTCAGCCAATGCCGGGTGGAAGGTCAGAAAGTGGCTGCCTTTGGTGCCGCCGATCAGCGGGCGCGTGATGATGTCCAGTTGCCCCAAGGTCCGGTCGACCCAGGCTCCGGTCGCGTTCACCACGGCAGCCGGATGGACGGTTCGCACCGGTTCCCCCCCGGTGCCACCCGCGCGGTGGATCTGCACGCGGTCGCCAACCAGGCGGACTCGGTGGTAGGTATACAGCGCAAACTCCACGCCTCGCTCGTCCGCCGCCGCGCGTGCGTCTTCGACCAGGGCCACCACGAACCGTTCAGGATACAGGATCTGCGCATCCCAGTACGTACACAGCCAGCGGTAGCGGCGCGGATCGACGGGCACCGAGCCCGCCGCGCCGACACGTGTTGCCGAATGCCGCGGCAGATGCGAATCGCGAGCGTACAGATCGTAGAATCCGAGACCAACGCGGACCAACCACAATCCGCGTTCCGTGGCGGACGAACGTGCGCCCAGGAAGCGCCGGATGGAGGACATCCACCCGCCCGTCCGTTTGCCCACCGGAATCGTCAGCCGCAGCGGGCGCACGTATTGCGGCGCCAGCCGCAGCAGCCGGTTCCGCTCTTCCAGCGATTCCCGCACCAGCGAGAATTCGCCGTACTCCAGGTAGCGCAGACCGCCGTGGATCAGCCGCGACGAATAGGCCGTCGTGCCGTACGCCATATCGGCTGTATCCACCAACAGGACCGGAACCCCATTCAGCACCAACTCGCGCGCCAACGCCGCGCCGTTGATGCCCGCGCCCAGGATGACCACAGGCCGGTCCGCCACGCCGGCGGCGTTGCGGCTCGGTTCGCGATCGGTGATTTTGCTTGCGCTCATAAGATCTAACCGTGAACCCAACCCCAGAGTCGCCACTATCACGAATTCCTGGGCTTGGATTATACCGCACGCGGCGGCCGGGGGCAGGCGTACAGAATTCAATTTTCGCGGCGAAAAGTCTCTCCAGCTGGCAGGTCGACAGGCCGCGAAGACCTAATACTGACCGTCTGACGCCTTTCGCGCGTGCAACCCTATGGCGTCCGCGGCGACAAGCTGACGTTCACGGTGCCGCCACTGCCCGCGCGGCGGAATTCGACGCCGACGGCGGCATCGGGATCCTTTTCGGCAACGGCTTGGGATACGTCGTCCAGTACAACCCGTCCATCGCCAAAGTCGATCAGTACGGTGGACGGCACGACTCGCTCTTGGACCGCGGCCAAGGCGGTCCGGTTGGCCACCTCGGCCGCCGGTTCCGTGGCGGGCTGTTGGGGCAGGTAGCGAAAGTCGTCCACCGTGCGCGCCAGATAGATCTGATCGAACAAGACGTATTCCCCATCGGGTGCCCAGAGCGTGATCCCGTCGGCATCCAACGGCCCAAAGTCCGCAAACAGGTCTCGCGTGATCACTGTCCATTCGTCTGGCAAGGCGCCATCCCGGACTCGTCGCGCCTGCAACAAGCACGGTTGGCCCTGGCCGGCATCGTAGCGGGCCGGGCGTTCCACACTCTGGCGGTGGTTCAACTCCAGGCAGATCCGCCCGGCGCCCTTCTTCCGGAAGGCGAATCGCAGGAAGCGAAACTCGCCCCACGCCGCCCGCTCGCGGACCGCCAGCGACTGGGGCAAGCGGAGGCGATACAGGGGACCGGCCGGCAGTTTCACAGACCTCGTCCCCGACTGCCGGTCGTCGGCGACCAGCGTCGCGGGCGGGAGCGGGGCCGGCGACTGCGAGAGGGCCGGCGTGACCGGCGCCGCGGCGGACGGCTCGGTGGGCGTTACGCTGCCGTCGACCGACTCCGGCGCGGTCGCAACGAAAACGCCTTCGTCCTCAAACAGTACTTGGATCATCGGCAAACGCTCGAGCAGCACGATCCCTTGCCAGCAGACCGGCGTCTCCTGATCGCCGGGAACCTGCCGAATCTCGGCTTCGACATCGCGCGGACCGGCGCTCAGGTAGCCCTGCAAAGGAACTACCAGCGGCCCCACTTCGTTTCGCCACTTGTCGCTGAACGGAACCTCTTGCTCGAAAGCCAATTCGCCGTCCAGCAAGACCTGCACGCGCGGGCGGCCCTGCTGCGCCCGGTCCTGGCCGGCGGACAGCAGCAGCCAGCGATCCCGCGGAGTGAGGGTCAGCCGCCGGCTGAGCACTAGCGGTTCCTTGCCGGTGCTGACGCCGCGCGAGAAAGCCGCAGGCCGTCCGGGAAACTCGCGCAGCAGGCTGGGCCACGTGGCGCTGGGCCCCAAAACGGCGGTCCAGCCTTCCCAGGCGGGCACTTGCCGCGGCAGGCTGCGGCGTATTTCCTCTTTCAGCCGGCCGGGATTCAATTCCAGGACCGGCTCCAGCCAGTCGGCGCAATCGCGAATGTGGAAGGGGTCGGCGCCCGCAGGACGCTTGTCATGCGCCGGATCGACCTCCAGCACGAGTTGGCCGGGCGTCTCCGGTTTGACGGACAAGCCGACCCGGCCGATTCCCCGCACCGTCTTCGACCCCACCAGTACGGGACTCTCGTAAATCGGAGGCGACGCCGGGTCGCCCGCGCGAATCCGGCCTTGGATGCTGCCGCCATCGCCCACCGTTCGATCCAGGCCCAAATCCGCGCGCACGGCGACGGCCAGCGGCGTGAGCGGAAACTGCAACTGGCTGAAGGCGTGCACTCCAAAGCCCCAGCCGAATTCGCGGCCGCCGCTGTGCAACGTGCCGCCTTGGACGTTGCGATTGACGCGCGGCGGCCAGGCGGATGCGCCCACCGCGCCGGGACCATCCGCGCGGGCCGGCGGGATGCGGGTCAGTGGGACGTCCTGCGGAGCGAACAGGCGGCGAAACACGACGTTGGCGGCCGGAACGTAGATCACGTCCAGCGACCAGGCGGGCTGAATGCCGTGCGCCCAGTTCCGCCAGTGTTCGGCGCCGCCCCAGGCGAATACCGTCAGACGGTCCAGCGACGAAGTCGCCACCAGTCCGTCGTCCGTCTCCAACTGCATCAGCCGTGTGTCCGGATTCGGGCAGGAGAGGGCCAACTCGTCGAAATAGTCTTGCCAAAAGTCGCGTGCCGGCAGGTGCAGTTCCGCAATGTCCGCCAGCAGCAAACGCCGCGTGCCCGTCTCCAACAGAAGCAACACCTGCTCGCCGTCAAATCTCGCGGACCGGAATGAGAGCGAACTGCCGTCCAGCAGGAACACCGTACCGGGCTGGTAACGGTCCGATGAGCGCCGCTGCCAGACCAGGCGGCGCACGAATTTGGCCACGACCCGAATCACCGGCTCGTCCAGCGACTGCGGGGGACGCAGTTGGGTCGTCGGACCCACCAGCCAGTGCGGAAAACCCTGTTCGGGCGAGCCCCGTGTCTGCCCGTGGTACTCTAACGCCATCCCCGGCAGGCGGTCGCCGGAGAAAAGCTCGACAAAAGCGTCCGGTGCGGAGGCCGGATTTAGCTGCCGGTCGCGCAGCCACAGCATCGGGTTGCCGGGATCCAGCAGCGAGCGGCCGTCCAGCGTGGGGATCGCGTCCGCCTTGTGCCAGTTGGCCAGCACTTCGCCTTCGACCTGCGAGCCGTCCCGCAGTCTGGCCACAAACCGCGGTGGGCGCGTCGCCTCGGCCACAGCCGATGGCAACTGCAGGAGCAGCACGGAAAGCAGCAAGCGGCGTGTCATAGTGCAATGGATTCCGGTACGTTCAGTGGATGGCAAGTTCACGACGATACAAGCACGCAGGCCACGCAAATGGGGTCAAGTGCAGAGTATTCGCTCGCTTGCGCTTCGCAACATGGTACGCTATAAGAGATGCGTTGGCTACGATGGGGGAGGTCAGAAAAGAAAGGACGATATGCACGAAACGATTCAAGTCAATACGACCACGGCTACCAAGGCGGACGCCGAACGAATCGCCGTTGCGCTGGTCGAGCAGCGGTTGGCGGCCTGTGTCCAGGTCAGCGGCCCGATCCACAGTTGCTACCGCTGGCAAGGCGAGATCGAGATGGCCGAAGAGTGGCTGTGCAGCGTCAAGACAACGCCGGAAGCGTACGATCAGGTGGAGCAGGCGATCCGCGAATTGCACTCCTACGACGAGCCGGAAATCATGGCCGTGCCGATCGTGGCCGGCAGTGCCGGCTACCTGGCGTGGCTGCGGGAACAAGTGGGAGAAGAGTGAGCACGCGGTTGGCAGCGTTCGAGGAATAACTGTCCAGTGTTTCTTGCTTTTGACTCTTCGACCCTTGCCCTTTTCGACTTTCTTCCGCCCTAGACCCATCGCAGCGGATCGCACTCCTGGCGGCTGGCCCACACGTGCAGTTCCGGAAACTGGGCGGCGAGGTATTGGGCCAGTTTGACGACGGCGAATCGTTCGCTGGCGAAATGTCCCGGCAGGAGCAGTGCCACGCCTTGCGCTTCGGCTTCCAGGCACGTGTGGAACGTGGTTTCGCCGACGACCAGCGCGTGGCAGTCGGCTTGCCGAGCCTGCTCCAGAAACTCGCCCGCCGCACCGCAGGCGACGGCCACGCGGCTCAGGCGTTGCTCCGCCGGCCCGACGACGTGCAGGCCGTCGATGCGGAGAAAAGCCTTGAGACGTTCCGCCAGTTCGGCCGACGTCGCCGGCTGTGGCAGAGTCCCGCATCGCCCCGTCCCCAGGACCGGGGCTTGGTCCGTCTTGGCGATCAGCGGGACAATCTCGACCAGTCCCAGCCCTTCGGCCAATTGCTGATTGATGCCGGCCGCAGCAGAATCGAAAGCCGTGTGAGGGCTATACACCGCCACACCCGCGCGGACCAACTGCAGCACCAGCCGTCCTGGCGTACTGTCCGTGGTCAGCCGCTTCAAAGGCCGAAACGGCAGCGGATGGTGAGTGACGATCAGGTTGGCGCCCTCGCGGACGGCCTCCTCCGCGCTGGCGGGCGTGACCGTCAGGCAGGTCATGATCCGTTGAACGTGGAGTTGTGGATCTCCGACCAGCAATCCCACGTTGTCCCAATCCTCGGCTAACTGGGGCGGGGCAAACTGTTGCAGATAGTCGCAGATGCTTTTCAGTTCGATCATGATCCGGCTCCCGTAGGTGTCCCTTTGAATTTGCCGGGCAAATCGTTTACTGTAAAGGGGGGCTGCGGGATACAGGGCGCGGGATACGAGCGGCGGGATACGGGATACGAGGCTCGCAACTGGCTAATCGACTTGACATGCCAGAAGTACGCTAGAACCCTGGCTTCGCTCCGGTGACTCGGCTCCGACATGTTCCGGAACTCGGAACTCCCGCCCCGCATCCTGATAGGAACATCCCATGCTGCAACTGAAAATCGGAATTCCCCTGTCCAGCCTGCGTCTGCCGTTTCGCCAAGCGTTGGCCAAGGCGGCGGCTTTGGGAGCAGACGCGGTCGAGATCGACGCTCGCCGCGAAGTCAACCTCCAGGAGTTGACTCAGACGGGTCTTCGCGAGATCCGCAAGATGCTGGACGACCAGCGTTTGCGAGTTTGTGCAGTCCGCTTCCAAACGCGGTACGGTTACAATGTCCGGGACGGTCTGGATCGCCGCGTGGAAGGCACGAAACAAGCGATGTCGGTCGCTTTCAAGTTAGGTGCTTGCGTAGTGGTCAACTACGTGGGCCGTGTTTCCGAATCCGAGGAAGATCCAGATTGGACGCTGTTGATCGAGACGCTCAGCGACCTGGGCCGGCACGGCCAGCATGTCGGAGCGACGCTTGCCGCCAGGACGGGAGCGGAGCGCGGCGAGGACTTGGCACGCCTGATAAAATCGCTTCCGGCAGGCTCGCTGGGCGTCGATTTTGACCCGGCGACGCTGATCATCAACGGGCATTCGCCGCATCAGGCCCTGACGGAATTGGCGCCGTACGTGCTGCACGTCCACGCGCGGGACGCCGTCCGCGACATCGCCCAGGGGCGAGGCATCGAGACGCCGCTGGGCGAAGGAGCCGCTGATTTCCCGGAGTTGCTCGGCATTCTCGAAGAGCACCAGTATCGGGGCTACCTGACGGTCGAGAACCAGACGGCCGGCAAGCCCGATCCGGAAATTGCCGCGGCGGTGAAGTACTTGCGGAACCTATTTGCCTGACGCGGCACTACCGCCCCGCCGCGATGACAGCGCGCCGCTGCAAAGCCCCGCGTCGACGTGTCGAATCACGCGATCGTCACAGACGCGACTTGAGTTTCGCGAGTTGCTCAGGAGTCAGGCTGTCCAAGAGTTCGTCGATGCCTACTTCGTCGATGACCTTGGCCAGGCCCACTTCCTCG
>CAZAQY010000016.1:35592-63117 GCA_964486845.1 uncultured Pirellulaceae bacterium
ATGACCTTGGCCAAGCCGACCTCCTCGATGACCTTGGCCAAGCCGACCTCCTCGATGACCTTGGCCAAGCCGACCTCCTCGACGACCTTGGCCAAGCCGACCTCCTCGACGACCCTGATCAACCCGGTCTCCTCGATGACTCTGGCCAAGCCGATCTGGCGAATCAACAGGTCGAGACCGAACTCCTCGACGACCGGCGTCCAGTCGATCTCCAGGTTATCGTCAATCACTTGTCCACTCATGGCCTGCTCCTTTTTCCAAACCCGCGTGTGCAGCGCGAACATCCACGGGGCATAGTGACAATAGGCATCCGCGTGGCGCAACACGTACTGCGCCAACGCAGCCTCTTCCTGCGGCCGCCGCGCCCCCAGCAGGTGCAACGGCAGACTCTCTTCATCTAGCGGCGTTTCGACGCTACTGACTAGGTACAGCGGGTAGCCGACCACCACGCCGCGCCACAACCCGGCCTCCACCTGGCTCAGCCGCCCGATTCGACGCTCCCACTTCGCCAGCACGCTGCCGGACAACTCCCGCACCACGTACCACCACGAAATCTGGCGAGGCGGCAGCGGCCGCAACTTGTCCCGGACACGCTGTTCGTTCAGGCGGCGAGCTACACCTAATCCCAATTCTAGCAACAAGTCAAGGTGAGATTCGCGTGGCCGAACCGTAGGACCTTTGAATTCTAGGATATTCCAGTTCGTTAACCACTTCCAGAGGTGGCGAAACTGCGGCCCTCGCAGGGCGGATCGTTTTAGCACCACTACATCCGCCTCGCGGGGCACGTCGCCGACGGGGACGTTCGTCAGGACCTCGTAACGCCCTTCGACGACCAGCCGCAGGAAGTAGGCAAACAAAGGATGCCACTGACGCATGGATGTCTCCCTCACTCGGACACTCTTGAGTGCTGGGCAATCTAGCCGAACCGTCGCTTGCAGGCAAGCGACCGCGGTCAACCCTGGGAATCCACTTGCCGCGATCCAGCCGATTGCGATACCGCTTCGGATCTGCTACCTTATTCGGGGAGTGTCTGGGACGCTGTTCGCACCGCGTGTGGGGGCGTACCGGGGCGTATCAGCATTAGCAATGGCGCGGCCAGCTGTTTTCCGGGAGAGATCTCGATGCCTGTCCTGCTCGACCAATTCGTGCAGCAAGTCGTGGCTGCCGGTCTGATGTCCGCCGAGGAAATCGCGGCCTTGGTCGAGGAAATGCCCGCCGACAGGAAGCCCCCCGACAGCGAGCAGCTTGCCCGAGAACTCGTCCGGCGAAAGAAGTTGACTGCCCATCAGGCCAAGGAGATCTACTCCGGCCGAGGTAAATCGCTGGTGCTGGGCAATTACGTCATCCTGGACAAACTGGGCCAAGGCGGCATGGGGTTGGTGCTGAAGGCCGAGCACCGGCGGATGGAGCGGCTGGTGGCGCTGAAAGTGCTCTCGCCCAAAGTCGTGCGGAGTCCCGAATCGCTACGTCGGTTCCAGCGCGAGGTCAAGGCTGCCGCCCGGCTGACGCATCCGAATATCGTGACCGCTCATGACGCGGACGAAGCGGGCGGCACGCACTTCCTGGTCATGGAATACGTCGAGGGCAGCGACCTGTCGGCGCTGGTCAAGCAGCAGGGCCCGCTGCCACTCGACCAGGCGTTGGGCTGCATCCTGCAAGCGGCTGCCGGTCTGCAATATGCCCACGAGCACGGCGTCGTGCATCGGGACATCAAGCCGGCGAACTTGCTGCTGGACCACCGGGGCACGGTCAAGATCTTGGACATGGGTTTGGCGCGGCTGGATACGGCCGGTGACCGGCAGGATGAACTGACCGGCAGCGGCCAGATCATGGGCACCGTGGACTACATGGCGCCGGAGCAGGCGGCTAGCACCAAGCATGCCGACGGGCGGGCCGACATCTACAGCTTGGGCATCACTCTGTGGTACCTGCTGACCGGCCGGCCCCTGTATACGGGCGAAACCGCCATCGAGAAACTCATCGCCCACCAGTCGCAAGCGATCCCGTCTCTTTGCGAAGTTTGTTCCGACGTACCTCCGGCGCTCGAAGCGGTCTTCCGCCGCATGGTCGCCAAAACGCCGGAGGAGCGCTATCAGACGATGACCGAGGCGATCGCAGATTTGGAGCCGTTTCGGGGTGGCATGGCGGCAGCGGCGGCACGTCCTGCCGCCGTCGAGGATGAGAAGTTGGACGCGTTCCTGCGAGGCGTCGGAAGTGCTCCCACGTCGCACCGGCACGGGGCGTCCGCTGGCGGGCCGTCGCGAACGGAAACGCGCCCGGCCAAGGCGGAGCCCAAGGCCGCCCCAGGCGCCGCGGCGGTCGCGAGCCTCGAACCGACCTTGGACTGGTCCGGCGCGCAAGTGGATACGAACACAAGGACCGAACAGACGCTGCCCGGCGGGCCACTTGCCAAGCCGCCCGCAAGGAAACGTCCCCATCCCCCGCAGTCCCCGTGGTGGCAGGACTGGAAAAAACTGGCTGCCTGCGCCGTGCCGGCCGTAGTGCTGCTGGTGGTCGCCGTGCTGCTTTTGCGTCCGGAGCGATCGTCGCCGGACAGGCCAATTGCCGGGAAAGAAAAAGCCGCTGCGCCGGCTGCACCCCAGGCCGCCCCACCGCCCGCGACACAACCCGCCCCCGCGCGGCTGGTGCTCCGCTGGCCGCCCTCGGAGCGTACGAACGCCCAACTCCAGATCGACGGCCGGGTTCACGATCCCGCAGAACTGGTCGATTCAAACGCGCAAGACCAACTCAGCATCACGCTCAAGCCGGGAGCACATCGGGTGTGGATCGCCCGCCGCGGGTTCGCGCCGTTCGAGCAAACGGTGGAACTTGCGGAAGGCAAGCCGACGGAGATTCGGCCCATATGGAAGAAGATCGCGACCGTTGCCTCATCCGAACCCGAGCGCGAGCCTGCTCCCGCAGAACCGAACCCAATCCCGTCCGTCCCCCCGGCAGGTCAGACGCCGCCGCCTTCGACGCCAGCCCCGCCACAGCCGCCGACGGTCGCCGAGAAACCCGCTATGCCCGAACAGCCGGGCAAGACGGCTCAGGAAAAGGCGGCCGAGGCGGAACAACAGAAACGCCGGGAGGCCGAAGCCCGTTATGTCGCGGTGCTCCAACCCGCCGAGGACCTGATCGCCGCCTGGGACTTCCGCGCGGCGTTAGCGATCCTCGACAAACTGCAACCCACTGATCCCGAACTTGCCGCCCGCGTGCAGGTCCGTCGCGACGACGTGCTTCGTATGGGCCGCTTCAAGGCCCGCATCATCCAGGCGATTAGTGGGGCCGCCCCGCCAAAGACGAAGAGTGAACTCCAACTCCGCGGCGGCCCCGGCGAAGTGACCAAGGCCGACGAGTCCGGCCTGACCGCTACGCTGACGACGGGCAAGACCGAGGAGCACCCCTGGAAGGAGTTGAACGCCAAGTGCGTGACGAAGCTGACCCAACTGGCAATGGACCCGGCAAGCAGCGACGACTGGATCACGGTCGGACTGTTCGCCCTGGTCCTGCAAGACGTGCCGTCGGCCGAGAGTTCCTTCGACAAGGCCCGCTCGCTGGGCTCGGATATCGACCCTTACCTTGCCTCGCTGGCCCAGCGGGCCTTCTCGGCGGCGGAGGCCCTGGCGGCGAAACAGGAATTTGCCAAGGCCGAAACGGCCCTAAGAAGCATCGAGGAAAAATACGGCACGACGCCTTGGTTCGCGGCGAACAAGGATGTTTTCGAGATACTTCGTGCCCAGGCCAAGAAAGGCATCCGCGAGGCGGAAGCTGAGGAATTGTACGCTGAGGCGGCGAAGCTGTTTGCTGAGAAGGACCTCTTCGAGCTGCGGCCGCTGGTGGAGAAGTTGAAAGACAGTTACGCTACGAGTCGTGCGACGACTGACAGCCAGCGGAAGCCAACGTTCCGCGACATGGACGATGCAACGTCGAGCCTCGGCAAGCGGCTGGTGGTGCGATTAGACGGCAAGGGGGATTACAAGACGATTCAGCAAGCTGTGAATGCAGCACTACCGAACAGCCTGATCGAAATCCAGGACAACGGCCCATATAGCGAGGCGGTGACGATCCCTCCCGAGAAGATCGGATTGACCGTTCGCGGCAAGAAAGGGCTCTGGCCGATCCTGATCTCGATGGAACCAAACAGCGTCTTGGGGCCGTTAGTCACAATCGCAGGAACGAGGAACAACCCTGAAGCGAGTAATCTTGCTTAATGGAGGCGCACCGGGCCGCACTCCCCATTGCCTCCTAGTGCGCGATGGTCCGACCAAGCTCGAAGAGGCTGTCATTTGGATGCCGTCAGAGTCGGGCGTCAACGCGGTTAACCGGGCATTGCGCAAGGAGGAATTGCAGTTCGAGAACTGCGTCATTCTGGCGGCTTCGCGCTTCGATGCCCGTGTGACACTTCGAGACTGCGTTTTTCTTAAGCAGGTTGAGCTGATCTGGGATTCCCAACTGGTCTTATGCACCATTTCCCGGGCGCTTCTGGGCGGCGTTCCGACAACATTGACCGACTGTATCATTGGCGACGTGGAGGTTCCCAGCCGAGCTCCAGGAAACCGTATGGACCACTGCGTCACATTTGGAAAAGCCTCTTCCGACGTCCAGCGGGGCAACGGGTGTTCCGTCGCGGACCCGATGTTCCGGGACCAGAAGAATTTGGACTTCCGACTCAATCCCGGCAGCCCGTGCATTGGGAAGGCATCGGACGGTGGCGACATTGGGTGCCGGTACACGCCGGAAATGATCGAGCTGTGTAAGATCGCTTTGGAACTTCGCAGCCGCGGCGTGATCAAGTTCTGACTTTCCGGAGCACGGTCATTTGTCAATGTTCGGCGCAGGTCTCCCGACCTCGCCGGAACCGCCGACCGCAGGTCTCCCTGCCGATGTTGGGAGACCTGCGGTCGGACGCGTGCTGCGGTCGGGAGACCGCAGCACAACCGCGATTCTCGGAGTCCGGCAACTGGCAGATACCCTTTTATTCGGCAGCGGTTTCGGCTAACCTTTCGTCGTTTCAGAAGCGGCAAGTTGTTAAATCGCTGACGGGGACGTTCCCGATGAAAATCCATGAGTTTCAAGCGAAGCAAATCCTGCGCGACGCGGGCGTGCCCGTGCTGCGGGGCGTAGTGGCCACGAGTGCCGGCGACGCGGCCAAGGCGTTCACCGAACTGGGCGCGCCGGTCGCCGTCGTCAAGGCCCAGATTCACGCCGGTGGCCGCGGCAAGGGTCAGATCCGTGAATGCCCCGAACAGCGCGGCGTTCAATTGGTCCGCAGCGCCCAAGAAGCCGCATCCGTGGCGGGACGCATGCTGGGGAATCGCCTGGTGACGACCCAGACGGGGCCGGACGGCCAGACGGTCCGCCAAGTGCTGGTCGAGGAAGGCTGCGATATCGCCCGCGAATTGTACCTGGGCATCGTCGTCGATCGGGCTGCCGCCAAACCCGTGCTGATGGTCTCCAGCGAAGGCGGCGTGGAAATCGAAAAAGTGGCGGCCGAGACGCCGGAGAAGATCTTCAAGGAACATTTTCATCCGCAAGTGGGACTACTGGACTACCAAGTCCGCAAGCTGTGTCAGAAGCTGCAGATCGGCGGCGGGAGCGTCCGCAGCGCCGCCAAGTTCATGCAGGCCCTGTGCCGGGCCTTCGTCAAGTACGATTGCAGCCTGGCCGAAATCAACCCGCTGGTCGTCACCGGTCGCGGCGAGATGGTGGCGCTGGACGCTAAGATCAACTTTGATGACAACGCTCTGTTCCGGCACCCCGACATCGCCCAATTGCGGGACCTGTCGGAGGAAGAACCGGCCGAGATTCGGGCGGGAAAGGCAGGGCTGAGCTACGTCAAGCTCAACGGCAACATCGGCTGTCTGGTCAACGGCGCCGGCCTGGCCATGAGCACGATGGACATCATCAAGCTGCACGGCGGCGAGCCGGCGAACTTCCTGGACGTGGGGGGCGGGGCCGACACCGAGCAGGTGACCGAGGCTTTCAGCATCCTGCTGTCGGATCCGAACGTCAAAGCGGTGCTGGTGAACATCTTCGGCGGAATCATGCAGTGTACGACGATCGCCCAGGCGATCCTGGAAGCGTACCGGACGGTCGGCTTCAACGTGCCGCTGGTCGTGCGCCTGGAGGGCACCCGCGTGGAGGAGGGCCGTAAGATCCTGGCGGAAAGCGGCGTGAACATCATCACGGCCGACGGTCTGACCGATGCGGCTCAAAAAGTCGTCGCCGCTGCAACGGCCGCTTAACCGCAACGCCACCGGCGCGCGTGGGCGCTGATCCAACCGTCCCCCGCTGCGTCAGCGAAGGAAGTACAAGATCCCCTTCATCCCACAGAGACACGTCTCATGAGCATTCTGGTCAACCGAGATACGCGAGTCATTTGTCAAGGCATCACGGGCAAGGCCGGAGCCTTTCACACCAAGGGCTGCCTGGACTACGGCACCGACATCGTCGGCGGCGTGACGCCCGGCAAAGCGGGCGCAACGGTCGAGGGCGTGCCCGTGTTTGACACCATCACCGAAGCGGTCGAAAAGACCGGTGCCAACGCAACGATGATCTTCGTCCCGGCCGCGTTCACGGCGGACGCGATCCTGGAGGCGGTCGACGCCGGGATCCAGGTGATTGTCGCGATCACCGAGGGGGTGCCGGTCTTGGACATGATCCACGTGTACGACGTCGTCAAGCGGAGCGACGTGACGCTGATCGGCCCCAATTGCCCCGGCATCATCACGGCCGAGGAGTGCAAGATCGGCATCATGCCCGGCTACATCCACCGTCGCGGCTGTGTCGGCGTGATCAGCCGCAGCGGCACGCTGACCTACGAAGCGGTCTGGCAGACCACCAGCCTGGGCTTGGGGCAGAGCACCTGCGTGGGCTTGGGCGGCGATCCGATCGTGGGCACTTCATTCATCGATTTGCTGAAACAGTTCGAAACCGATCCGCAGACGGAGGCGATCCTGATGATCGGCGAGATCGGCGGATCGGCGGAGGAAGAAGCGGCGGTCTTCATCAAGCAGCACGTCACGAAGCCGGTGGCCGCGTTCATCGCCGGCCGCACCGCGCCGCCCGGCAAGCGCATGGGACACGCGGGGGCGATCATTTCGGGAGGCAAAGGCACGGCGGCGGAGAAGATCGACGCCTTGCGCCAGGCCGGTATCGAAGTCGCCGAAAGCCCGGCCGACATGGGGCAAGCGGTCCAGCGGGCGATGCAGAGGAAGTGAGCACCTCGCGATTTTCCAGAGCCGGATCTCGACGTTAACCGGACTCGCGGGCTTCGCGAAGCCGGCTCAGTTCGGCAACGATGTCGTTCCGCAAGGATTCGAGGGTGGCGATCAGTTCGTCGAATTCCGCCGGGCCCAGCACTCCCTCGGCCCGCAGCGGGAACAGCATGCCGATTGCGAACGCAGCGCCGCGCAGCGCCCGCTTGAGCTGGACCAGCGACAAGCCGGACAGCGGCTCGAAGTGCCGGCTGCCCAGCGCCTGGGCCAGGCCGCCCATCATCTCGCCCGTGGAACTGAGCAGACTCTGAAAGTTCACGTTCCGCCGTCCCTCCGCCGCTTCGGCCATATCGTACAATCGTTTATTGAGGTCCATGACCCGTTCCAGCAGCGGATGGCGTTCATCGTCGCCGAGCCAGTCGTCCTCATCGTCCTCGTCCGCCTCGCGGAGTGCATCCGGCAGGCTCTCGCGCCACGGTTCGTCCTCTTCGTCCTGTTCCTCCTCCATCGCCTCGGCCATCTCGCGGAGGGCGTCGGACAGCGAGGGTTCGCCGGGCAGATCGATCATCCCCTCGTCCCGCATGGCGCCCAGCAGCGCATCGCCTGTCTCGTCACCGCGGGCCCGCCGCTCCTCGATAGCCCGGTGGAGCCGCTCTTGCTTTCGGCGCTGCTCCTTGAACGAAGCGTCCCACTGGGCTTCGGTGCCGTCCCCGGGGCGATAGAAGCCGCCCTCGGAATCGTCGCCGGAATCCTCGTCGCCCCACAGGACCGGCGGGTGTTCGGCGGCGCGCCCCAGCGTCCGCTGGACCATCTGCGCCACCCGCGTGATCCGCGTCATGAGGATCTCCGGTTCTTCCGCGGCCTCGGCCGTCAGTCCCTGCCGCCGCAGCGCGTCGCCCAGGCCGTCGATCGCCGACTGGACGTACTCCATCTTGTGCCGCAGCGCCGCCAGGTCACGGGTTTCCCAGTACCCGCCTTCGTCGTTCACCTCCAGGTCCGGGAAAAACTCGCGTTTCAGTGCGGCCAGCATCTCGACCAGTGCCACGTGGCCCTCGACCGAGCCGAACTGCGTTTTGACGAAACACCACGGCGGCTCGGCGATTCGTCCCTTCTCCGCGTCCTCGATCTCGAACAGGTTGATCAGCCAGCCCTCCGGAGAAATCAGCAGGCTGGTCGTCTCCTGGCCGGGGTACAAATCCAGTATGATGCCGCGCACGACCCGCCGCGGATCGTCGTCATGGACGCTCCGCCAGACGCGGGCCTGGCCGCCGATTTCCAGCGCCAAATCGAGCACGCGGTCCTCGAAATCCTCAACCCGCTCGATGTCCGCCAACGAACCCCGATACGAAATCGTAACTCCCATCACCCCTCCCTTGATTGGCGGCGCGACGTCTTTGCCGTCGGGGAAAGCCCCGCCCGCCAATACTGAGTTTTGCGCGTATCGTCCCTTGAAATCAAATCATTCCACGGGGCCTGCCGGTTGGTTCTTCTTCGCCTTCGCACGTCCCGCTGCCGCGGTTCCGCCCACGGCAGCGATGTACGAAATCAAATCCGCGTCACGGCACCGTCTTCCTCAGGGCCGGTGCAAACAACTGGAACTCGAAGATGGTCGGGCCGCCTTGGCCGTCGGTGATGTTCAGACGCACAAATCGGGCGGTCACCGGCTCGAACTTCACTTCGAGTTGCTCGCCGATCCCTTTGCCGCTGTAGAACGTCTTCCACTCTTCGCCGTCTTTGAATTGCAGCTCGAACGCTTTCACTCGCACGCCAAATTCCACGCACTCGTCGATCATCGCCCGGTCGAACGTTTCGGGCTTGCCCAGGTCGACTTCCAGAAAGCACGGGCCGGTGCTGGCGTCGGTAGCCCAGCGCGTCTGTTCGTCGCCGTCGACTGCCATCGCGCCGGCGTAGTGCATGTTCTTCTGATACACGTTCGAGGCGGTGGCTTTCTTGCCCTCAGCCAGCGATTGGCCGAGGCTGGAGACGGCGATCGGCGCGATGCCGATCGCGGGTTTGTCGAGTTCCAACGCGACGATCGTGTCGATCTCCTGTCGGTCGGACTTGGCAACGTTGATCTCGATTCCGGCTTCCGTCTGCTTGACGGTTGCCTCTCCGCCTGTGAGCAGGCTGGACTTGACGATCTTCGCCGGCAACGCCGGCAGCGCCAGCACTTCTTCGGGCCACGCGAAGATGTGCAGGTAGACCGTGTTGCCTTTGCGGGTACAGACCACATGCTTGGCCGGCTTGAAAGGCCCACCGCGCGTGCCGTAGATGCTCTCGCCGTACTTCGCCAGCCACGCGCCCATTTCCTTCAGTCGCTCGACCTGTCGCGGTTCGATCTCGCCCGTGGGCATCGGGCCCACGTTGAACAGCAGGTTGCCATCGCCGCCGGCAGTGCGGATGAGCGTCTGCAGACACTCCGGCAGGGTTTTCATCTTGTCGTCGGGTTTCCAGGACCATTGCCGGCAGATCGTCATGCAGGTTTCCCAAGGCCGCTCGATGTCGAACCCGCCGACTCGCTGTTCGGGCGTGCCGTAGTCGCCGACGCCGCCACCGGCGCGGTTGTTCACCAGGATGTCGGGCTGCAGGGTACGGCACAAGCGGACGTTTTCCGAGCCTTCCGTGCGATCGAACTCCTGCGGCACGTCGAACCACATCGAGTGGAACGGACCATAATTCGTGATCAGCTCCGTCACCTGGGCCCGCAGATAGCGGCGATAGGCGGCGATGTCGGACTTCTCCCGCCGGACCTTGCCGCCGGGACTGGTGAGCGGAAAGTCAGGATGGTGCCAGTCGCACACCGAGTGATACGTGCCGAAGGCCATGCCGCCGCGCTGGCACGCCTCGGCCAGTTCCTTCGTCACGTCGCGACCGAAGGGCGAATTCATGATGTTGTACTCGGTCTGCTTCGTGTCCCACAGGCAGAAGCCGTCGTGATGCTTGGTCGTCAGCACCATGTATTTCATGCCGGCGGCTTTGGCGACGGCCACCCACTCGTCGGCACTGAACTTGGTCGGGTTGAACTTCTTGTATAAATTGTCGTACTGGTCGACCGGCGTCTGCGCCCCGCGCGACCAGCCGATCTCGTGCCCGGTCAGGCTGACCGGTCCCCAGTGGATGAACATCCCGAAGCGCATGTCTTGCCAGCGTTTCAGCGCCGCCGGGTCAGGCCTGAGCCACGGCTCCGCGCCCGCCTGCTTCGAGGACGGACTCTCCCCTTCCTTTGCCGCCGGTTTCTGGTTCTCGCCGGCCCAAAGCGTGGGAACGATCAACAGCAACACCCAGACAGCCGGCAGGTGCCGGACGATGCGAGCGGTCATGGCGATGTCTCCCTCGTCAAGAATCAAGTGGGGCAGGTTTCCAACCCTGCCTGCACGGGTTGGAAACCCATTCTACCGGGAAGCTTCCGTTTGTTCTATTCCTGCCAGACACAGAGCATAGCCATCCCGTGCAAAAAATTAAGCCGGCTGTTCGCTGCAGCGCCTCGCAAGAGGTTGCTGAAAGAGGGGCACGTCTCCTGAGACTAAGAAGCCCTCGCGATTTCGCGCCCATCCACCATGCCACCCATCCAACTTAGTGTGTCGCGTGGCTCAGGTCCGAATCGGAGAGACAAATATGATACGGATTTGGCTCTCGCGGACGTATCGAGTAGAATGTCGTGCAAGGTGCAGATGTCGGCGAGAGGATGTGAACATGACGGTAACGCGACGCAATCTTCTGAAATCATTGGCGGCAACGGCCGTCAGCCTGGCCGCCGACGCTCGGCTGGTACGGCCCGCCGTCGCCGCCAAGAAGGACCCGCGCTGGGAAAAGGCCATTCAGCGAGGCCTGGACTGGGTCGCCCGGACGCAATCGCCGATTCGCGGCAACTGGGTGGCTGGCAACTACCCCACGGCGATGACAGCGCTGGCCGGAACGGCATTGATTGGTTCAGGTTCGACCACGGTGCAGGGGCCGTATGCCAAGCACATTCGCCGGGCGGTGGACTTTCTGCTCAGCAAGTCCCGCACGAACGGCCTGATCGGGGATCCGCAAAGCGACAATCGCTACACCTACGGACACGGCTTTTCCATGCTGTTCCTGTCCCAGGTGCTGGGCGAGGAGCAGGACGAGGAAACCCGCCAGATGCTGGTGGAGAACCTCACGCGATCGGTCGACTTCAGCTGTAAGGCGCAAACCAGCGCCGGCGGTTGGGGCTACGTCAGCGCCAAGGACGGCAGCGATTTTGACGAAGGCTCGACGACGATCACCCAGGTCCAGGGTTTACGCGGCTGTCGCAACGCCGGCATCCCGGTGCCCGCCGAGGCGATCGAGAAGGCGAAGAAATACATCTACGACTGCAAGAACCAGGACGGCGGCATTTCCTACAGTTCCCGCAACCGCGGCAGTTCTCGCCCCGCGATCACTGCCGCCGCACTGGCCGCCCTGTACAACGCCGGCGACTACGACAGCCAGCACGTGCCGGAAATGCTGGAATACTGCAAGAAGACGCTGAACAACATCACCGACCAGACGCATTCCTACGGCCACTGGCACTACACGTACCTGTACTACGCGCAGGTCATGTACCGTCAGGGCCCGAGCCAGTGGAACCCGTTCCGGGACAAGCTGTACGAGAAGATCATCAGCGAACAGAACGACGAGGGCTACTGGACGGGCAATATCGGCCCGATCTACGTCACCGCCTGCAATCTGATCATGCTCCAGCTGGACAAGGCGATTCTGCCGATTTACCAGCGGTAGACTCACTGATCCATTCCGGAGTGGCGCAGTCCAGTCAGGCACCACGGAGAAATCAGCGTTGGTCGAGACCAGCCCCGGCCGCTTGGAGCAGGCGTTCCTCGTCCACCGCGACGATCGCCAACTTGTGGCGATCTGCCAGTCGGACGACCTCCTCCCGGTCCAGCACGATGGTCTTGCCGGCTTCGATCGCGATCGTGCTGGCGCCGGCGTCGATCAGTGTCTGAATGGTTCTGGGGCCAATGGTCGGCACGTCGAAACGCATGTCCTGCTGAGGCTTCGCGACTTTGACCACGGTAAAGCCGCCCGCCGGGCAGAGCCATCCGGCGCGGCGGATGCATTCATCGGTCCCCTCGACCGCCTCGACGGCCAGCACCGCTTGCCCCTTGACAGCCACGCTCTGGCCCACGTCCAGACGCCCCAGTTCCTTGGCCAGCCGCCAGCCGAAGGCGATGTCTTTCCATTGCCCTGTGGTCGGCCGGCGTGAGGTGAGATTGCCGAATTCCACGAGCAGCTCCGGTGCAAAATTCGTAGCCGGTGCGAATTGAATACCCTCGTCGGCGAACACCTGGACGATCGTGCCCAGCAGCGTGTCGTCTTTGCGGTCTTGTGTCTTCGTGATCCAGTGCGGATAGAAGGTCCAAAAGAACCGCCAATCCGGCAGGTGTTTCAGCCAGTGGTACTTGCGGAAAATCAACACCTTGTGGATCTTGCCGGCCATCGTCGCGTAGACCACTCCGTGGCGGCGGAAGTAGCGGATCGCCGCGCCCAGCTTGGCCAAGCCGATCGGCCGCCAGCCGTGACAGATCGACTGCAAGATCGGATCGGCGTGATCCTTGATGCCCAGGCAGAAGACCTGAAAGCCCTGGTCGCGCAAGGTCTGGGCTACGACGATCGGGTAGCTGCCCCAGCCGGCCAACAAGCCGATTTTCTGCGGTGCCGCGCCGCTCACGCCGCCTCCTGTCGCGTCAACGTCCCCGCCGCTTGCTCCAATTGAGTCACCGTGTGCTGCAGCGTGCGCAACTGCTTCTTCAACTCGGGCAGCTTCTGCAGAGCCGCCAGCATCACCATCTGTTGCCGTTCCGGCGTGGCCGGGATGCCCACGTAGGTCGCCCCGGAGGGGATGTCGTTCATCACGCCCGCTTTGGCGCCGATCGTCACGCGTTCGCCGATGTTCACGTGGTCGCGGATGCCTACCTGGCCGGCCATCACGACGTAGTCGCCGGTCGTCGTGCTGCCGGCAATTCCGACCTGCGAGCAGATCACGTTGTGGCGTCCGATGCGGCAATTGTGGGCGATCATCACGTGGTTGTCGATTTTCGTTCCTTCGCCGATGACCGTCGCCCCGTAGGTCCCGCGATCGATCGTCGTGCAGGCGCCGATCTCCACGTCATCGCCCAATTCGACGTGGCCCAGTTGCGCGGACAGCCGATGCCGGCCTTGGACCATCGTGTAGCCGAAGCCATAGGCCCCAATCACCGCCCCCGCGTGGATCAGTACCCGG
The DNA here is from genome assembly GCA_964486845.1 of uncultured Pirellulaceae bacterium. Classification (GTDB taxonomy): domain Bacteria; phylum Planctomycetota; class Planctomycetia; order Pirellulales; family Pirellulaceae; genus Anammoximicrobium. The sequence goes on from CAZAQY010000016.1 coordinate 49,054, forward strand.
GCGCCGACGACCGTGTTCTCGTACAGCACGACATTGGGAAACAGCACCGCCTGGTCGCCGATCCGGCAACCTGCCATGATCTGGACGCCGGAGTGGATCACCGCCCCGTCGCCGACCGTCACGCGCTCGCCAATCACCGCGTTGGCATGGACGACGACATCGCGGCCCAGCCGTGCCGTGGGACTGACGGCGGCCGAAGCGGCGACGCCCACGCGGTGGTCCTGCTGCGGGGGACGGAAATAGGCGACCACGCGGGAAAACGCCTCGTGAACGTTGGCCACGGTGACGAAGGGCAACCCGTCCGGTTGAATTCCCGGCGGCGCGAGGACCGCCGACGCCCGACAGGCGGTCAAGCTGGCCAATAGCCGTGCGTTGTCGGCGAACGTCAAGTCGCCGGGCCGGGCGTCGCGAATGATCTCGGCGCCGGTGATGGGAACGTTGCCGTCCCCTTGCAGCTGTCCATCGACCATGCGAGCCACGTCGCAGAGTGAGACGACCATGGTGCGGAATCCTTTCCAACAACAACTCGTGGACCGCTCCCCCGAGGCATATCCCTCCAGCTTTCGGGGCTTCTTATTGTTATCCTACTCGAAGTCCCCTGCCAGGGACAAGACGAGTCTCTTTCGAGGATGCTTTGCGGGATTGCCAATCCATTCATCGCGGAACAAAAGATCGCCGGCGGCGCCCACCCAATCGCAACGCTCCGACAGCACTGCTGGCACGCACGATCTTTTCTGGCAATAACGTTCCTGGGGATTGACGCGGAAGTAATTCTGATGGCAGTCTTCCGCCTTGTAGAACTTGAGCAGCGGGCTGATCTCCGTGACAATGGGTGCGTCCCAGATGCCCGCCGCGTCCAACTCCCGCTTTCGTTTTTCCGCCTGCGCCCGTTGCTGGTCGTCGTGATAGAAAACGACCGAACGATACTGGGTGCCCACATCCGCCCCCTGCCGGTTCAACGTCGTCGGGTCGTGCGTTTGCCAGAAGACATCCAGCAGCTTGTCGTAGCTGATTTTCGCCGGGTCGTAGCGGATCTGGCACACCTCGGCGTGCCCTGTGGCCCCGCTGCAAACCTGCCTGTAGGTGGGATTCTCCATCGTTCCGCCGGCATATCCCGACTCGACGGCCACCACACCCTCCAGTTGCTGAAAAACGGCTTCCACGCACCAGAAGCAACCCGCGCCAAAGGTTGCCAGTTTCGTTTCGGCAGCGGACGGTGCCTCGCGTGTTTTCTCGTTCGCAGCAGTGACGACGTCGCGCGCCAAGTTGACATCAAGCCCATCCCCCTGCCGCTACTCAGTCCGCGACTTTTCGACTCTTGCACTCTTCGACTTTTCGACTTCTTTACTTCTCCAGTTCCCGTCCGATCGCGTAAATCTCTTCCGCGTCGAACACTTGGCTATTGCTCTGGAACAGCCGGGCGATCGCGGTACTGTGGATCTTCATCTTGGTGCCGCCGACTCCGATCGCACCGTAGCACGTGACTCCGTTCCGGGAGGCCGCCCGATCTGTCGCTTCGATGCCGCCGATTCCCAGGGGAGGAACGGCGTTCAGGTCGATGGCGATTCCCAGCGTGGGGCAGTTCTGCCACACGCTGGCGGGCAGCAGTTCGAAACCGGCCGCACCTGCCGAGATGACGATGGAGACATCTGCCAATGCCGCCGCCAGCGAGTCGCGGGTCGTCGCCACGGGCTCCAAGACGGCGGCTCCGACTCGCTCGCGCACCTGCCCGCAGACTCGTTCGGCACGCGACAAATCCCGAGAGGCGGCGCGGACGCGCGCTCCCTCGCGAGCGAGCAATCGCACGACGCGCTGCCCCACCGGGCCCGTTGCGGCCAGCACCAGGGCGGTTGCGTTCTTCAGCTGGACGTGACGTCCGGCTGCGATCACCGCCGCCGCCGCCGTGGTATTGGCCCCGTTGGCGTCCATCATCACGGACACTCGCAGCGGCCCCAAAAAGGACTTGAGGACCCTTCGGAGCAGTTCCTCGGCCGCCGCCACATCAGTTCCGCCCACAAAGATCGCGGTCGATTTCAGGTCCTGCGGTCCGCGTGTGAACATCGCGCCGTGGACCAGCCCTTGAACCTGGTCCACGGTGACGCCTCGGTACTGCAGCAGGTGATCCACTCCAGCGTCGACGGCGACGACGGCATCGAAGACGCTGGCATGCACGTCCGAGTCCAATTGCAGCAGGATGCGAGGTTTGCTCACGGCACGACTCCTAAAACCCCTGGAACGGATGCTTGGCAGAATCCTTCCCGGCCAGCATCTCGTCCGCCGTAGGCGCGCCCTGCATGGCATTGACGATCGCCATCTTCGTCGCCTGGTAGTTGAACTCGTAGATTTTCTTGTCGTCTTCGGCGGCGGGGTGAATAAACACGCCGCAGACGATGACCAGGCTCTCGCAATCCCCTTTCGGGATCACGCCGTCAGCGACGGAATCGGCCACGGCCTTGGCAACAGCCGCCTGGGCCGGACCGAACATCTGTACGGCTTGACGCATGCCCTTGATCGTGACTTTCGTGATCATCACCGTGGACGGCTTGACCGCCAGATTCGGCGTCAACACGGCCAGCAAGTTGGTGTGTCCCTCGCTCTGACGGGCCAACGCGTTGGCGAACGCCACGCCTACCGGACCGTCCTTGCTGCCGATCAGCAAGTCGATATGGGCGATTTCGTTGCCTTCGCCAGCCAGGGCTTCTCCGATGAACATCGACATGAGACGGTTCTCCCTTTGAGGTTCTGAGCGAATTGGGCTTGACCAAGGTCGAGAAGGTAACAAACGATGAAACAAATTCAAGCACCCCGGCGCGAAACGCATCTCGAAACGTACCCCGTGAACGTGGAAACGCGCCGCCTCCTTATCGCAGAAACAACCTTGTAACGCCAGAAGTCAAATGACGGACGCACGGCAACTCCTGATCCTCGGCGTCAGCGCCCGCGGGGCAGCGTTTTCCGCCATCCGGAGCGAATATGTGCCACTTGCGGCAGACTGTTTCCGAGACGAAGACCTGATCGCCGCCTGCGATTGCCGTCGCATCGATTGCTATCCGACCGGTTTGGAAGCCATTGCCGCCGGCTTTCCGGATTGCCCTTGGTTGTATACCGGAGGCCTGGAAAACCACCCGAGGCTGGTCGGTCGAATCGAGAAGCGCCGGCAGCTATTGGGAAATCCGGAAAAAGTGTTGCGCCGGGTGCGTGACCCGCTCAGTTTGGCAGAAGCACTTCGGCACGGAGGTCTGCCATGCTTGGACGTCTCTGCCACGCCGCCGGATTCCGCGCACGGAGAATGGCTGCAAAAACCCCTCAAGTCCGGCGGCGGGCGAGGGATCGAATTCGTCTCCGGGACAACTCCGGATCGGCTCCAGCCGGGCGGGCGGGTCTACTATCAGCGTTACGTCGCCGGCACTGCCTGCAGCGCCGTTTTCGTGGCGGCAGAAGGCCGCGCCGTCTGGTTGGGAAGCACACAGCAGTTGATTGGCACCGCATGGACCGGCGCGAAGGGCTTCGAGTACGCAGGGTCCATCGGTCCGCTGGATGTGCCCGCGAGGGAGCGAACACGGTGGCAGGCCATTGGGAATGGCCTCGCTGACCGTTTCGAACTGTCAGGCCTATTCGGCGTGGATGCCGTGATGACCGATGACGCCATTTGGGTCGTCGAGGTGAATCCGCGCTACACGGCCTCGGTCGAGGTGCTCGAATTGGCCTGTGGCGCGAGTCTGGTGCGGCTGCACGTCCGTGCCTGTCAGAGGGGCGAATTGCCTCGCGAATGGCCCGTGCGGCCTGGTCGCCGTGTCGGCAAAGCGGTCGTTTATGCGGAGAAGGACGGCCGCGTGCCGGCCAACTTCGGGCAGTTCGTCAGAAACGTCAATTTGCACCCGACTCGACCTGCCGTGGCGGACATCCCCGCCGGCGGCCGGGCATTCCGTCGCGGCGAGCCGCTGGTGACGGTGCTGGCCGAGGGTCGCTCGCTTCGGGAAGTGGAGGAAACGCTACGGCAAAAGGTCGGGTTGGCCCAGGCCGCCCTGGCCTGCGTTTGACTCCGCCGACGGCCGTGATCCCATCCCTAATCTCTGGGGCCGTCCCGTTTCGGCGGTGTTCCTCGCTGCCGGTACACGGGCCACGTCCCCATGACATGTGGACGAACACCGCAGAGACGGGGCGGGCTCAGATCGTCGGGCACCCGACTTCCGTTGCGGTCGGAAGAAGACAAGAATGTCTACTGGCGGAGTTTCCTTTTGCTGAGCGAGAAGTTACACTGTTTTCCAATTCCGGCCCGCCATTGCCAGGAGATCTTGCATGAGACTGCTTTACCACCAGGCGCCGTTGATTGCCGCCCTGACCGTGAGTATGCACTGTCCGCAGCGCATGTCGAGGCCGCCGACTCGCCCGCAGCCGGCGTAGCGGCGGTCGCAAGGTCGCCGACCGGCGGAATGCTGTACGCCTTGAACCACGAGGGACCGTTTTACCGGTTGGAGGTCAGACCGGACGGATTCGAGATCGTCAGCCAGTTCCGGCTGCTCAAGAAGGGCCGCGGTCCCTACATCAGCCATCCCGTGATCTGCGGCGGCCGGCTGTACGTCCGGTACGACGCGTACCTGTACTGCTACGATATCCGAGCGACGAAGGGCGACTGACCACCTGGGAGCAACGATCATGAGTGCTTTGCGCAACACGATCGCGAACACGGCAAGTCGGCGAGCCTTCCTCGGTCAGGTGACCGCCGCCTGTGCGGCCGCTCTTGGCCAACGACAAGTCATTGCCGCTGAAGACCAGGCACCCTGGACCATGCGGCTGTCCACTTCGTCGATCCATTACCTGCACTTGCCCATAGAGCAAGCTTGCGAGCGGATCGCGAAACTGGGCTTCGAGGCGGTGGACATCTGGTCCGCGCACCAAGGCTGCCCGCATTTGGACGACGTGGCCAAGCGGTTGGGAGCGGAAGGCCTGCGCAGGGTGCTTGAGCAACAGAAACTGAAGTTGTTTGCGTTCTCCGTGTACGCCGGCGGTTACGCGCGGTACGCGCAACTGCTGGGCGAGTCCGGTGGCGGCTTGGCCGTGCAAGGAAGTGCCGGACCGTGCGAGCCCAGCGAGTTGACCGCGCGGATGAGGGCCTTTCTCGAAGCCTTGAAGCCGCTCGCCGAACTGGCGGAAAAGCACAACTCGTACCTGGCCATCGAAAACCACGGGCACGCTCTGCTGGATTCGCTGGATTCCTTCAAGGCGTTCGTCGATCTGAACCAGTCGCCGCGGCTGGGGATCGCGCTGGCGCCGTATCACGTGCAGGCGGGCAAGGCGTCGGTCGAGGAAGCCATCACGATTTGCGGCGGCCAACTGTTCTTCTTCTACGCCTGGGAGCATGCCGGCGGCGTTGGGCAACTGCCCGGCCACGGCTCGACCGATTTCCGCCCCTGGCTCGCCGCGCTTGCCAAGATCCGCTATCGTGGTTACGTCAACCCGTTCATGCACGGCGATCTCGAGCCCGAAGCCATGTCGGCCGCGTTGGCCAAGAGCCGGGATTGCTTGCTGCAGTGCTGGGCCGAGGTGCAGAAGCAGAACGTTAAGTAACAAGGTACGAAGGACGAACGACGAAGGACAAATCCGATGACCAACTTCACCTGGATCGACGGCAGCATCGTCGGGATGTACCTGCTGGCGACGATGATTGCCGGGATCATGGTGCGAAAGTACGTCTCGCGCGTCGATCACTTCCTGGTCGCCGGCCGCGAGATGAACGTGTTCCTGGGGATCGCCTCGCTGGCCGCCACGGAATTCGGCATCGTGACCTGTATGTACACGGCCCAGGCCGGTTACACGCGAGGATTTTCCGGCTCGATTCCCGGCATCCTCAACGCCTTGGCGATGTTCTTCGTCGGCTGGACGGGATTCTGCGTCAAACCGCTGCGCGACTCCGGGGCGATCACGATTCCTGAGTTGTTCGAACAGCGGTACGGCAAGTTCGTCCGCTGGCTGTCGGGCGTGGTGATCGTCCTGGGCGGCCTGTTGAACATGGGTGTCTTTCTGCGGGTGGGCGGCCAGTTCCTGGTGGTCTGCTGCGGACTGAACCTGCGGTACCTGGAAATCGCCATGACCGTGCTGCTGGTGGGCGTGGCCGTGTACACGATCATGGGCGGCATGCTCTCGGTGCTGGTGACGGATTTTCTGCAGTTCGTCGTCATGAGCGTTGGCTTGCTGCTCGTGTCTTTTCTGGTGTTGAGCCACGTGGGTTGGGACCGCATGGTGGACACGGTGCAGACGCACTACGGCGAGGGCGGCTTCAATCCCTTTGTCGCCCAGGACCTGGGCTGGGCTTTCGTGCTGTCCAACCTGTTCACCAACACCGCTTCGGTATTGACTTGGCAGACGTGCATTGCCCGATTGCTGTCGGCCAAGGACAGCAAGACCGGCCGCAGGGTGTACACGGGCACGGCCTTTTTCTTTGTTTGCCGGTGGGCCATTCCGGGCTTGTGGGGCATCGCGGCGCTGGCCACGATCGAGCCGGCGGTGATCGAGACGATCGGGTTGCAGTTTGGGGAGAAGGACGGATCGCTGTTTGCCATGCCGTTTTTCCTCGCCCAAATCGTGCCCGCCGGGATGATGGGCGTGCTGGTGGCGGCCATGCTGGCGGCCGACATGTCCACGGATTCGTCCTACATGCTGACTTGGGGCAGCGTGATCTACAACGACATTCTGGCGCCGTTCCGCCGCAAGCCGTGGCCGGAGAAACGCGGCATCCTGTGGAACCGCTGCATTGTGGCCTTGATCGGCATGTTCCTGCTGTTCTGGGGCCTGTGGTACAAGCTGGAGGGGAATCTTTGGGAGTACCTGCAGACCACCGGCGCCATCTACCTGGCAAGCATGTCGACCTTGCTGATCGCCTGCTGCTACTGGAAACGCGCCAACAACTGGGGCGCGATCGCCGCGATCATCGTCGGCGCCGTGCTGCCCGTGCTGTCCTTGTCGCTGAACCTGTTCGTCCAAGTCCCCGTGCTGGACGAAACGGGAGCCCAGATCGTCAAGGAAGGCAAGCTGCTCACGCAGGGCTTGGCCAAGTACTACGTGGGCGACAATTTCGTGAACATCGGCACGTTCCTGGCTACGGGCTTGGCGATGGTCGTCGGGTCCTTGCTCAAACCGCGTTCCTCGAACTAGACTCCAATGCACGGGAGGCCACTCATGAATCCGCTTGCGATGCTGAACAACCATCCGTTTTGGGGCCTGCTCACGCTGGCCGTCCTGGTGTGGTACTCCAGTGTGACCGTCTACGTCGCCATCCGTGGTTCGTGGGACATCAAGCACATGCTGCGCCGACTATCTGACCAGCACGGCAACTCGCAAGAATCGGCCGGCGACACCTCGTAGGCTCTCATTATCCACGAAGGCGAGTCTGGACGCATCCACGTGGGCGAGTCACTCCGAGACTCGCGTCCGCTCTCGAACAGATCGATGATCGCAGGCATGGCGCTCCCTCGTGTCGAGAAACAAAGCATGAAATGCACTTGCAAAACCAGTTTCAAAGAGACCGGGCTACGTGGTTGGGGCAACTGGCTGTGCGTCTTCGTCGTGCTGACGCTGCTCGATCACGGGCAGGTCCGCGGGGCGGATGACGAATCTGCGCCGACTGGCGTGTTTCTCTGCGACACCGGTGCGTTTGCAGCCCAACCGCTGTCGCCGGCGGCCCTGCGAGCGCAGCGAGGTTGGCAGCGCGTGGCCGAAGACGAAACGGAGCACGCGTTCCGCGGCGACGCGGTGCTGTTGAACGACAAGCTGGCTGCCGTGCTGCGCACCAAGGCCGCCGGGATCGACCTGTTCTCGATCACACCGGCCGGCGGCTACGAAGCGCGAACCACGCTGATTCCGCTGGCGGCTGGCGGCTCAGTGCCGGCAGCCCTGTCCGGCCTCAAGATTCTGGAGAATAATCTCGGCGCCGTGGTGCTGGAAGCGTCTTTTGCCACGAGCGACGGCACGCGGATGTCCCTGCCATGCCAGCTGGCGGTCGGCCAGAGCATTCTGGAAGTCCGGCCTGCCGCGGGCGTGGCTCGGCTGCGGCTGCAAATGGCCCCGCGCTACGTCGTGATCCCCGACTTCTTCGGCGACGACATGGTGTTCACGCCCCACACGCTGCCGCGCCAGCGGATCATCCTGCCGGCCGAAAACTTCTTCCTCACGCCGCTGGCCGACGGCGCGGCGATGCTGATGTGCGCGTCGTCAGCGCGCATGCAGAACGCCGAGGCGCTGATCACGCAAACCGGCGAGCGGCGGAGCTTTGCCGGTTGCGAAGTCGATTGCGTGCCGGGCAAGAGCGTGTGGGTGGCGTCCATCGACGGCAGCGGGCTTTGGCACGAGCAGCCTGCCGATCTGCGGGCCGACATCGTCCTGGATTGGCAGCCGCCGTTTCCGGCGAAGTGGCGGGCGGATTTCACCGGCGCCGAAGGGTTTGCCCAGTCGTGGTACTTCCTGGGCGGGCAAGGTACGGACGAGGACATTCCGGTACCTGCCGGACAAGTCTGCCCGTGCCGGATCGACGGCCGGCGGGCGGTGGTCCACAGCCAGTTTTTTGTCCGTAGCCCCGCCGGCTTGCCGCCCCACCCGCTGCTGGTCTACCCGCTGGACCGCAGCCGGGCCACGCCGCTGACCGCGTTCTGTCCCACCGACGTGCTGCGCAATACGCTGGGCGTCGGGCCCTGCCAGTACATTCTGCAGGCGGAGGGGCTGCAGTCGGATACGAATCCCACCCCGGACAACGTCATGACCTGGATCGAAAAGCAGATCGCCCGCAAACGGCACAAGAAATCCGCGGAGGAAATCCGCGACCTGGCCCAACAGATGACCCAGCACGTGGACCATGTGGCGGAACGTATCCAGCGCTATGCAAAGCTGGGCCACGACGTGCAGCAACTGTGTACGGAAGCCGAGGCAAACGACTCGCTGCGGGCTGCCGCCGCGGCCCTGCAGCCGATCGCCGCAGGAATCCAGTCGGAAGCGACGGCGGCGGAAGTGACGGCAGTCCCGCAACGCGTCAAAGAACTGGCCGCTCAACTTGCCGCATTGACCAACCAGACGAACCCGCTGGCCGAATGCCGGCGGCTGGGCGCCGATCTGCGGTCCCTCGGCGCCGCCCAGGATCGCGTTCTGGCCGACAGCCGAATGGAAGCGCGCTGGCTCCGCGCGCGAGCCAAGATGCTGGCCGCCGATCATCCGGCGACGGCGACTTGGACGCAAAGAACGCAGCATCTGGTGGATGCCGCGCTGCAGGACAATCGCTAAGATCGGTGCGCCGTGTGTGTACGTATCTCTTGGACAGATTTCGTTTCCACCGACCCCGCGCCGGCGGAAGCGATGACGGTGAACTACATTCCGCATCAGGAGTCTTCAGCATGGTCTGCCTCAGTGTTCGCGTTCTGGCGGTCGCTTGGTTGTTGAGTGTCATTCCGGGCGCAGCGGCGCAGTCGCCTGTTCCGCCCCGCACGCCCACGAACCTGTTTGGCAACGCCGGATTTGAAGACGGTCGCGAGATGTGGCGCATGGACCGGGCCGGCGAGACGGCGGCCGAATTCACCGTGGACGACACGGAGGCCGCGTCCGGCCAGCGGAGCGCGCGGATCCGCATCAACGCGGTGGACGGCTGGGGAGTCCAGTTCGGCCAGGCGTTCGAGGCGGGACAGCCGGGCCAGACGTACACGTTTGCCGTGTTGGCCAAGAGCGTGCAAGGGCCCGTGACGGTCCGGCTGGAAGTCGAACGCCGCGCCCAGCCGTGGGACCGGGCCGGCGCCAGCCCGCCGCTGACCGTGACCAGCGAGGACTGGCAAGAGTTTCACGTGACCTTCCAAGTCGACAAACCGTTTCCCGAAGGCTGGTTCGCCTACGTCAGCTGCAGCCAGCCGCACGCGGAATTTCGCCTCGACGCCTTGCGTTTCTACCAGGGCGATTACGTCCCTCGCGAGCAAGTCGACCAGCAGCAAATGGCCGCAGTTGCGGTCCAGCTGTTCGACACCGCCGTATCGTCGCCCGCACCGTTGGCGTCCTCGGCGCTGGCGCAGCGAACCGGCTGGGCGCTGCTGCCGGAAGATGAAACGGAGCACCAGTTCCGCGGCGACGCGGCGATCGTGAACGACCGGCTGGCCGTGATCCTGCGACGCGGAGCGGGCGGAGCGGAGGTCTACTCGCCGGACGCGCACGGCTGGACGCTGCGAGCCGTCCTCGCGCCAGACAGCGCTGCCCCTGGGATGTCGCTGGCGTCGGTGACGATCGCCGACAACACGCCCGTGGAAACGTCCGTCGACGCGGTATTCGCGACGTCCGGCGGCGAGTCTGGCAGCTTGCGATTCAGTCTGGGCATGGGCCAAGTGTTCGTAGGAACCGAACCGCAGGCGAACGTGGCCGGCCTGAGCGTCGCCGCACCGTGCCGGTTTGCCGTGTTGCCCGATTTCTTTGCCGACGACATGGTCATCGACGCCGCTGAACTGCCTGTGACCACCGCAGAATTGCCCAGCGAGAACTTCCTCCTGCACCTGCTGCCCGGCCGCGACGCCGCGGTCATGACGGTGGCCAGCCGGCGAGAACGCGACGCGCAGATCACGCTTTCGGGCGAAGGCGAACAACGCCGGATCGACCACAGCGTGATGTACTACGGCGACAAGGGCAAGATCTGGGTCGCGGTGCTCGGCGGCCGCGACGTTTGGCACCAGCGCGACGTGCGCGACGACGAAGCCGGGCACATCATACCGCTGGATTGGGCGGCGCCGTTTCCCGCTCAGTGGCGTGTCGATTGGCGGCAGACCGACCGGCTGACCGCCAGCTGGGAAATGGTCGCCGAGCAAGGCAACGGCGAGTTCATCAAGCACGGCTGGTTCGGCAATCCGGAGACGCTGCCGGCGACCCGCCTCCGCTGGACGACCGTCTACGGCCGGTTCCCGTACCCGTGCTGGCTCGATCGCGAAGGGCGCGGATTCTTGCAGCCGCTGGTGCGAACCGTGCAGTTCGCCGGGCCGGCCGTGATCTACCCGATCAACCGGGCCCAGACCACTCCGCTGGATCAATTCACCGTGGTGGACGTGGTGCGCGCCACCTTGGGCGTCGGACCCTGCGAGTACATCCTGGACGTCGAAGGCCAGGGCGCGACGCGCCAAGGCCGCGCTACGTGCGCCACACGCGATGCGCTCAAGGCCATCTACAGCGCCCGTCAGCAGAAGCAGCGGCGGGCCGAGATCGAGACCATCCTGGACGAAGTCGTGCAGTTCGTGACGCACATCCGCAGCCGCATCGACCAGTACGTCGCTTTCGGGCACGAAACGCTGGCCTATCTGGACCAGCAGAAGCAGACCCACCCGGAACTGCGCGAATTCCTGGCGGACATGGAATCGGCGACCAAGGCCATCGACGCAGCCTTCGAGAAACGCAAGGCAAACATCCGTACGCCGCAATACGTGATCGATCTCACCGACGAGTTCCGCAGGACGCTGTTGGACAACGAGGCAGACGACGCGCTGCAGCGTTGCACGAAGATCACCGAGGCGATTGTCGTCGTGGGCGGCAATCAGGACGAACTGGTGGGCGAATGCCGCAGCGCGGTCAAGATCCTCCGCCAGCGGGCCGGCCTGGCGATGGCCCAACAGGCGCAGGCGGCGGAAATCGCCAAGGAAATTCGAGATCGGACCCAGAAAGTCCTCCGCCAAGCGGCCTCGTACGAGGCGCCGCGGCACTGAACCGACGCGCCAGCGAGGCGGATTTCGCCGGCAGGAATATGGGAGGAATGGGAATAATGACATGACTCGCACCGACCGCAGCTTTCGGATGCTCCCGTGGTACTGGAGTCTGCCTCTGGGCCTGCTTTTGGGCTGCGGCGAACCCGCCAGCCAACCGCCGTCGGCGCAGCAGACCCCGGCGGCATCCCCGGCCAAGGCGTCCGTGGCCGCGCCTCCCAAGTCCGGTGCCGAGATGGTGCTCATCCCGGCCGGCGAATTCACCATGGGCGATGAGGCGGGGGAGGACGACGAGCGGCCGGCGCATCGCGTGAAATTGACGGCCTTCTACATGGATGTCACGGAGGTGACCCAAGCCTCGTTCCAGGCGCTGATGGGCCGCAATCCGACCAAGTTCGCCGCCCCCGACAAACCGGTCGAGCGGATCAGCTGGCATGCGGCCATCCAATACTGCAACATGCGGTCCCAGCGCGACGGGCTGCAGCCGTGTTACGACTTGAAGACCCTGACTTGCGATTTCTCCGCCAACGGCTACCGTTTGCCGACCGAGGCCGAATGGGAATACGCCTGCCGCGCCGGCACGACCACTCGCTGGTCGTTCGGCGACGACGCGGGCAAGTTGAAGGACCACGCCTGGTACAAACCCAATTCCGGCAAGACGACGCATCCCGTCAAAGCCAAACGGCCGAACCCGTGGGGCCTGTACGACATGCACGGCAATGTGGCCGAATGGTGCCAGGATTTCTATGCGGAGAGCTACACGGACGAAGACGCGGTGCACGACCCCCGCGGCCCTGCCAGCGGCGAGGACCGGGTGTTGCGCGGCGGCAGCTGGGCCGTCGACGAAGATAGTTGCCGCAGTTCCGCGCGGAACTTCGAGGCGCCGGGCTTCGCCGATGTCTGCTTCGGCTATGAAGCCTACGGATTCCGCTGCGTGCGGCGGTGATGTGGTTCTGAATCAAAGACATCGGAGGCAATCATGAACGCTCGCACCCTGATTCTGACCGCTGGCATCTTGATCCTCGCCTGTCGCGGGGCTCAGCTGTCCTGAAAGCCGTTGGCAAACAAACCAGCCACCGCGTCCAGCGCTTCCTGCGATTCAACCCCCGTTGCAGACAGCACCAGTTCGGTGCCGTGGGACGCTGCCAGCGTCAGCAATTCCAGAATGCTGGCGGCATCAACGGACTGGGCACCCTTGCGAACCATCACATTCGCTCGGTGTCTGCCCACCGTGTTCACAATCGCCAGACACGGCCGAAGATGAAGACCGTGGGGTTGGGTGACTTTCACTCTTCGGGTGGCTGCCCTCGGCGGTCTGCCCTCCATGTCAGTTGCCGCTTCCGCGGCATGGAATTGGGACCTCATGGATGATTCCTGAACCGCAATCACTTCTGCCCTCCTAATGGCGCAAAAATCCAATAAACACAGGGTGTCAGTCCTGTCCGTCACGGCAACTTCTGGGTGAGCGGCCAACCGCACGGTTTCAGTGAACGAGTGCTCTCAGTCGAGATCGACAGGGACGAGCACAACCAAGAATATCTGTTCCAAATGATACGTCAACCCCCGCCGCACAGATAACTTGCACTCCGCCGTCTTGCGGCCGAGCCACAGCGTGACGTGCTAGCAATTCAACTCGGTACGGCTCGTCCCGTTGGGAAGGACCCGTCCTTGCTCAAAACAGCCTCGTTCGGCAGAATCTAGCAATAGAAGGACTTGCTCATGGACACCAACCCAGCTTGCGACGAACTCCTGCACCGGGTCCCGTCCGACCGGACCTCGCTGACCGATGACGAGCGGATCGCGGACCTCGTTCCGCTGCCGCCGCCCGCTCACTTGATCCGTTTTTTCCCGATCCGGGGGACGCCGATCGAGACCCTGATCGGCCAAACGCGCGACCGGATCAAGCAGATCCTGCGCGGTCAATCGGACCGACTGCTGGTGGTCATCGGCCCCTGTTCGATCCACGACCCCACGGCGGCCGTCGAGTACGCGACCCGATTGTCCGAGATCCGTTCGCGGCTGGACGACGACCTGGAGATCGTGATGCGGGTGTATTTCGAGAAGCCGCGCACGACGATGGGCTGGAAGGGGTTGATTAACGACCCCTACCTGGACTGCACTTTTCGCATCAACGAGGGCCTCCGCATCGCGCGCGACTTGCTGCTCCGTATCCACCAGTTGGGCGTGCCGGCGGGCTCCGAGTTTCTGGACACCATTTCGCCCCAGTACATCGGCGATCTGATCAGTTGGGGGGCGATCGGCGCTCGCACTGCCGAATCGCAGGTCCACCGCGAGCTGGCTTCCGGCCTGTCGGCGCCGATCGGCTTCAAGAACGGCACCGACGGCGACGTCAAGATCGCCG
>CAZAQY010000017.1:0-62043 GCA_964486845.1 uncultured Pirellulaceae bacterium
GTAGTCAGGAGCCCCTTGGATGAGACAGACAACTCGCAGACATTTCCTGAAGCGTTCGGTGGTGGGAGGCTTGGCGTTGGCGTTGCCCAGGTGGGGCACGGCCAGCAGGAAGGTCCACGCCGCCGGACCGAATGACGAGATCCAGGTGGCCGTCGTCGGCCTCGGCGGGATGGATATCGCCGGGGGCGTAGGCGGGCGGGGACGCCAACTGGTCGGCCACCTGCAAAAGGTTCCCGGCGTCCGGATCGCCGCGCTGTGCGACGTCGATCAAGCGGTCTTGGACCACGAACTGCAGCCGTTCCAGGCTCGGCGCGATCCCGTCGCCGCTCACGTCGATGTCCGCAAGCTGCTGGACGACAAGCGCATCGACGCTGTGGCCATCGCCACTCCCAACCACTGGCACGCGCTGGCGACGATCTGGGCTTGCCAGGCGGGCAAGGACGTCTACGTCGAAAAGCCCTTCTCGCACAACATCTGGGAAGGCCGGCAAATGGTGGCCGCGGCTCGCAAGTACGGCCGCATGGTCCAGACAGGAACCCAGAGCCGATCGAGCGAAGTCCTGCGGCAGGCGTTCGAGTACCTCCGCAGCGGCGAGATCGGGCCGATCCGCTGTGCCCGCGCCATCGTGTACCGGGCGCGGGAAGGCATCGGCAAAGTGGCCGCGCCGACGCAGGTCCCCTCGACCGTGGACTACGACCTGTGGTGCGGCCCGGCGCCCACGACCCCGCTGCGTCGCGGGCAGTTGCACTACGAATGGCACTGGTTCTGGTCCACGGGCAACGGCGAGATCGGCAACAACGGGGCGCACTACATCGACATCTGCCGCTGGGCACTGGGGCAGGACACGCCGCCGCCGCGGGCCATCAGCATCGGCGGCCGGTTCGGATTCTGCGACGACGGCGAGACTCCGAACACGCAGATCGCGCTGCTGGACTACCAACCCGCCCCGTTGATTTGCGAGGTCCGCGCCCTGAAGGCGCCCCAAGGCCCCGACACGCTGGGCAAGTTCCGCGACCTCGCCCAAGGCGCGGTCATCGACTGCGAGGGCGGCTACTTCGCCGGCAACTCCACCGGCGGCGCCGTGTTCGATCGCCAAGGCCGAAAGATGAAGGAGTTTTTCGGCGACCGCAAGCCTCGCGCGTCCGAACCGTCCCCTTCGCATGTGGCCAACTGGGTAGATGCGATCCGCAGCCGGAAGGCGGGCGACCTGCGTGCCGAGGCCCTGGACGGACACCTCTCCGCCGCCTGCTCGCACATGGCCAATGCTTCCTACCGCATCGGCCGCCAGGCTTCGCCCCAGGCAATTCAGGAAATGACCCGGGGCAGCCGCGAGTTGTCGGACGCCTTCGACCGTTGCCGTGAGCACTTGCGGTCCAACGGTGTGGACCTGGGCACGGAGCAAGCCGTCGCCGGGCCGTGGGTGACCCTGGATCCGGCCGGAGAGCGCTTCGTCGGCGAAATGGCGGACCAGGCGAACGAGGTCTCCCGGCGTGAGTACCGAGCGCCGTTCGCGGTGCCGGAGGTGTCCTGAGAGACTTGTTTGCCGACGTCGCGTTGCGAGCAGCGATGCAGTTTCGGCGGCGGAGCGAAACCATTCCTCATCTTGTGAGGCGCAACTCCCGAGGTTCTACGTTCCATGCGCCAACAACGACCGCGGCTTGATCGCGCCGTTCGGGCTCGCGCCAGAGAACTTCGACTTGCAGCTCGCGCTGCTCGCCGGGGGCGAGCCAGAAGAAGTTGTCGGTGGCGTAGAACAGACGCTTGACGCCTGCGATGTCGAGCCGGGTGTTGAAGGCCGGCTTGTCGCCCGTGTTCTTGACCCGGACACGGAGGCGGCTGCGGTTGGCGGCCGTCTGTTCGTGTTCCACCAACTCCGCGGTCAACGCGGTCCCTTGCGCCGCGGTTTGCGGTTTCAGCCACGGACCTTTGTCGAGCGTCAGAGCCGGCTGCGGCGCGGCCCGGTACTTGGTGCGGAAGGCTTCGTCGCTCAAACGCGACAAACAACGCGGCCAATAGACGGAGCGCGAGATGGCTTGTCGGTCGCTGCCGTGCAGTTCCGCCACGATGAAGAAGAACGTGTCCTCGAAGTTGTCGGGAATCGTGAAGTTGCCGAAATCGAGCGCCGCGACGGACGGGCCGGGCGCGAGCGTGGCCGGCTTGGTCTGTCGCCACTGCGAGGCAAAGCCGGCATCGAAGATCTCCACCGAGGCCGCCAGGTCGCCGCATGCGGCGGCGGGCGCGTGCGCGATGTGTACACGGATTGGCACCGGTTCGCCCTTGGCCCACAGCAACTGCGGCAGTTTGACCAACACGTGCGTCGGCTCGTAGGTGCGTTTGAGGAAATAGTAGGGCGCGGTCGGCTGGCCGAACCCGTCCACGAGCATGATCGCGATCACCGGCCAAGGGCGTTTGAAGACCCACGGCATCAGGCCGGCCGTGACGGGATAGTTGGCCTGCATTTGGTCGGAAAAAATCTGGTAGAACTCGCCGGCGCCGATCTGCGTGCTTTCGGCGAGCGTCTCCAGCATCGGCGCGCTGATGTCGGTGATGTGCGAGGCGCGGCTGAGCATCCGCGGGACGCGGCTGGCCTGGTATTCCACAAAGTGGTGCAGAAACTCCGGATGCTGGGCGGGAAAGCCCGCTTCCATCATGCCGGCCAGCGGCTTGTCGAGTTCGGCGGGGGCCACCAGCTCGCGGAGCCCGGCCCCGTCGGGAATGCTGTGCATGCCGGTCTCGGCCAGGTAGGGCACCAGCTTGTACAGCTCGCCATACCACGTCGGGTCCATATCGGGATACGTGTGCAGGCTGCCGCCATCGGGACTGGTGCGCCGCATCGGCCGGGTCGGGTCGAAGTCGGCCAGACAACGCTCGAGGATGCCAATCGTCGCCGTGTTGCCAAACGAGTAGGGGTTGAACTCGTTGCCGCCGCACCAGAGCGCCAGCGACGGCTGATTGCGCAGGCGGAAAATGGTTTGCATCACTTGGGCTTCCCAGACGTCCTGCGGCCAGTCGGGCGTGTCGCGGTTGCCGATCGGGAAATCCTGCCAGACCAGCACGCCCAGCCGGTTGCAGCTGTCGTAGAATTCCTCCGCTTCCAAGATGCCGCCGCCCCAGATTCGCAGCAGCTGGATGCCGGCCGCCTGGGCCGCGCCCACCAGCCAGTCGTAACGCTCTCGCGGCAGGTCGAGCAGGATGTCGGCGGGCATCCAGTTCATCCCCTTGACGAACAGCGGCCGGCCATTGACCACAAACTGCCAGTCGGCCCACCGGTCGGCGGTGCGCGGGCCCGGCGTCGGCATGGTCCGGATGGTGCGAATGCCGTAATCGAACTCCAGCGCGTCCTCGGCGCTACCCTCGCGCAGCAGCGTGAGCTTAACGCGGTACAGGTGCGGATCGCCCATGACGTTGGGCCACCACAACCTCGGCTGGGCGATGGTGAACGACTCCCGCACCCAGTTGCGTCCCGCGCGGGTCTGAAGCGGAAACGTTCGGTCGAACGCCATCCGCCCGTCCTGCTTCTCCGCCAGTTCGACGCGCAACGCGAACTGCGATTTGCTGGGCGTGCCGGCGTGCCAACCGCGTGATCCGTCCGCCAGCTGCGCGCCCTGCCACGGGTGCAGCTGCGACTGCAACGAGTGCGTCCCCGCGAAGACCTCGACGCTCAGCGACAGCCGCGCTTCGTCCGCACTCGCCTCCTCCGTCACCAGTTGCGGACGTTCCAGGTGGCCGAGCGGCGCCAGTTCGATGCGCGCCCCGCGCCACATCCCCAGCGGGAAGAACATCTCGCCGCCCGTACCGCCGGCAATCACCCACGGCTTGATCACCGTGCCTTCCGGCCCGCGGGGTTTCCAGCCGGCCTTGTTGCCGAAGTTGCCGGCTTTCACTTCGACGACGATTTCGTTCTCCGCGCCGAACCGGGCCGATTTGCCGATCTCGACGGCCGGCCCGCCGAACATGCCTTCATGCCGGCCCAACAGGGTGCCGTTCAGCCAGATGCGCGCGAAGTAGTCAATGCCGTCAAAGCACAAAAAGGCGTACCCGTCGCCCTGTTTCGGCGGCAGGTTGAAGGTGCGGCGGTAGTACCAGACCTTTTGGTCCACCCAGTCGTACTGCTGCGAGTTCAAGTGCTCGTAGGGATGACCGCACCGGCCCGCGCGGTGCAACGCCCATTGCACCGTGCTGGGCACCTCCGCGTTAAACCAATTGGTCACCGTGTCCAACTCCGCCGGGGTGGTGATCGCGGTATCGCGCCAACCCAACTGCCATGGGCCGTCCAACGCCAAGTGCTGTGCGCCGGTACGCGGCGTAATCCGGTAGGGTTGGCAGAGACCGGGCTCGCTGTCGGCGGGCGCCGACGCCGCTGCCGGCACACTCGCCAACCCGGCCATCAGAACGAGGGCGATCAGGGAACCTCGGACAACTGTCCGTGGGAACGCGGTCAAGGATTGGGAATCGGTTCTGAGTGTTCGAGGAGTCATGGCATCGGCTCCGGTTGTTGGTTTTGTCAGGCGTCAGGCTGCCACGCGCCGGCAGTATTCCCCAACGGTGACCTTCAGACAAGCAGGGTGCCCTCTGCCGGCCCGATTGTTGCGGCAACAGGTCTAGCACCTTGCTTGTGCGTTGGGTTATCATGGACACAACCTTCCTTGTTCGTCAATCATCGCCATTGCCCAGGAGGTGGAGCATGGTTCCCCACAATCGCCGTGACTTTCTGAAACGCACCGTGGCCGGCGGCGCACTGGCGCCGTTCGTGCTCTCCGGTACAAGGGCCTCCGGGCGAGTGCTGGGAGCCAACGATCGGGTACGGATCGCCGTCGCAGGAATCCACGGGCGGGGACAAACCCACATCACAGGATTCGGCGGGATGAAGGATGTCGAGATCGCCTACCTGGTCGATCCCGACAGCCGGCTGTTCGCCTCCCGCAGCGAACTGGTGAAGCGAACGGCCGGCAACACGCCCGTCTGTGTCCAGGACATTCGCCGGGCGCTGGACGACAAGCGCCTCGACGCGGTTTCCATCGTCACGCCCAACCATTGGCACGCGCTGATGGCCATCTGGGCCTGTCAGGCGGGCAAGGACGTGTACGTGGAGAAGCCCTGCAGTCACAACATTTCTGAGGGCCGAAAGCTCGTCGAGGCGGCCCGAAAGTACGACCGCATCGTCCAGCACGGCACGCAACGGCGCTCCGATCCGCAGTGGATCCAACTGGTCAACGACGTGCGCAACGGGAAGTACGGCCAACTGCTGATCTCCTACGCTCACGCCAGTCGGTCGCGGCTCAGTATCGGCGTCAAGGACCCGCAGGAGCCGCCCGAGGCATTGGACTTCAATCTCTGGCTGGGGTCGGCGCCCGTGCAGCCGTTCCGCACCAATCTCGTGCATTACAATTGGCACTGGTCGTGGGACTTTGGCGACGGCGAGATCGGCAACCTGGGCTCGCACCAGCTGGACGTCTGCCGCTGGGTCCTGCCCGACGGCGCGACGCCCAAGAGCGTCGTCAGCCTTGGCGGCCGCTTCGGCTATCAGGACCAGGGCGAGACGCCCAACACGCAGCTGACCATGATCGACTGCGGCCAAGCCAAGATCATCCTGGAGATCCGCGGCCTGGTCAAGGAACAGCAATGGAAGATCACCAACGAGTTCCACACCGACCAGGGTGTGGTCCGGGACGGCAAGTTCTTCCCCAAAGGCCAGAGCGAAGGGGTGCCGATCGAGAATTTCCCTCCTCCGGGCGCTCCCGAACAAGGGCCGCGACACATGCGGAACTTCATCGACTGCGTGCGCAGCCGGAAACGCGAAAACGTCCGGGCCGAAATCCTCGAGGGGCACCGCACCACCGTTTTGGTCCACCTGGGCAACATCTCCTACCGTCTGGGCGAGGCCGCGCCTTTCAACAAGCAGGCGAAGGCGCTGGACGACGACAAGGCATTCCACGAAGCCTTCGAGGACATGAAGCGTCACCTGGCAGACGCCGCCCACTTGGAGCTGACAGACTCCACCTATCGCCTCGGCCGCACGCTGCAGTTCGACGCCCAGGCCGAGCGATTCGTCGGCGCTCCCGATGCGGATCAACTGCTCACCCAGCCCTACCGCACCCCCTTCGTCGTGCCGGAACGGCTGTAGAAAGACAGAACGGCAAACCGCTGCTGGACCGGGCTCATGAGCGCGTCGAACGTTAGTGGATGGTTGCCAGTCGCGGGTGCCCGGCGATATTGAAGAGGGGCTGCGGCGGCATTTCGCGCGACTCTATGCAAAGATCCGCTGGCGCGGCCTCGCGGCGCTTGGCCGCAACCCAAGCTGCACTGGCTTCAAGCCAATGAATAGTGCTACGAGCGGCAGAATACTCAACGTGGAGGACCGCACCCTTGAAACCCAATGAACGCGTCCGCGCGGTGTATCAGGGGCGAACGCCCGACCAGGTGCCGTTGCTGCTGGACCTCTCCCACTGGTACAAAAAGAATCGAGGCGTGTTCTTCAATCTGGCCGGGTTTACCGAGGTGGAACAGGGACTGGTGGATTTGCACAAGCAGGCCGGGGCCGTCTGCTACTGCGAGATGGGCGGCTTCTATTCCCTGTTCACGGACGATCCGGAGGTCAGGCTGGAGTCGCGCACGGAGAACGGCGTGTACTCCACGCGGATCACCACGCCGCTGGGCACGCTGCATGAAGAGCGGGTGTTCAACCCCGACAGCTACTCCTACGGCATTCGCAAGTACCTGCTCGAATCGACGGACGACTTTCCCATCGTCGAATTCCTCATGGAGCGGTTGCAGTGCCGTCCCAAGTGGGAGTTCTATCGGGCGTGGCAGGAGAGCCTCGGCGAATTGGCCTATCCGTACGCCCAGTTGCCGTACTCCGGCTCCGGCTACCTGATGGCTCGCAACATGGGCGTCGAGCGGACCGTGTTCGCCGTGCTCGACGAACCGGAGCGAGTCCGGCGGCTGGTGCAAGCGGTCAACGCCTGCAACCTGCGCATTCTCGACGCCATCCTCGACGGCCCGTTCGAGACCTTGATCATCAGCGACAACTACGACAGCAACGTGCAGACAAAGGACTTCTTCGACGCCTATGTCCGCGACTACTACACGGAGGTCGCAAGGCGTCTTCGTGCCCGCGGTAAGTACCTCGCGGTCCACGTGGACGGCGAGAGCCGGGGCGTGCTCGGTTGGCTGGCCGAGTGCGGCGTGGATTGTGCCGATGCCGTCACGCCGCAGCCGATGTTCGCGCTGGCGCCGGACCAGATGCGCGCCGAAGCGGGGCCGGACCTGATTCTGTCCGGTGGTATTCCTGCCACCGTGTTCGGCGGCGGCAGCGACGCGGCGTTCGTCGAATGCGTCCGCCGCTGGCTGGACACGCGTCTGGCCTCCCCCCGGCTGATCATGGCCGCCGGCGACCAGGTGCCCCTTGAGGCGCCGTGGCACCGCATCGCGATGCTGCCGGAGCTGGTCGCGAAATACGGGGGATACTGACGAGGTCGCTGATGCCAAGTATGATCTGCGGAACGTTCGTGATCTGATCTTCGCTGGTTTCGTGGCCTGAGAGAATCGGAGCGATGCGATGGCCCATCCGCTGTTGCCCGTGGAAGTCGTGCTGGCGCCGGAGTGGTGGCACCTGCACGCAGGAATCTGCTTCGACCCGGATTTCTTCTTCCATCCTGCACGGCGGGTGGAGGACGAGCGAAAGATGGACCGTGTCCTGCAGGAGCGTTGGGGAGGGGTCGGCCTGGCTCCGGACCGCACCGCCGACGTTCCGCAGGTCGGGGCGACGCATCTGGCCGCCGGGTTCCTGCTCTCGGAGATGCTGGGCTGCCGTGTCGAGTACCACGAATCGTCCCCGCCGCAGGTGATCCCCGCCGGGCTGGATCGGCCTCAGGCAGATCCAGATGCAGCCTTCCACAGCGACGCGTTCCGGCGTTTCCAGGTGCTGTGCGAACAACTGCGCAGCCGCTCTGGCCGACTGGCCGGGGACGTCGACTGGGCCGGGGTGCTGAATCTGGCCCTCGATCTGCGCGGGCAGGACCTGTTTCTGGATTTTGTGGACCAGCCGGAACAAGTGGCGGTCTTCTTCCGGAATATCGCGGCGGTGATCGAACGCTTTACGGACGACGTCGAGCGGGAAACCGGTACCAGCAGCATTTCCGTGAATCGCACGGTCCGGTTCTTCGAGCGGCCGGTCTATTTGCACTCGGAGTGCTCGCTGACGATGATTTCCGTGGCGGACTACGAGCGTTTCCTGCTGCCCTTCGACTTGGCCTGGAGCGCCACGCACGAAATGTTCGGCATCCACTACTGCGGCCGCGATCCGCACCGGTACGCCAAGGCGTTCGCCAAGATCCCCAACCTGCGATTCCTCGATGCCGGATGGGGCGGAGATTTGAAACTGCTCCGCCGCTATTTGCCGAACACGTTCCTCAACATCCGTCTCGGACCGGTGGAACTCGTCCAGATGACCCCGGACGAGATCCGCGCCGTGGTGCACCGCCTGGTGGCCGACGCGGGCGGACCGGCCAACGCAGGCTTGTGCTGCATCAACCTGGATGCCTCGGTGCGTGACGAGCAGGTCGCGGCGATTTTCGAAGCCGCCGAGGAGATCCGGCGGGGTTACACGGCCAGGAAAAAGCATGACCCGTGACGCGTTCCAGTTGGATCGCTACGACTGGGACACCGATTTTCAGCAGACCACCGACGCCGGGTCTCCTGCCGCAGGTGGCGCAGGTGAAGTACCCGCGGCCTGTCGCTTGTTTCATAGTGATTTTCCGCCGGTCATCTGCGAGCCAATTGCCTGGAAAAGTTCCACCCAGGAGAGCCAAATCGCGTTGTGGATCGTGGCCTTTCCCGTCTTCTTCAGCTCTGCCAGTTTGGTGGGGGATTCATCCGGCCAGTGGCCGATCCAGCCGTGGGCAAAGTCGCGGCTCTTGAGGAGGAAGTCGCGCTCATCATCCGGGCCGCAGCTCAGGGGGAACGTTTCGCCAATGACGATGGGCTTACCCCAGTCGAACTGCTTGAGGAGCTTGATCTCGTCATCGACCTTGCCCGTCTTGGGATATAGATGCGGCGAGACAAAATCGAGCTGTTCGGCACAGGCCTTGTACGCGCCGGGAAACGGAAGCATGCCCATCGTGATCAAGTGCGTCTGGTCATGCTTGCGGATGGCCGCAACCATGCGACTGGTCCACTCGCGGAAGATCTCATCGCCGGTGCGTTTGCCGGGATCGAGGCTGAGCCGCTGGCAAAACTCCACATCGCCCATCTTGCCCATGTACCATCCATCGGCCCGCTTGCCGGCTGCACCGGGCTCGTTGACCAGATCATAGGCGAAGACGGCCGGGCTCTCGGCACAAGTCCTGGCGATGGTTTCCCAGAAGAATGCCTGCGTCTTCCAGCGATCCTGCTCGTCCATCGAATCGTACCACGCCATGCGATCCTTGATCTTGTAGCAGGCCAGGCCGGTGATCTTGAGATGGATGCCCGAATCCTGAGCGATTCTGAGGAGCTTTCTGAGTTGGGCCAGCGCATTTGGATCGGCCTTGTCGGCACCGGCCAGGATGCGGGGCATTTCGGGGTGGATCCGGGCAATGCTGGTGCCGGCCGCCTTCATCTCGGCGAACTCCCGCTCGACACGGGCAGGGTCCTTGGCCAGACGATCCATGATGTCCACCGAGGCGTAGTTGTGGCCCCAGGGGATGTAGCGGTCGCCGGAGGGATGGAGAATGAAGCCCTTCTTGTCAGAGGCGATTCTCACCGTCTCCATGCCGGGCGCCCAAACGCCGCCAGTGAGGAGCGTCAGGGTGAACAGAAGCGAGTGATGGATCAACAGACGGGAAGCTCGAAGTCTCATTGTGGAATCCCTATCGAGTTAGGTCAGATTCTGCTGGCCTGCGCCGAGAACGCTGGAATTAGTTCTTCAAATGGTACACGCGCACGTAGTCCACGTACATGTCGGCCACGCCGTTGTATCGCCGCCGGCAGGATTGCGGTGAGTAGGATCACAAGCCCTGAATGGGATGCCTGTCTTGGGGACCGCAACATCATAGGCTCCTCGGGAGGCTGGGCGTTCATTTTGACGCAGAGTGGAAATATGACCCGGCCTGCCGTGCGTGCAACAGGTCGTCGACGCCGTCACTTGACCGATCGATGGCAACCGCCACGCTCCCTTTTCGCCGGCATCTTTTGTTACGATGGGAGCACTTCGCTGGTGGCCACCTGACAAAATGATCCAACCAAGCGAAATTGTCGTGTTCGGCACTCGGTGTTGTTCGCGTCTGTACAGTATCCCCGCGTGGGCAGAGCGTTTGAGGGCGAGCCTTTCGAGGTGCGAACAGCCACTTGTTTGAGTATCCTTAGACGGAATAATCACCAAGAGGATCCAAGTTATGACAAGAAAACCATGCATCGCCGTATCTGTCCTGCTGTCTGTTCTCGCCGCCTCGACGGTGGCGGTGTCTGCCGAATCTCCCGGACTTGAGAAACACTTCGACAACGCGGACGCACTCCAAGGGCTCACGGTCAGCGGCGACGTGAGCATCGACGCGTCCAAAGACCGAGGCGGCGCCAAAGGACTGGAAGCGGCAGACGTGGCGCCGGCTGGCCACGGGAAGGGCGGGGCCTTGCGGCTGGGCCCCGGGGGGCGGGCGGTCTGGCCGCTCCGCGAAGAGGATGGAACCGGCGCCCTGGAGTTGTGGATCTACGAGGATGCGAGGAGTCCCGCGAATCCGCGGGATCACGGGGCCGGGGCGATGTGGGGCCTGATGCAGGCCGACGGGCACATGGCGGCGGTGGGAGCGATCTACGCGCCGTATCTGAATGGTGCGGAGACCTACGCCGTATCCACCCTCAATCCCGAACAGCAGAAGCCCTGGCAGCAGGTGACGTACCTGGGGACCAAGCGCGCACTCGGCTGGCACAAATGGGCATTCGACTTCGACCCGGACACCGGCATGCGGCTCTTGTACGACGACCAGGAGGTGAAAAACTTCAACTGGAACCAGTCCAAGCTCAAGGGCTTCGTGAGCGTGGTGCTGTTTGGGGATGCCACCGACGGCAAGCAGACGCTGTGGGTGGACGACGCGACGGTCAGGCTCGGCCCGCCGGCGCGGGTCTTGCCGGTGTGGCCGCCTCCGCCCCCGCGGCCGCCGGCGGATCTGACCGTGTTGCCGCCGCAGGCGCCTTGGAACCCCGCGCCTTACGCCCAGTGGAAGAACGGGCCGGGCAAGGACGAAGACTATTTCCCGATCGCCGTCTGGCTCCAGGATCCCAAAATGGCACCGCGCTACAAGGCCGCGGGGATCAATCTCTACATCGGACTATGGAACGGCCCCAACGCGGAGCAGATGCAATTGTTGCGCGACGCAAACATGCCGGTGATCTGCGATCTGAACGACTACGCCCGAGAGCACCTGGACGAGCCCTTGTTCGCCGGCTGGATGCACGGCGACGAGCCGGATAATGCACAGACCTTTGCCCGCTTCTGGAAGGGCGACAAGGAGAAGATCAAGGAAGGCTGGCCGGAGATTCATCAACGACTGGGATTGGCTACGCGGGACTACCGGGGGTACGGTCCGCCCGTCCCTCCGTCATGGATCGTCCGCGATTACGAGAAGCTCAAGGCCGTCGATGCCACGCGGCCGATTTTCGTGGGGCTTGGCCAGGGCGTCGCCTGGGAAAAGTATCACGGCCGCGGCGAGCGCACCGGCCACCTGGAGGACTATGCACAGTATTTGGCAGGCTGCGACATTGCTTGTTTCGATATTTACCCTGCGGCTCACGACAACCTGGCCGTGAAGGATGCGCTTTGGTACGTGCCCCGCGGCGTGCGGCGGCTGCGCGAGTGGTGCGGCGACGCCAAGCCGGTATGGGTGCATCTCGAAACCGGCATCATCAGCGCGCCCGGCTCGGAACCGACTCCGCAGCAGGTCAAGGCGGAGGTGTGGATGGCTTTGATCCACGGAGCGCGCGGGATTGACTACTTCGTGCATCAGTTCAAGCCGAAGTTCAACGAGCACGCACTGTTGGACAATCCGGACATGCTGGCCACGGTGACCGCTGTCAACCAGCAGATCGCCTCGCTCGCGCGCGTGCTGAATAGCCCGACCGTCGTGGACGGCGTGGTTGTCGAGTCCAGCAATCCCAAGACGCCGGTTCACGCCATCGTCAAACAGATGGACCAGGCGACGTATGTGTTCAGCGCGGCGATGTACTGCGAAGAGACCCAAGCCGCCTTCCGCGTCAAAGGTGTGCCGGGAAACCGGACCGCGGAAGCGCTCGGCGAAGACAGGAAGGTTCGCGTCCAGGACGGCGTGTTTACCGACGCCTTCGCCGGCAATGGCGTGCATCTGTATCGGATTGCGAAGGAGTAATCTCGCCGACAATGGTCACGATAGAGATTCCGACAAAGCTCGAACCACAACGGGGCCGTTCTCCGAAAGGCAACACGCCAACAGAAAGGAGCAACGCCCATGAGAACATCCGGAATCGCGGTGTTGGTGATCGTGGCCGGCCTCGGACGCTGGGCAAGTGCCGAGCCGGTGGATCTGAGCAAGCCTTTCCAAGTAGACAAGGACACCATCTGCCTCTTCCACTTGGATGAGGCGGCCGGCGGAGAGGTGAGGGACGCCGTTCCGCGAGGGAAGTCGGGGAAGGTGCAGGAGCCGTCAACGGCCGAAGGAAAGTTCGCAGGAGCGTTGAAATACTTGCGGCAACGATTCCATCTGTCTCGGAACGCTGTGGAAACAGGCGGGCTTCAGAACCGCACCCGCCCGGGCGCTGGGACACTGTATCTGCCAGGTCTTTTACGAGTGGACGGTTCCTGTGGATCCCGACGGCGACGGCATCAAGGACTACCAGTTTGAATTATCGAGGCGGCCGGACATGCGGTTTCCCTTGTCGATGAGCTTCTACAAGCTGAGTTCACGGACGCCGGACGCCTCCAGGAAATGGACGGGACACGGATTCGAGTTCTCGGACGTCAAGCCCCAATATACGCTGAACGAGGCGGGGCTGTTGACGCCCGATACGAGGTTGATACATCCATTCCGCGATCCAGTTCTTGTTTCCCAGGCCTTCCTGGGTCATGCACCAGAAATGGGGCCGAGCGCCACAATACCGGAAAACGACTCCGTGGGCTCCCACACTTTCAGGCTCGATCTGCACGCCGCGCTTGTTTGGAAACGTGAGCGTCCTCTTCCCGGCGCTCACCATGGCCATCTTGAACGGCTCGATCTTGGTGTGATCGCCCCCCGCTTTGGCGTACTCGGATTTCGGTGTTCGTCGTGGCATTTTGTTATCCGTTCGTCAGTTCATTTATTTGAGCTTGAGTCGGCGCGTTCGGGATCACCGCGACGGTCTTGCCTTTGTACTCGAAGACTTCTTTGTCGTCCTTGTTGATTTCGCCGATCACCTCAGCTCGCACCCCTTTCGCCCGGATCGCTTTCAACACGGCGGCGACGTCTTTCTTGGCGACCTGGACTGCCATCCGCCCCTGGGACTCGCAGATCATGATCTCCTCGGGTGTCAGGTTCTTTTCCCGGAGAGGCACCTTGGCCAGATCCACATGAGCGCCGAAACCACCGTACCTCGCGGATTCACAAACGGCGGCGCCGACGCCGGCCGCTCCGAGGTCGGAGCACGCCTTGATCTTGCCCGTGCGGAAGGCAGCCAAGGAAGCCTCCATAACTGCCCGCTCCTCCTTGAACAGGGCGATGGCCGGTTTCATTTCGCTGACCAGGCCGGCTCGATACAGCGTGTCGTTGCCGTCGCTGCCCGTTTTGCCAAACAGGATGATCTGATCCCCGGCGGATTTCGCCGGCTTGGTCAAAGGCTTGGCCGTGACCAGTTGGCCGATGACCGAAACGACGGTAGCCGGAACGATGTCTGAAAACGACGTGGAAAATCCGCCGCCGACAATGAACACGTCCATGGCCCTGCACATGTCCCGCAGACCCTTGACTATCAAGTCGACTCTTTCTCCACTGGTCATCTCGACACACTTCCCGCAGGTGCATTTCCCGGCAAACCCACAGGGACCGACGATGACTTTATCCTTCAGCGGCTTGGTGCCGAGGAAATTCATCAGGAAAAGAGGCCGAGCGCCCATCGCCACGACATCCCGCATGGCCCCGCCCGCTCCCGTGGCAGCCGCGTCATACGGCCTGGGCACACAGGGAGAGCAATGGCTCTCCATCTTGCCCACGAAAGCACTCTTGGTGCCGGGAAACTTGAATGCGGCAGCATCGTCGCCAGGCCCAACGAGCAGGGCCTTGGGGAAAAGCTTTTCAACTTTTCGGTTCAAAGCATCGATTGCTTTGAAGTCGATCGCCTTGTCGATGTTGTGATGCAAGTGGGTGAATAGAGCATGCATCAACGCCTTTTCAATCCTGTTCATTTCCATGCCTCCTAACGTGACAAAAAGTGCTTTTCTCCCCGGCTGCTGAGGCTAAACACGGAAACTCGGCGAGTCAAGGGGGCTAGCGGAGGCAGGACGGCCGCATCCGTCCTGCCTCCGCCAGCCCCCATAGCAAAGCCAAGGACACCCGCGCGCGCCGGACCGCCACCTTGTCGAACGACACGTGGGTGGCCCACTTGCACTCGATGCCCCGCGGCTGCTTGGCCTGCTGGTGCCAGCAATTCGCGTCCACCGTCAAACCGCGCACGACCACTCCGCGAACCGGCGTGTGCTCCGTGCCGGCCAGAATCAGCCCGACGCTGCAGCCCAATAGAAACCGAAGCCAATGTACCTCGCCTCGCATGGGACGATTCCTCCGAGGTTTCGTCTGCAAGGCATTCATCGTTGGTACTGAATCAGCACCATGATACCGGGCCAGTTGACTTCCATGTCATGCGCCATTTTGCCGGATACCGTCCGGAGGTGTCCTGTGCTACTCCATCACCTCGGCAGCCCACGCGTCGGGACAACAAGATCTCGCGAACCGGGGTGGCATTGTGTCAGGCGATGCGGTATCTTGGAGGACCTGCCAGCGACTTCCTTCCGTTGACTTGTTTTGGGAGCCCACCTTCATGAGACAGTATCTTCTTGGCATCGTCGCCTGCTTCCTGAGCACCGCACTTCTGGGTGCGGACCCGCCCGCGCCTACGTTTCGCGCCGGGGCGGCCACGAGCAACATCACGCCGGCCTTGGGTTCCGCGATCATCGGCGGTTTTCTGCCCTTTCCTGCCACGAACGTTCACGACGAACTCCACGCGAGGTGCTTGGTGCTCGACGATGGAAAGACGAAGCTCGCGCTGGTGGTCGTCGACCTGCTGGGCATCCATTACAACGTGAGCCACGAGGCACGCAAGTTCATCGAGCGGGAGGCGGGCATTCCGGCGACGAACGTGTTGATCTCGGCCATCCACAACCATTCGGCCGCCAGCGCGCTGGGCGAGAAGCACTTCGAATTCCGGCAGAAGATCGACGACTATCAAGCCTTCGTCGCCCGGCGGATCGCCGACCCCGACGCCGGTGCAAGTGCTGCGGATCGGCGACGTGTGCATCGGCAGCTTGCCCAACGAGATCTTTTGCGAGATCGGCCTCGAATTCCGCGAGCGGAGCCCTGTGCAGCCAGCCTTTCTGGTCTCCCTGGCGCACGGCTATTTCGACTACCTGCCGACGCCGAAGCAGCACGAGTTGGGCGGTTACGAGACCTGGTTGGCCACCAACCGCTTGGAGCCGAATGCCTCGGAAAAGCTGCTCGACGCGCTGCTGGAAATGGTGGCTGAGGTTCGCGACGTGAAGTGATCCCGTGCCTCCCCAAGCTCGCATCCAGGAAGGCGCGGCAGAAGCCGTGGGCAGATTGCGCAAGAGCAAGCCGAAGCCCTTCGCCATGGCGAGCCCCGTGACGTTTCGGCTGGAACAAGTCGAACGGCCGAATCTCCCGCGGAATCGCCACGTCAAGATCATCGACGCCAACACCCTCGAAGTGACGGGCAGAACGGTGGAAGAAGCCCTCGGAATGCGGTGGTGAGCCCTGCGGCGCCCCTGCCGCTTCCCGAGTAGCACGAGCCGGAAGGAGACGCACGCTGGGGAAATCTTCGGAGAGGTCGGTTGGCGATACGCCGCAGAAGCCGATATCATGGTCCCTGCCTGTCCGCAAGGGGCCGCGGGCGCAAGCTCCGCCGCAGACAACCGCGATACTCCCACCTCAGCCTGAGTAAATGTTCCTGATCGATTCCATCATTCTGGTAACCGGCCTGTTGCTGCTGAGCGGCATCGTGTCGAGCAAAGTGTCGGCACGGCTCGGCGTTCCGGTTCTGGTGTTGTTCCTCCTGGTGGGCATGCTGGCGGGATCGGAAGGCCTCGGCGGATTGGAGTTCGAGGACTACCGGCTGGCCCATGCGATCGGAACGCTCGCCCTGGCGATGATCCTGTTCGACGGCGGGTTGAGCACTTCGATGGCCGCCATTCGCGCCGTCTGGAAACCGGCGGTCCTGCTGGCGACCTGGGGGGTGCTCGTCACGGCCGTCGCCACCGGCCTGGCGGCGGCCTGGATTCTACAGATCCCGCTGCTGGAGGGCCTTCTGCTGGGCAGCATCGTGGGGTCGACCGATGCGGCGGCCGTATTCGCGATGCTCCGTTCGCGGGGGGTCAGCCTGCCGAAGCGGATTGCGGACGTCCTGGAGGTCGAGAGCGCGTCGAACGACCCGATGGCGATCTTCTTGACGGTCGGCTGCATCGAGGTATTGCTGGGGCATGTGGAGCCCGGACCAGGACTCCTGCGTCTGTTTGCTTCGCAGATGGTGATTGGCGCTCTGTGGGGAGTCCTGGGGGGATACATCGCGGGCTGGGTCGTGAACCGCATCGAACTGGAATCTTCCGGGATGTATCCGGTGCTCATCAGCGCGTTCTGCCTGTTGACGTATGGTCTGGCCGTCGAGTTTGGCGGAAGCGGATTCCTGGCGGTCTATTTGGCCGGGGTGGTCGTGGGCAATCGGCCGCTCGTCTTTCAGCGGGGGATCCGGCGGTTCCATGAGGCCATGGCCTGGCTCTCCCAAATCCTGATGTTCGCGGTCCTGGGGTTGCTGTGCTTCCCCAGCCGCCTGTGGGACGTGGCCGGAAAGGCGCTGTTGATCAGCGTGGTGTTGATTTTTGTTGCCCGCCCCCTGGCCGTCGTCCTTTCGACGTTTCCCTTCCGGTTTCACTGGAAAGAACTCACGTTCATGTCGTGGGTGGGTCTGAAGGGCGCGGTGCCGATCACGTTGGCCACGTTCCCCTTGATGTTCGGGACTCCGGAAAACCCTCTGCAAGCGCCGTTGCTGTTTGACGTGGTTTTCTTCATCGTCGTGGTGTCGTTGGCCGTGGAGGGGGCGACCCTGGTGCCGGTGGCGCGCTGGTTGGGACTCGAACGGCCGCGCGCTCCCGAACCGCCCGTCACGCTCGAAATCAGTTCGCTGCGCCACGTCCACGGGGAAATCGTGGATTATGCGATCGGTGAGGATTCCCGCGCGGCGGGGCGGATGGTCAAGAACCTGGCCCTGCCGGAGGGCGCCGTCATCGCCTTGATCGCCCGCGGGGACCATATCATCCCGCCGCAAGGAAACACGCTGGTCCAGGCCGGCGATCACGTGATCCTCGTCCTGCGGCCGGGCATGCAGCCTTTGGTGAATCACATCTTTGGCCGCAGCCGCGATGTTCGTGGAACGATCCCCGCCGCCATGGAGTTTCCGCTGCGCGGAGCGACGAGCCTCGCCGAACTGGAGGAAGCCTACGGGGTCCGGATCAACGCTCCTCCGAAGTGCTCGCTCGCCGAAGTCATCCGGAACGAACTCGGGGACAGCGAGGCGTCTTTGGGCAGGGCGGTCCGGTTCGGCCCGCTCGCGCTGCGCGCTGTACGCTTTTCCCGCGACGGCGCCATCGAAATCGTGGGCATGTCCATCTTGCCGGAAGAGGACCCCGGCGAAGACCCCGAACAGGAAACGGGCCAAACCGAAGAAGCGGCGGAACCGGATCCCGGCAGCACATAGCGGCGAGACGAGGCCTGGGAGGTGCGGCGCTCGGGACGAGTATCTCGCCGCCAGTGCTGGCCGCAAGCGTTGGGTTCACGAGCAAGCCTGGTGGATGTTCGAGCCTCACGCGGCCGAGACCATGTTTGATGCCTTGGTCCAGGAGGCCCACGTACCCGTCGTGTTCGGCCAGCGGCCTCGACTTCTTCACAGGGTCCAAGACGTCGCGCAGGCCCCTACTTCCATCGTTTCAGTCCGACATCGTCGATGATGACATGGCCGCCGTCCTGAAAGCCGTCGACGATGGGGATCAGCCGCACTCGAACCACCTTGCTGCCGCCGATGGATTCTGGCAAGTTGACACCTACCGTCAGCAATGTCCAACGTCCGGCCTGCGGCTGGACGGGACCCGACGAGTAGCCCGGCAGGTTGCGGCCCTTTTCGTCCAGCGGCGTCAGCGTCAACTCGACGGTGCCGGCGCTCGTCTGCCCGGTCGGCGCGGAAACCCACGCCGCGGCTACGTAGCGGCCGGGACCGGGCGTGGCGAGCGTTTGGACCGGCCCGCCGCGCAGCATCGCGTCACACAGCAAGCCATACTCGCCGGTGTGCGCTGCGTCTCGGCTTCGCAACATGCGGCCCAGCGGCTTGTCCGGCCCCTCGTCGGGCTTGCGCCAGTACGACCAGTCGAGAGCCTGCTCGCCGCTGCCCTCCTCGAACGACGGATTGGCGCTCACCAGTTCAATCGTGCCGTCTGCCAGGGCCAGCAGCAGTGCCGCCTGCTCGCGCACGAGATCCGCCTCCGCCTGCGCCGCCAACTCCTGAACTCGCTGTCGAACTCGGTTGTCGCCTTTGACTACCCACTCGGCGATCGCCGACAAGCCGCGACCGCCCCAAGTGGTGCCGGACAAGGCGGGAAAGCGGTCGATGCCCAGCGGATTCACGAGCACGGGATCCTTCGGGAAGATCTCCAGCGCCAAATGCCGCCGCCGTTGCGCCATCTGCAGCCCGCGCACGGCCGAATCCAAAATGGCCAGTGCGTCCGCCTCGGTGTCGGCGCGGGAAGCCGGCGACGGAACGTTGGGCTGATAGGCCAGCGCCGAGGCTTCGTAGTATTGGAACGCTTTCTCCAGCAACCGAGCGCGGGCCCGTTGGCGATCCGTCTGGCAGTTGGCGATGCACGCCTCCAGCAAACGCCGGCTCTCAACGATGTCTTCCACCCGCACATCGGCCAGGTACTCCGGCGAACTGAATGCCAGCCAGGTGCCCGTCTTGTTGAACCAAGCCGATTGGCGAATGTCCTGGGTCCAGAACCGCTCCCAGATGGCGTAGTACTTGGCCAGGTGCGGCGCGGCGGCGGGGCCGACGCACCGTTCGTACCATTCGGCCAGCAGTTGGTCCACGTCCTGCCGCGGGTTCCACCACAGCCGCAAATGAAGGTACGGTTTGGGGCCTTCGCCGAAGTTCGGGTAGATCTCCGCGTAATGCGCCTTGACGCCGTTGTCGGCCGCCATCCGCAAGTAGTCGCCCGCGTGGTGGAAATACACTCGCGGCAGGCAGTAGGGGGTCCCGTAAATGTAATCGTACCAGGCGAACGACGGGACGCTTTGCTGCCAGCGGCGCGTCGCCGCCTCGCCCTGGGATCGCAGTTCGGGATCGATCCATTTCATGCGGTCGTAGGTGATGTACGGGACCAGCCGCGGGTGGACCGTGCCCTTGGCCGGCGGAGTCGCCACGTTGAAGTACGCCAGACACCCGAACCACTTGTCCGGATGCTTTTTCAGGGCGCCTTCGATCACGCGGTTGCACCAGTCGTAGTACAGGTCCGAGTAATCGACCCAGCCCAGGTAGTTCTTCTCGCCGGAGATTCGGGCCAGGCAGTCGGCGCAACGACAGAAGCTGCCGCTGTCGTTCATGCCCAGCGAATAGGAAGCGACCTGGGGGTGATCGCGGAAATACTGCGAGATATTCCGCACCGCCTCGTCGACGATTCCGGGCGCGGTGAAGCACGGCTGCCAGCCGTTGTCGTCGTCCGTCTTCGGCAAATAGCGGGCCTGCTCCTTCAGGACCGGAAAGAACTCCGGGTGCGACTTGGTATAGCGAGACGGAGGGAAGAGCTGCAGCAGGTTGTGATGAAACGACACGCGGCCGTGCATCCGGTTGAAGCGGGCCCAGCGGGTCTGGGCGGCGCCCCGCAGTCCGCTCAGCAGCCGCGAAAAGAACACCGGCTGATCCTGGAACCGGCCTTCGGGCACTGCGATCGTCTTGCGGCTGGGAACGTCCGTGCCGTCGTCGCCCGGCAACAGCCAGCGGACTCCGACGTAGCGTTCGAGAAACTCGTACACGCCGAACTCGGTGCCATCGTCCGCAGGGCCCGCGATCGCGATCTCTTGCCCTTCGGCTGAGATCACAAACCCGCCGGCATCGAGATCTGTCGGCACGATGCCTTCCGTGACGGGAAACCGGTTCGGCCCGACGTGAATCAGCGCACCCGCGCGGTCCTGCGGCAGGGCGTCGTCGCGGACGACCTGCAGTCGAGCCCCGGAAGCTTCGAACACGTACTGGGCCAATCTCTCCGCGGCGGCTTGCACCTGGCCGGACGCAGCACGGCCGATCACAATCGTCGCCGCAGGCTCTCCGCGCAGGACGACAACCACATCAGCGTGGCAGACGGCGGTGACAAACAAGACGACACACAAGGCCAGGGAAAGTGGGTGATGTTTCACGAGCGGTCCCCTTCGTCGTAGGTCTCTGGACGGGAGCGTTCATTAACATCCATTTGCGGTTCGCAAGCAAGCCCCCGAGTGCCGCGATGGATGCTTGCGGTAAAGATGAACGCGCATTTCCCTTGGAGAAGCAAGGCAGGCGGACCTGAACCCGAGGTCTGGTTCCACGACATCTTCCGCCGCCTCGGAGCGAAAGACGACACTTATTCCCTCGCCGGTGCTTGGCGGTCCCCGCCCACGCCACTCGGCGCCAGACGCGCCGTCAAGAAGGCCTTCCACAAGTCCTCCCGCACATAAACGTGGACCAGCACATCGGGACGCAACCCGAACATCATCTGCTGGTTGTACGCGGCGGGCAAGGCGGCGTCGACTTGCGATTGCACGTCTGCCGTCAGAATCATCGCGTCCGGAGCCGGCGATTTCGCCGCATCGCGAGCCCAATCGCGTGCCTCGTCCCAGTAGCCGACATGTTCGGGACGGAATTGGCGCAGATACCAAGGCAATGGCCAGTAGTTGTCCGGGGTCACGACGTGGATGATCAGTTGGTGGCCGGCGGGCGAGGCCTGCGCCAGTCGCTGGAAGGTATCGGCCAGGTTCTTGATGTCGCTGGAGGTGTGGGCGTAGACCCAGGGGTTGCGGCGATCAGCAGAAAGGCGGAAATTCAGCCAGTAGCATTGGCGGCTCAAGTGCAGCACGCCGAGGACCAAGGGAGAGGTGATGAGGAGAGCCAGGGCCAGCCGCAGCCAGAACGCGGAACGGGGCGGGGCTGACGGCTGGCGGTTGGCTGACTCGCTTCCCGTTGGGGCGCGGTTAAACGAAATGAGCACCGTGCGAGAAACAACTGTCCGATGTCTCCGTGGCGCAAGCTTCCAGCTTGCGGCAGAAAGTGGCATCGCAAGCTGGAAGCTTACGCCACTTGTTTCTCGAACGAAGCTAAGCGGCGACCAGACCAGACGCAGCAGGAACCAGGCGCCGGCGCCGGCCAGCAGGATCATGCCGTGAAAAAAACTCAGCAGGCACCACGGCGTTTTATAGGAAATCGCGGCGTAGAGCGCGGTCAACGTGACCGTGTAGAACGTCACAAATCGGCAGAATTCCCGCTGCGGCGCAGGCAGCGCGTGGCGGCCGAGACTGGCCAGGCCGCCAATCGCCGCCAACGCCACAATCAGGCCCTCGGTCCAGACGAAGCCCTTGGCAGGCCGGAAGGCCAACAGCAACTCCAGGTAGAAGTACCACGGGTGCGAGTGGATTCCCGTCTCGCTGCCGCGGCGCCAGTACGTGGCATAAGCCAGGATCGAGTCCAGCGGGCCGCGCGGATGCCGGCCGAAGGAGGAATACAGGACGACCGCCACAAGGCAGGCGGCGGCCAGAAAGCCGATCATCGCGCGCGCCGGCAGAAGATCCCGCAACGCCGGCGGCGTCTTTTCGCGCCACCAACTCCAGGCCCACGTCAGCACCAGCCCCGCGCCGGCCGCCGCAGCCGAAATCACCCAGGTCTCCTTCGTGGCGTGCATCATGCCGACGGCGGCCCCGCAGGCGATTGCCCACAGGACCTTCTGCGAGCGAGCGTAACGCCAGCCGGCGCCTAGCGCACACAGGGCAAAGAAGACCAGCAGTGTCTCCTGGATATAGTAACGAGAGTAGAAAACCAGCGCGGGCGAGATCGCCGTGAACAGTCCCGCGAGCAGCGCCGGCCCGCGTCCCAGTCCATCCGCCATCACCCACAGCAGCAGCACCAAGCCCGCGCCGAAGACGACCGCCACGATGCGGTAATCGGTTTCGGTCGTCTCGGCAAATCTGACGCGGCCGTGCAGCCACAGCGAGGGCAAGGTCAGCCAGTACAGGCTGGGGCCGTGATGCTCCTGGGGATCATAACGGTACTCGCCCGTTTCCAGCAGGATGCCGGCCTTGACAGCCTGATTCGCCTCGTCACCGTGCATCGGACGCTGGCCCAGTCGCGGCGCGCGAATCGCCCACGCCGCGGCGGTCAGAATCAACAGGCAGGCGACAAACCAGACCTGCGAGCGGGTCATTTCGCGGGCTTACCGTACACGTTGACTTCGATATAGTGGTTCAAGTCGTTCGACGTGTTGCCGCGCGAGTACAAACGCACGTAGCGACCCTTGACCGGCTCGCCTTTCTCGTTGCTGACGTCGATCAGCTTGCCGCGGAAGTCCTCGATGAACTCCAGGTTCTTGCCCACCCCTAAACCGGCCGAGTTGTCAAAATCGTTGTTGAATACGGTCTTGACGTTCTCGATCAAATCCGGGTCGTCGGCCACTTGGATCACCACGTCGTGATACACGCGGCCCTCGGCGTGGTAATGCCAGACGACCAGCGCATAGATCTCCGACATCTGGCCCAAGTCGATTTGGACCCATTGCAGTTCGGGACCAAGTTCGACGAAACAGCCGTCAAACCCGTCGTTCACGCCGTCGGTGACGAAATCCAGTTCCCCAATGATCGGCGCGGTGTCGCTTGACGTGACCTTCTTCTTGAGGGCCAAATTGACCGTGCCTTCCGGCGCCATAAAGGGCGGACGCGGCTTCTCGATGTATTTTTCCAGGGTCGGCGCGGGCTTGATGTTCTTGGGCGTGCCTTGGAACAGCGGCCGCGGCAATTTGATCTCCACGGGAACGAGTTTCGTACCGCCCTCCGCCGCTACGGACGAACCGTGCAGGGCCAAGCCCAGACTCGCCAAGGTCAACCAGGCCAGCACCGAATTGAAATGGATCCGTTTGTTCATCGCTAACTGTGCTCCTTTGCTCGGAAGAGCAGGAAAGGTGGGTAAGAGTCGTCCGCTCCGAGGTTCCCGGCCGGTAGAAGCCCGGCTTCTTCGAAAAGCCGTGTTCTTCTCCGTCGAGAACATCATCAGCAGGTGTCGACAAAGCTATTGTGCCATACTGTAGTCTGGAAATGGATTTGTCTCAAGCTGCCAGCGGGCACGAAAGCCGCCAAACTACAGCATTTTCCAGCTTCCCAAGCAAGCAGAGCCACACCGGCCCGTTTGCCGCCAGCCTGTCCCCGTTCCGGTTGTGCCGGTTGTGCCCGGCGGTTCGCGTGTGCGGCCTGCGCCGCTGGTACCGACAATCACCGGGACTTTGACCGCCGCTGTTCGCTGTCCTAGAGTTGGGGGGTAAAAGCGATTCCATCGCTTCCCTGCCATCTTGTGGGAGAGTGCAACAATGCTCGAAGCGTCCGAGCGCGGCCAGTCTGTCGGTGTCGATGCAGCGCTAACTAGCCTGGTTCAGCGGGGCAACCGCTTGGCCGGCGACGCCAAGCGACACGTCTCGGCCGAGTCCCAGGGCTACATTCCCATTGCGGAAGCTCCTCCGACGTACGGCGACTTCGTACCCCAAGAGCCCTTGACCCTGGAGGACGCGCGGTTGTCCGGCAGCGATCTGGAGTCGCTGATCCTGAAATTGATGCTGGCGCGGGGCAGCCTGACCGGCCGCGAAGTGACCGAACACATCAAGCTGCCGTTCGCGTTGGTCGAAGGCGCGCTGCGAGAGATGAAGCGCGACCAGCTGGTCGTGTACCGCAGCACGGCGCCGATGAATGACTACATGCACCAACTGACGGAGTTTGGCCGCGAGCGAGCCAAGCGCCTGATGGACCACTGTTCCTACTTTGGCGCTGCGCCGGTGTCTTTGCAGGATTACGTCGAGAGTGTCCGCGTCCAATCGTTGACCAACCAGCATCCGACCTGTGAGGACTTGCGGCGGGCCTTTCAAGACCTGCTGATTTCGCCGCAGATGCTCACTCGGCTGGGGCCGGCGATCAATTCCGGTCGCGGCCTGTTCCTGCACGGCGCTCCGGGCAACGGCAAGACGAGCATCGCCGAGCGACTGACGCAGTGTTTCGGCCAGACCATCTGGGTCCCGCGGGCGTTGGGAGTGGACGGCGAAATCATCCGTTTCTTCGACTCCATGAACCACGAGGAAGTGTCGCTGGAACGTCCGGCGGCCTTGTACGATCATGCCAAGATCGACCATCGCTGGGTCCGCATCCGGCGGCCGACGATCGTCGCCGGCGGTGAACTGACGATGAACAACCTGGAGGTCTCGCTGAACCCGGTGACGCGGATCAGCGAAGCTCCCCTGCAACTCAAGAGCAACTGCGGAACACTGGTCATCGACGACTTCGGCCTGCAACGCATGAGCACGCGCGAGCTGTTGAGCCGCTGGATCGTGCCCTTGGAGAAACGTTACGACTATCTGAACGTGGGCAACGGCAGGAAGATCCAAGTGCCCTTCGATCAATTGATCGTGTTTTCGACAAACCTGGAGCCGCGCGACCTGGTCGACGAAGCCTTCTTGCGGCGGATTCCCTACAAGATCGAAGTGGAAAACCCCAGCGAAGCCGAGTTCCGGCAGTTGCTGGTAATGATGTGCAAGGCGCTGAACATCCCCTACCGGCAGGAGCCGATCGATTATCTGATCGAGAGACACTATCGAGCCGCCGGCCGTCCCTTCCGCCGCTGCCACCCTCGGGACTTGCTGCTGCAGATCCGCAATTACTGTTTCTACCAGGGCATCCCGGTAGCGATGACGAACGAGCACTTCGACTTTGCCGTAGGAACGTACTTCACGATTTTTTGATTGCGGCAATCAGGCTTGGCGCGCCACCCCGCATCCTTCATGCTGAGTCGTGGGAGGGTTGGCCGTGGACGGGGAGTTGCCGCGATCGTGGGCGCGTGTTTTGGCGGACGAACGAAGAGCGCCGTACTTTGTCCGACTGCAAGCGTTCTTGGCTGAAGAGCGGCGCCGCTACACGATCTATCCGCCCGCCGGCGAGGTCTTCACGGCGTTGGCCATGACTCCCTACGATCGCGTCCGCGTGCTGCTGCTGGGGCAAGATCCTTACCACGACGACGGCCAGGCCCACGGACTGTGCTTTTCCGTGCGTCCCGGCGTTTCGCCTCCGCCCTCGTTGGTGAACATCTTCCGGGAACTGCACGACGATCTCGGCTGTCCGGTCCCCCCTCACGGCTGCCTGGCCTCCTGGACTCGGCAAGGGGTTCTGTTGCTGAACACGGTTCTCACGGTGCGGGCTCACGCGGCTCACTCGCACCGCGGCAAAGGGTGGGAGAAGTTCACCGACGCGGTGATTCGCAAAGTCAACGAAAAGCGGAATCCCGTCGCGTTCGTCCTCTGGGGCCGTCCCGCCCAGCGGAAGATCAAGTGGATCGACCTCCGCCGCCATGCCGTCATCACGGCGGCGCACCCGTCCCCGCTGTCGGCCCATCGCGGATTCTTCGGCAGCAGGCCGTTTTCGGCCGTCAATCAATCGCTGCGGCGATGGGGACAGGAGGAAGTCGACTGGTGCCTGCCGGAGGAGGCGGTGCAGTGCGCCGGTCTTCCGCAACGCCGTCTGCGGTGACCGTGCCGGCCTGCGGCGGCCGCGCGTGTGATTGCTTCGCCAGAGGGTTCGGCCGGACGCGACACCATGCGCGCTGCCCCCATAACGAGCGAGGAATCCCACGCAGGGCGCGCTTCAATTTGCGTTTCCATCGCTCCTCGACGCACAGCTCCTGTTCGGGATCGCCAAGGTTGGCGCCATCCGGCTCTGTTCCGCCGAAAGCTCCCAACCAGGCTCGCGCAGAAATCGTGCAGGGGGCCCTTTTGCGGTTGACCCTGGAGCGACACGGCCTCATCCGCTATATTACGTCCATGAACAAAGAACCCCCTGAGACCGAAACGGCATTTGGGTCCTGGGAGCAGCGGGCTCGCCTCCTGCGCACGATCGCTCATCCGATTCGCCTGATGATCCTGAAATCGCTCTGCGAGGGACCGCGTTGCGTGACGGACATTAACGCCCTGATCGCGATTGCTCAGCCTCACCTGTCCCACTACATCGCGGCGCTTCGCGAGGCACGGCTGATCGACCGCTACGTCAATGGCTGTTTATGCTGCTACTACCTCCTGAAGCCGACGCTCGTCGATCAGCTGATGCGGCTGATTTCCACCGAGCACTTGGAGCGGGAGAGGGCCACGGTCGTTCGGAAAGCGCAACGGAGAAGGGGAAAGCGAGGGCCGAACCAGGCGCCGGCGAGTCACTCGCGAGGATGACCGAGCATGGCTGGACGAAGCGTTGCCGTCGAGTTCTTTCGTGGTCCGCCATTGTCGGGCAACGCTCGGCGGACGTTCCGGTTGCACTTGGGTTACGCGTTGTTGGACGCGACGGCGGGGGGCATTCTGCTGAACGCGCCCATCGTGGCCATCAAAGCCTTCCAGGCGGCGAATTGGCATTTGCCGCTGCGCGAGTTGTTCGCAGGCATGGGGATGATCGTCAGTTTGTATCTGGGCGTCCGGATGGCCCGGCGGGCCAAGATGCCCTTTGTCTTCATCCCCGGCGTTTTGGCGGGCCTTTGTTCCGTCAGCATGGCCGCGGCGACCGGCAGCGCGTTCTGGTTTCTGACGCTGCTGGGATTTGGGGCGATGCTGGAAATCGTCGCCCGGCCCGCGGTCACCTCGATCCTGCGGATCAACTATCCGGTCAACCACCGCGGACACGCCACGGGCGAAGTCCGGAAGTGGTCGTCGCTGGCGTTTGTGGTGTCCAGTGTCCTATCGGCCTGGATGCTGCATTGGGGAGCCGGGCACGCCCATTCGGCCGTCGTCGCAGAACCGGCGTTGCGGGGCGGCGCGGGTCTGCAATGGTCGGCCGATCACATGGCCCAGATCCTGATGGTGCTCGCGGGACTTCTGAGTCTGGCCAGCTTCGCCTGCTTTCGCCAGATTCGGGTGGAGGAGGATTTAATCGCACCTCGGCGCGATTCACCGCGGGGCATCGGCGGCAGTTTTCGCGAAGCGTTGAGCGTGCTGACCGCCGGCAACGGCCGCTTCCGCCGCTATCTGCTGGGCTGTTTCCTGGACGGCTTCTGCCAGATGCTCTATTTCCCGCTGATTTGGGCGTTTTTGAGCCGCGACTTGGGTTTCGGCTACGTGGGCTGCAGCGTCCTGATGCATGCGGTCCCGGCGCTGGCGGCGTTCGCTGCCACGGGGGCCTTGGGCCGTGTTCTGGACCGCACCAATCCGTGGATTTCTTGGGCCTGGATTCGGGGGCTGTGGGGCCTGGATGCGATCCTCTTGGCCGCCACGCCGGCGTGTGCAGCCGTGTTCCCGCCTGCGTTGGTTTTGCTGCCCGTGCTGGGCCGGCTTCTGCGCGGCAGCGTCCAGGGGGCTTGGTGGATCATGTGGTGGCAGGTCGGCGTCACCTATTTTGCTCCGCCCGGCCAGGACACCAGCCGCTACATGGGCGTGATGGTGTTTTTGAACGGCGCGGTCCGCCTGCTCGCTTCGGCTGCCGGGATGGGGCTGGCCGCGATGTCCGTTTCGCCCGGCGTGCTGCTGATTGCCGGCGGAGTGGGCGTGGTGCTGTCCGGTGCGTATTCGCTGTGGCAAGCGTCCTGGGAACGAGAGCATCGCGGCCCGGAGACGATGACGGAATTCGAGCACCTGTGGGACGATGAAAGCCGAGGCTCGTCCCGGCTGGACTGATGCGCCGAGGATCGCCGTCAG
Source organism: uncultured Pirellulaceae bacterium (assembly GCA_964486845.1). Classification (GTDB taxonomy): domain Bacteria; phylum Planctomycetota; class Planctomycetia; order Pirellulales; family Pirellulaceae; genus Anammoximicrobium. The sequence continues at coordinate 28,181 of CAZAQY010000017.1, forward strand.
TTCGGCATCCGGAAATAACGCTCAAGCAGCCGCTCGTCCGCTCTCGCTTCGTTCCCTCGCTTCTTCGCGGCGCACGGCGTCTTGGCTGATGTGGCCGTCTTCGCTGACGTCTTCGAATCGCACCGAGACGCGTTTCGATACGCCGGATTCTTGCATGGTGACGCCGTACAGGGTGGTGGCGGCCGTCATGGTTTTCTTCGAGTGGGTGACGATCACGAACTTGGTCGATTTCAGGAAGTCCTTGAGAACGGCGACGAACCGGCCGATGTTGGCTTCGTCGAAAGGCGCATCGACTTCGTCCAGGATGCAGAACGGGCTGGGGCGGAACTGGAAGATGGACATCAGCAGGGCGACGGCGGTGAGGGCCTTTTCGCCGCCGCTCAGCAACGAGTTGCTGAACGACGGCTTGCCGGGCGGCGTGGCGACGATGTCCACGCCGGCGTCCAACGGGTCTTTGTCCGCTTCCAGCACCAGGTCGGCTCGCCCGCCGCCAAAGGCTTTGCGATACAGGACCTGAAAATTCGCGCGGATTGCTTCCAGGGTCTCGACAAACAAGCGGCGGCTGTCCGCGTTGATCTTCTGGATGATCCGTTCCAGCGACTCTTTGGCCTGGGTCAAATCCTGGAATTGGCCGGACAGCGTCCGGTAGCGCTCGTCGAGGGCGTCCAATTCCTCCAGTGCATCCAGATTGACGGCTCCGATGCGATTGACTTTGCTCCGCAGATCGTTGATCTCTGCTTCAACCTCGGTGCGCCGTTGTTCTTCCTCGGGAGACTCTTGTTGTTGGGTGACCGCCGCAAGGTCGATGCCGTAGTCTTCGCGCAGGCGGTTGGCCAGCGTGTTGCGTTCGTGCTGCAGTTCGCCGGCGGCCAGTTCCTGCTTGTGCTGTTGATCCTCGAGTTTGCGGAGGCGACGGCGGAGCGTCTCCTGCTGGGCGGCCCAACCGGATCGTTGGCCGGCGTATTGCTGCCGGATCTCGTTCTCGCGCGCGATTTCCTCCGCGAGTTGTTGTTTGCGGAGGTACAGTTCGGCCGCTTCGGAGGTCAGGCGGAGGACCTGCAATTCCGTTTGGTCATGGCGTTGGACCGCTTGCTGCAGCTGCGTTTCCGCGTCGGCGATGGAGCGTGCCCGTTCGCGGTGATCGGTCTCGAACTGGACCATTTGGGCCTGCAGCGATTCCAGCCGTTGTTCGCTCTTGGCCAACTCGACCTGGGCCCGCGTCAGTTCCCCTTGGCACTGTTCGCGCCGCGACTTGACCTGTTCCACCCGTCCTTCGTCCTGGCCGATCTCGGCTTCCAGGGCCGCGATTCCGGCCTCTTGTTCCGCCATTTCGCAGCGGGCCTGGCGCAGTTGATCTTGGGCCGTTTCGTGCTGAGCGCGGGCGGACTGGCATTCGCCGGCGACCGACTGGCGATCTCGTTCCAGTTGCTGTTGGCGGTCTTCCAGCGTCCGCGTGCGCACGCGCAGGTCGGCGAGTGCGGCGTCGGCCTGGCGGCAGGTTTCGGCCAGCAACTGATGTTGTCTGTCTTGGCGGTCGATGTTCTCCTGCAGGCGGTCGATTTCTCCAGCGAACCCGGTTCCGCGGCGCTGCAGGTCCAGGATTTCCCGCTGCAGGGCCCGCAGTTCGCTGCGCCGGGAGATCAACCCCAGCGCGGCCTGGGCGGGCCCGATCACCAGCGTGCCATCGGCTTCCAGCACTTCGCTCTTGGGGGTCACGAACCGCAAGCCCTTGCCAACCGACTTGCTCAGGGCGAGCCCGTCCGCCAACGTCTCGACGAACCAGGTATCTCCCAGCAGGTGCGCCAACAGGGGGCGGAACGGCTCGCTGGTGCGCACCAACCGGTCGGCGCGTCCGATGACGCCGGGCCGCCCCTGCAATTCGCCGCGGCCGGGCAGCAGCAAGGGTCCCAGGAGCATCGGGGGCGTCGAACTGAAAGCGTCCAGGCGGACAAAACCGACGCGGCCGGCAGGCTTGAAATCGCCCGACTGGATGCGTTGGATCAGCCGGTTCCCGGAAAGGACGACGTATTGGGCGACGTCGCCCAGCGCGGCATCGACCAGGGGAGCGACTTCGACGCCCGCGTCGATCAAGTCGGCCACCATGCCGTGGACTTCGTCACCGAACTGGCTGGCCTGCTGCCGGGCCGCCGCCAGCACCTCTTGGACGCCGACGCTCAAGCCCGCGAGTTGACGTTCCAACTCGTCCAGCACGCCGGCCCGCTGGCGGGCGCCGGAGAGTTGGCCTTGCAGGACGGCCAGTTCCTGCTGCCGGCGCGCGAGGACGCGGCGGTTCTCGGCCAACTGGACCGCCGCCGCTTCCAGGGCGGCGTTCTTCTGTTGGGCGTCTTCGCTCAACTCCCGTTCCGCGCGCCGGCACTGATCGAGTTCGGCGGCGTGGCCGGCTGCGGTGGACTCGAGTTCGGCCAGTCGTTGCGCCGCCCGCTCGATGGCCCGCTCCGCCGCAGCGACCGCCGACTCGAGCGAACTGACGCGGTTTCCCAGGGTGGCCACGGACCGCAGCCGTTCGAAGTGCTCTTTGCGGCGTGCCTCGGCTTCCTTGCGGGCGCGGTCCAAGTGGTGTGACAGATCGGCCGCGCTCTGCCGGTGTTGAGCCAGACGCCGGCTTGTCTCGGTGTGTTCCTTTTCCGCTTGCGCCAGCTCTTGCTCGACGGTCCGCAGCCGTTCCTGCAAATTGCCGGCGCGGTGCGTCATGGCACGCAGCCGCTGGCGGTGCCGTTCCGCCTCCTGGTCGAGTTCGGCACAGCGGGTGCGGCCCTCCCCGGCTGCCGCTTCGCGAGCCGCGATCTGCTCCCGGTTTCGCGCCAATTCGGCATCCAGCGTGCGGAGCCGTTCGCCGGCCTGATCGACGGCGGCGCCGACGTTCTGCAGTTGGGCCTCCAAGGCATCGGATGCCTGGGACACCTCGGCTGCCTCGGCCTGCAGGCCATTCAATTCCGCTTCGATGGCGGAAAGCCGTTCCGACAGTCGCCGCCAGTCGGTCACGCCGACCTGGGTCCGCAATTGCTGCAGCCGCTCGCTGTACTCCCGGTATCGCTGGGCCTTGGCCGCTTGCGCCCGCACGCTGCGGAGCCGGCTTTCCACTTCTTCGACGATGTCCGACAGCCGCAGCAGGTTCTGCTCGACGCGTTCCAGGCGGCGATGGGCCTCGACCTTCTTGGCTTTGAAGCGGCTGATGCCGGCCGCCTCCTCGAAGATGGCGCGGCGGTCCTTGGCGTTGGCCTGCAGCAGGCTGTCGACCTTGCCCTGTTCGATCAGGCTGTAGGCATCCACCCCGACGCCGGTGCCGCGGAACAGGTCCCGGATGTCCCGCAGCCGGCAGGGCTTGCCGTTGATCAGGTACTCCCCTTCCCCGCTGCGGTACACGCGGCGGGTGACATGGACTTCCGGGGCGTCGACAGGAAAGACGCCTCGGGCGTTGTCGAAGACGACCGTGACCTCGGCCGTGTTCATCGGCTTGCGGCCGCCGCTGCCGGTGCCCTTGAAGATCACGTCCGACATTTCCTGGCCGCGCAGGCTCTTGGCGCTCTGCTCGCCCAGGACCCACTTCAGGGCATCGACGACGTTGGATTTGCCGGAACCGTTGGGCCCGACGACGACGGAGATCCCGTCGGGGAACTCAAAGCGAGTCTTGTCGGCGAAGCTCTTGAAGCCGATCAATTCGAGTGCTTTGAGCATGACGTTAAGACCGCCTGAACTGGGAGCCGGCTGGGTGCAACAAGCCCGGCCGGGTCGGAAGGCCAGGCTGGTCTGACGCCCGCGGGTCTGGTGAGAACCGCCGGACGCGATGCCACGTTTAGAACCATTTCTTCCACTTGTCCAAGATCCCTTCCGCGGCTTTTTCCTCCGGAGCCACGTCGGGCGGTTGCGGCCCGTCTTGCCCGTCCTCGTCCGCGCCGTCCGGCGACAAGCGGTTGCGGAACAGGTCGGGCATCGGACTGGCCACTTGGCGAGCGTCGTCGCCGGCGGACTCGCTGCCCGGCTCGCTGCTGTCGGAGCGCCGCGGCTGGCGGTTGACGCGGGGCAGCGCGTCGACCACCACGCGCGGCTCCAGGTACCCCTTGCTTTTCGCCTCCAGGAGGCACTGGGCCACGTCGTCGTACCCGCCGCCGACTTCGACGACCGTACGCACAACGTCTTCCAGCTTGGCCGTGCAGAACTGCTGCCGATCTTCCTCACCGGGGGCGAACCGCGAGACCTTGATCCGGCCGCCGCCTGCGTCTTTGAGCAGGATCTTCCTGCCCGCGTACAAAAAGGCCGGCGGCCGCAATTCGGTGTCTTGCCCGAACACGACGATTTCCGGCAGACGCGAACGCGACAGGTGAATCAGGCCCGGCCCGCTGGTGTCGAGGGTGTGGTAGGTGAACTGGTCGGTAAACGGCCGGCCGCGGACGAGCGGGTCGGAAGGATTGTGAACATACAGAGCGCGGAACGCGGCGTAACGGGTTTCGGCGCTGGGGACATGGAACAGTTCGGCCAGGGCATCGTAAGCGCTCACGTGGTCCATCGCGGACAAAGCGGCGATGGCGTGCCAGCGGAAGGCCGCCTGGTTGCGGGCCGTGTCCGCCAACGCCTCGGCGGCCGAAGCGTCGTCCAGGTAGGCCAGCGCTTCGGCGGCGTAGAACCGGACTTCCGGATCCCGGGACGTCAGACCCTTGCGCAAGGCGCGAATGGACTCCTTGCCCAGCGCCTCCAATTGCAGGGCGGCGGTGGCGGACGTGACCGGTTCGAGCAACTTGCGTTCGAGCAAGTCCAGCCGGCGAAGGCGGCCCGCGGGCGACTCGTTGAGCGGGATGTTCTGAATGATGCGCACGTAGCGAACCAGGTTGTGCTTGTACTGCGGATGCACCTCCAATTCGACGAAATTGTCGCGCTTGGGGGTCGCGACGCCGCGTTTCATGCCGCGATCGTAGGTGTGAAAACGCGCGTTGATGGCCGCGCCCACCAGCGAACTGGTGCGGATGGAGTGCTGTTCGCTTTGGATCGCCAGGCCGATCGGCCGCGACGCCAAAGCGACCCCGCCGCCCAGGACGCGTCCACGGACTTCTCCGACCTTGTCCTCGTCGCCGTTGAACACGGAATCGATCAGCACGTATCCCTCGGCGAGCCCATCCACGTTGCCGGTGTGCAGCGAGTTGTTCAGCACTGCCATTTCCCGCAACCGGGAGCGCATCAGCCAGCCGCCGCGCAGGCTGGTCGTCTCCGACTTGGAAGGAATGCGAACCTCGACGTCGTAGCGGTCGCCTTTGCGTACACCGGGCGGCAGCATCCCGCGGACCAGGACCAGCGACGTATCCGGCGAACTCAGGACCATGTTGGGGTTCTTCACGTCGTACGTCTGCATGTCGCTGATCAGCGCCGCGCGTTGCGGCGATGGCGGCGGGTCGCTGCCGGTCTTGTCCAGCCCGGTCACCAGCCCGATGCCTTCCAGGGCGATGTAGTTCAAGCCCCAGGGCACCGAGACATCTTTGACCAGCAAGACGCCGTCTTCCTCGGCGATAGGCTCCAACTCAGCCAAGGCCGACGTGCCCTTCGTGTCAGACGAAGTCATCATCAGCGGCGAAGTGCAGCCCGCCGGCAAGGTCGCCGCCAGCAGAAACAGCCAAGGATCCAAGCCACGTCGTGCTCGACTCGTTGCAGGCTTCATGCCTCACCGTGCTCCCTGCGCAAAGGTCGCTCGCTGTCTCCGCTAGCACACGGCGCCGTGTGCCCGGAAAAGGCGTCAAGGCGTGCGGACCATCCGTGGACGCACCCTGAGCGGACCGCGGAGACAGGATACGGCGTGGGGACGATAGACAGTTGCCCAAAGGCCGTCAAGGTCGGCTTGCTGCGACGATCTCAATACAATAGCATCGCCAGCTTGCGGCGGTAATCGTTCACGAGGCTCGATTCCTCCGGCAGGACGCGAAAGATGTCGATCATGGCCTGCCGCGCCTGTTCGCCCACCCCGCGCCGATCCCGTTCGACGAGCGCCAGACAGATGTCCAGCGCCTCCTGGTAACTCCCGCTGCCCGCCAGGGCCTGAGCCAGTTTCAGTTGCAGTCCCAGGTTGCCGGGTTTTGCCTCGGCGGCTTGGCGCAGGGCCGTCACGTCGGCGCTGCCCTTTTCCCTCAATTCCAGAGCGGCTCTGAGTTTCTCGGCTTCAGGCTCCAAAAAGCCCCCTGATTCCAGTTGCCGAAGAATCGCCCTGGCCTCTTCCTCCCGCTCGTGTTCCGCGAGCAGCCGTCCCAAGCCGATCAGCGCAGTGCGGTCGCCGGGTCGCTGGACCAGAACCTCTCGATAGTGACGTTCGGCCCGTGCGGGATCGGTGGCCTCGCAGCGCCGGGCTTCCGCCAGCTGGGCCGTCTGCAGCAGCCGGTCCAGCCAGGCCCGAACGTGCGATTCGGGCAGTGCCCCGGCGAAGAAATCGACGACCTCGCCTCCCACGACGCCAAAGACGGCGGGAATCGACTCGACGCGGAATTGAAACGCTGCGTCCGGCAATTGGTCCGTGTCGGCTTGGACCAGGACAAACCGTCCCGCGTACTCGTCCGCCAGCTTTTCCAGGATCGGCCCCAAGGCACGGCAGGGGGCGCACCACGTCGCCCAGAAGTCCACCACGACGGGGACCTCGTTCGACCGCTGGATGACGTCGCGTTCAAAGGTCGCGGCAGTCGTACTGACGATCCAAGGGCCGCTTGGTTTTTGGTTTTCGCTCATGGGGCTGCGAACTCCCGCATTTTTTGGACGAAGGTCTTGAAAAACGGCGTGTCGTAGTTGTGCCAAGTGCCGGCGCTGGCCAGATTCCCGTCGACCACAAACGGCTCGTTCACGTAGACGCCGCCGGTCTGGGTGATGTCCAGTTCGCATTTTGCCACGGTGGTGGCCCGCCGTCCGCCCTGCAGTCCGCCTGCCGCCGCGATGATTTCGATGCCGTGGCAGACGACCGCGATGGGCTTGTTTTCCTTGACAAAATGCTTGGTAATCCGCATCAGGTCTTTGTCGTAGCGGAGGTACTCCGGCGCACGGCCGCCGGACAGGAACAGTCCGGCGTACTCCTCCGGCTTGACGTCGCGGAACGCGACGACGGCCTGGATGTGATAGCCGGGCGTCTCTTGTGTAATGTCCCACGGCACGTCGCTGTTGGGCGGCACTTCGTGCAGCACCATGTGGTACCGCCGCGCCTCGGGGCCGGCTACGACGACTTCATAACCCTCTTCCGCCAGCCGAAAGAACGGATACAGGGTGTCCATGGCCTCGGTCGCATCGCCGATCGGCATCAGCACCTTGCCCAGTTTCTGACGGGCCTTGGTCTCGGCGGCGGACCCGTTGCCAGAGAGCAGGCCCAGAACGGCCAGTCCCGCAGCCAGCAAGTAGTACCGCGAACGCCGGCGAGAATTCTCGTAGTTCATGCGTTGCTCCTCATTTTCTGGGGCTCTGAATCTAATTTCGACCCTAGTGCGTCGTCCAAGCTAAATCCGTGGTTTGTGAGCGGCACGGCGCTAGCCGCCGGTTCCGGACGCCACCGGCGGCTAGCGCCGTGCCGCTCACCCATCGCAACCCCGAGATTTAGATTGGACGCAGTTCTAGTGTGACGAATTGCCCCGCGGCCGTAAACCGTACTGCGACGGAATCGGAGGCGGCCTGAGCATCCGTCACCCCGGCATCACGCGTCCGTCAGATAATGCACGAACAGTCTGTCGGCCGCAATCTGTCGGCGGGCCACGTCGATCAGGTGCTCGTGGTGGGTGAAGAAAACGACTTGGGTGCGGTCGGACACGTCGGCGAGCGCCTGCAAGGCGGCGGCGGCGCGGGCGTCGTCGAATTGGACCAGGATGTCGTCCACGATGAACGGCAGCGGCGGATTGGTGTCCAGGTAGTGTTCCAGGCTGGCGAGCCGCAGGGCCAGATACAGCTGATCGCGCGTGCCGTCGCTCAGGGCGGCGACGCCCAGCGTCGTGCGACCGTCGGGCCGGACGCCGACCAGCACCGGATTGCCGCGGTCGTCGTAGTCGGCCCGCAAGCCGGAGAAGGAGCCGAGCGTCAAGGCGGCGAACGTGCGACTGGCCCGCTGCAGCACGGGGCCCTGGTTCTTTTCGCGATACCTCTCGACGGCCCGCTTGAGCAGAACGGACGCCAACCGCAAGCGGATGTATTCTTCCGCATCGCTGCGGATGCGGGCCAGCAGACTCTGCATCTGCTCTTCGGCCCTGGCCGCACGATCGCCGCCGTCCATCTGCCGGAGGGCCGTCTGCTGGTTCGCGATTTGTTCCGTGAGGACTTCGCGCTCGCGCTCCAGGTCGCTTTCCTCCGCCGTTGCCTGGGCCAGCCGAGCCTCCAGTTCGGCCGCCTCGACCTGGGTTGCCTCGGCCAGCATGTCTTCCCAGGGCGCGGGGGCCGCCAGATTCAAGAGGTGATCTTCCACCTCGCGCAGGTCTCGCTCGCCGTCCGCACGCCGCTTGGCCTGCTGTTCGATCGCCGGCAGTTCCTGCGGGGCGGCGCCGCCGGCTTGTTGGCACAATTCGGCCAGGACGGCGTTCATGGCGTCGATCTGTGCGGCGGCGTCCTGGTAGCGCTGATCCTCGCGGCGCCGCTGCTGGGACAGCTCTTGAAACCGCGTTTGTGCCTCCTGCGACTTCTCCAGCCGCGCAACCAGTTCCAGGACGGCTTGCTCGACCGACAGGGGCCCAGGATCGAGTCCTACGCGGCCGCAGATCTGGTGGACGCGCTGCTCGAACGCGGCCGCCTCCGCGTCGATGCCTTCGATTCGTTCGCGGAACCGGGTAGCGTCTTTGTGTTTCTCCCGCAAGCTGTCCAGCGCGGCGATGGCGGCCTGCGCTTCGGCGGGCCCGGCGGTTGGCGGCAGTTCCAGGACGGCGATGGCGCCGGCCCATTCACGGCCCCAGTCGGCCAGTTGTTGGCGTGCCGCCGCCGCCTCTTGCTCGACGGTCGGACGTAGTTTGTCCACCCGTTCCAGCTGGCGGGCCGCCTGTTTGCGTTCCTCGCGGCCGGCGTCAATCCGGCCAGCGACGCGTTGGGCCCGGTCCAGCAGATCGGTCAGCGTCTCGTCCGCGGACGACGGTTCGCCGATTTGCTCCAGTTCCCGCTGGACCTCCCGCCGCTGCCGGTCAATCCGCGCCGCCAGCTGCGCCAGTTCGTCGCGGCGATGGCGGATCTCCCCGGCCCGATCGGCAAGCAGCGCGTGCCGCTGGAGCCAGGCTCGCATCTCGCGCGGCGACAGCGGCTGGATTCCGGCCGTCTGCCAAATGCGCTGCCATTCTTCCAGCTGCCGTTGGCGCTGCTGCTGGCGTTCCGCCGATCGGGCGGTCAAGGCTGCCAACCGTTCGCCGGTCTTCCGCCGCTCGGCCACCAACTGCGCCTTTTGGCCGACTCGCGTCGATTCCCGTCGCAATCGGTCCGCGACCGTGTCGGCGCGCTCGACGCTCAGAGCATAGGCTGCCGCCAGGTCCTCGGCCGGCCGGAACTCGGCGAGGTAATCCTGCAACGCTTGGCCGCCCGCGTCGCCGGCCAGCCAGGCCTGTTTCACCAGCCGCCAGCCGGCTTCCCGCCGCCCGCGAGCCGTCGCCAAATCGTCCTCGGTCAACGCATCCTGGCTGAGCCGCAGTTTCTCGGTCTGAGTGTCCAGTTCCAACGCGCGGGATTGCAGATCGGCCTGTTCCCGGTCCAACGCGCGGAGTTCCGAATCCAATTCAGACAACTCCGCCTCGAAGCGATCGACCGTTTCCGCGGCGGGCAAAGGCAACGCCGGGAGCGACTCCAACGGACCGGACCATAGTCCGAGTCGCTGGAGATCGACTTCGGCCTGGGCCTGCCAGCGGGCGAGTTCCAGCTCGATCTGTGCATGGCGTTCTTCCGCTTCGCAGACGCGCTGTGCGCCGCTGATGGCGCGGCGGAGATCCTCCACGTTGGGCAGCGGCGGCATGTCGCGGAGTTGGGCCGCGCAGGCTTCCCGTTCGCTCGTCAAGTCGGCCAGACGCCGCTGGGCCACTTGGAGATTGGCCAGCAGCGGCTGACGCCGCTCCATCAGGTCCGCGATGCGGGCCTTGTGGGGGCGGCTGAGTTGCAGCGCGGACGCCTGCTCCAGGCGGACGTCGCGGCCCAGTTGCCGCAGGATCTCCCGAGTTTCTTCCTCCGCCTGGTCCCGTTGCCCGACCAGCCGCGGCCGGTCTCGCGCCGCCTTCTGGTAGGCGCCCAGGCCTTGGTTCAACTGCTGAATCAGCGGAGCGCTGCCCAGGACCGCGTCCGAGACAACGAGACTCTGCAAATCCTCGTCGATGCGCCTCAGCGCCGCCGTCGCTTCGCGCAGGCTTTTTTCGGCAGTCCGGAGCGTGTGTTGCGTCTGGACTCGCCGGTCCGAGAAATCGGGGTCCAGCTGCGGCGCATCGCTGGCGGCGGCCAGTTCCGCCGCCAGCCGCGAGCGTTTGGCCGCCAGCGGCAGCGCTTGGCGGACTCGCTCCCAACGCTGGCGCAAAGTTCGCACCTGGACCAGCCGCGCGTCGAGCGCCGCCTTCTGCTGCTGACACCGCCGCAACTCGGCTGTCTGCCGTTCCCATTCGGCCGGTCGGAGTTGGGATTCCTTGCGGAGCTTGCGGGCGGCGTCCAGTTCAGCCAGCGTCTTGTTGATCCGCGGCAGCGAGCCGCGGGCTTGGAACAGTCTCTCGGCGTCTTCCGCAAGCCCGGCTTGCACGGCCCCCAGGTCGGACAGCCCGGCACCGGCGGCGAACAGCGCCGTGCCGAGTTCGCCGCCCCCATGAACCAGGGCGTCTCCGCCGCGCACCAATTCCTGGTGATCGATGCCGAACCGCAGCCGGAACTGCGTGTCGTCGATGCCGGCCAGCAGCCGCGCCAGTTCCGCCGGATCGACGACCGCCGCGTCGTCCCCGCCGCGCAGGGTGTCTTTCAGGCCCTTGCGGCGGATCACGTGCAGCGGTTCGCCTTGCTCGTCCTGCAGGACGGCGCCGATCCGCAGTTGTTGGTACTTGTGGACGAAGTCGTCCGGACTTTGCGCCGGAATGCCGTACAACAAGCACCGCAGAGCGCGCAAGGCGGAACTTTTGCCGGCTTCGTTGGGGCCGAAGATCAAGTGCAGGCCGAACCGGCCCTCGTCCAGCGGCAACGAGCGGCCCGTGAAAGGACCGAAAGCCAACAGATCCAGCCGCAGCAATCTCACGCGCCGCCCTCCTCGGCCAACAGCCGCGTTTGCAGCAGCGGCTCGACTTGCTCCAGCAACGACCGCCAGAACGCGGGGTCTTCCAGCCGCAACGGTTCTTCACCCTGCGCGTCGCTGAGCAATTCCGGCGGCAGCTTCTTCTTCAACGCGGCCAACTCCTCCGCCAACTCCAACAGACGCTGGTCATCCCCGCTCAATTCCCGAATCAGCGCCGTCAACTCCAGCAGCGGACCTTCGTCCGCGGCGCCGGCGGCGCTCATTTCAGCCGCATCGGCCGTCTGGAATTTCACCTTCTCGACCCACACCTCGCCGGCGCCGGCGGCCAACGCTCGAACCTGGCTGGCCCAGGCTTCGGGAGCCGCCGCCAACGTGCGATGGGCCGGGCACCGCCCCGTGACGATGACTCGCACGGCCAGCGGCAGGTCGCCCTGCTCTCGAACGAGGCGACGAAGCGATTGGCCGACCATCCCCAACACGTCGTCCGCCCGCTGGACGCCCTCGACCGCGACCGTCAATTCGTGCCACCGGAAAACGTCCAGCGACACGAACTCCAGAGCCGTCCGGCCACGGTCGTCGACCGTCACCAACTGGCAGCCCTTGACGCCGGTTTCGCGGATGTGGCGGCCCTGGATGTTGCCCGGAAACACGACCGGCGGTTCCTCGTGTACCAGGCGAGCCTTGTGGATATGCCCCAGCGCCCAGTAGTCGTACTGCCGCGACAGCAGATCGGCGATCGAGCAGGGGGCGTAACGCGCGTGCTCGCCGCCCGCCATTTCCAGCGAGGTGTGCAGCAGCCCGATGTTGAAGACGCCCTGCCGTCCGAGCGGATACTGCTGGACGACGTTCTCGTCGACGCTGGCGGACCGGAAGCCCTGGCCGTGAAACACCACGTCCAACCGCTCCAGGCCGAAGCCGATCGCCCGGCCGTCCAGTGATTCCGGTTTCCGCGTCGAAAGGCCGCGCACGTTGTCCGGCAGTTCCAACGCGCGGGTCATCTTGTTCTCCGCGTCGTGGTTGCCGCTGATCATGACGACCGGGATGCCGGCCTCGCGCAGTCGGCCCATCTGGCGGACGAAAAACAGACCGGTATTGAAGTCCGGCCAATCGCCGTCGTACACGTCGCCCGCGATCACCACAAACGCCACCTGCCGCTCGATGGCCGCGTGGACCAGGTTCTCCAGCGCCCGCCGCGTCGCCCCGCGAATCTCCTCCACTGGCGCGCCGTCATAGCGGTCCAGTCCCCGGAGCGGGCTGTCCAAGTGGATATCGGCGGCGTGCAGGAACTTGAACATCAGAGCCGTCAGGACATGGTGGGAACTCTCGTCAACCGTCCAGCAGATCCAGCAGGAACAGGGGATCGGAAAGCTTGGTGAAGAATTGGTCGCGAAACACCTCGCCGGCGGAAGTCAAGTTGATTTGCGGCGCAAGGCCGGGTATGACGGTTTGCAGGTCGAGATCGTCGAAGTTCGCCTGCAGTTGGTCCGCCAGATCCAGCAGTTGGTCGACCGAGACGTGGTCCCGGATCGCGTCCAACACCGGCGTCATCGCCGCCCTCCACGTCGTTGGATCCACGGGCGTCGAATTCCGCAGCAGGTCATCCAGGCGATCGACATCCACGGTGACCAGGAGTTGGTGAACCAAACCCAATGTCCGCTCGGGCGTCAGCTGCAAAGTCTGCAACGGCTCCTGCCACCGTTCCTCGTGCAGCAAATCGTACAACGTCTGCCAGTCGACCCATGAGGCCAGTGGCCGGGCGGGCAAGCCGGCAACGCCGGGAGGGGCTGCAGCGGTCCCGGCGCCGGCATTCACGTGGTTGACAATGGCCACGACGTCGCTGGGTGTCAAGTAATTGTCGCCGTCCACATCGAAGAAGAACCGGTCCGCCGCGGCGATGGCCGCCTGCAACTGGGCGCGATCCAGAGACTGCCGGCCGTGAACGTTGATGGCGTTGATACAGTGCAGCGCGTCCTGTGGCGTGGTGCGGCCGTCGTCATTCACGTCGGTCGGCAGTTCGGTGTTGTGCCAGCCGCCGACCACCTGGACCTGCACCCCTTCCCACTGGACCAAGCCGGCGGGAACCACCAGGTTTGAACCATAGATGAGGACCTCATGCCCCACTTCGCCAGCGGGAGTCAAGACAAAGGAGGCCGTGCCCGCCCTGCGGGCGACAAACGAGATGCTGGAAAGCAATCGTTCAGCGTCTCCAGTCCGATCTATGTCGGCGAACGCGCCCAACTCATCAATCAATCCGGTCGCCTCGGCCTCACCCGACCGGCCATTGGCGTATGGACTGCTGAACGTAATCCCTTCGTCGGAGATGCTGACGAGCCGGCCCGGATAGAAGACATCGGCGTACACCGCGAACACGCCAGCACCTTCCGGGCGGAGATCATCGACGTACATGTTCAGCGTAAACGTCTCGCCTGCCCGGACCGTGGTGACGACCTGCCCACTCGCATCCATCACTTCCAAACGGACGCGGACCACGGGCTCCGACGGCAGCGGGTCCAGCGGATCCCGCCAGTCTTCGACGGTCTCCGACAGGATGACCGTATCGCGGGTGTCGGTATGATAGGCGTAGGTCGTCGCCGCGTGCCACAACCAGATGCGGAATCCGGGCGTGATGACCATCAGACAGGCCAGATCCGGCGAGGAGACGCCCAAGCACGAATCGGGCCAAGCTACCGCCTCGCCGGACACCACGCGAATCTCCTCGACTGGCACGGACAGCCTCTGGGCCAGATCGTCTCGGGCCAGCATGGCCATCCGCCGCTGCTCCGGCGTCAGCGGATCCCGCCAGTCTTCGACAGTTTCCGCCAGGATGACCGTATCGCGGGTATCGGTATGATAGACGTACGTCGTCGCCGCGTGCCACAACGAAATGCGGAATCCGGGCGTGATGACATCCAGACAGGCTTGGCCGGGGACAGGGACGCCCAAACACGAATCGGGCCAAGCCACCGCCTCGGCGGACACCACGCGGATCTCCTCGACCGGCACGGACAGCCGCTGGGCCAGATCATCCAGCGCCAACTCGGTCATCCGCCGCTGATCCTCCCAGGCATTGACGTCGACCGTGACGCGGGCTTGGCCGGTCGAACCGCCGGGACCGGTGATGGTGTATACCAAGGAGTCGGTTCCCAGGAAGTTGGGGGCCGGGGTGTAAAGCAGGCCGCGCCCGTCGTCGCTGACCGTGACGGCGCCGCTGGCGGGCGAAGTGACGGCGGTCACCATCCAGACGCCGCCGTCGTCGCTGCCGATCCGGTCGTTGGCCAGCACGTCCAAAAAGTTGTCTTGGCTGTTGCGCCCCACCGAGAACCAATCGTCCATCGCTCGCGCGCCGAAGTAAAGCTCGCCGAGCTTCACGCCCGGATCGAAGACATCGTGAACCTGGATCGTGTCGGCGGAAATCGAGAACAGCTGCGTGCCGATCCGCAGGCTGCGAAGGATGGAACTGTCGTGTTCGACCGTTCCCAACACGTGAATCCGAGGTGGCTCGCCGTCTGTTGTGTCGATCCGAAACACCCACAGTTGCGACTGCCACCTGGGCAGCAGCGACACATTGCGGTCCCCATCGTCGCTCAAAACGGGGTTGCCGAGTTCACCGACGACCACGGCGGCCGGCATCCAAGTGTCCAGCGGTACGGCTAACACGTGCTGGTCCGGAAAGTAGCTGATCGCGTGGTGATTGAAAAACGCTTCGGACCAGGACGACGCACTGCCGAACGACACGCGGTCTGCTAACAGGGGGCCCGCAAAGTCCGACACGTTGAACAACGAGACCTGCGGTCCCAGCTGGCGGCCGTTGGTCTCGTCCGCATCGCGGCCCAGGCCGAGCAGGAATTGGCCGTCGATCATCTGCAGGTAATTGGAGAAGCCCGGTATCTCCAGCTCCCCCTCCACGCGCGGTTCGGCAGGATTCGACAAGTCGATCGTGAACAGCGGATCGACCCACCAGCCGCCGTCGGGGCCAAACGTAACCACGAAGGCGCGATCGCCCAGGAAGCGGACACTGTACAACTGCTCTGCCGGCGCCAGGCCGTCCAGTTGGCCGATGAGGGTCAAGTTTTCGCCCACCTGATCCAACACGTACAGCGCGCTTTCTGCGTCCGCCCCCCAGCCGCGCTGAGTGACGATTCTCAAATAGCTGTCCTGCTCGTCGAGCGAGAAGGAATTCAGCACTTGTCCCGGAACCCGTCCCGCCGCCACCAGCGGAATCTGGCCCTCCAGCGGCGTGAGCGAGAACTTGTAGATTTGGGTCGTCCGCTCCGCCGAGGACGAGTCGGCCATCACCGCGTACAGGCTCTGCGGCGACACATAGATGGTGCTCGCCGACCCGATCGGCGCACTGGACGAAGCCACGATGGCCGGGACGTCGGCGCCCACGTCCAAGGCGGTAATCGACACGAGCTGATCGTTTCGACCGCCCAGCGGCCGGTAGGTCGCCTCGGCCGCAGTCAACAAACCGGCGCCGATCGAATCGCCGGCGGCATCGGTAAGGGCGTAGTTCGGGAGGGCCAAATCGAGGACTCGATCGCCAATCCGCTGCCAATACTGCTCGCGCGTCTCGTACACCCACTCCGATCCGCCAGGATACGGTCCAGGCCACGGCAGGATGCTGATCGCCGCGTCGCTTGACGTAGCCGCCAGACGCAGCGATTCGCCCGAATTCTGCGCGTCCGCAACAGGACGCACGGGGACCATCTCCGGCGCAGGCAAATGAAACTGGTGGCTGGAGACCAGGTAGACGGTATTGTCGATCATCCGCGAGTCGACGTAGTTGCCTTCGATCTCCAAGCGGCCGATCAATTCGGGCGTTTCGGGCGCGGACACGTCGTAGACCGCCACCTGGAACTTCGACTCGCCTCCCCAGGGGCGATAGGAGAGCGCCGCGTCGATCATCGGCATCGAATCGACAAAGAACGTGTAATCCTGGGAGATCACGGTCAGACGATCCTCGCTCAAGTACAGCGCCGATGTGGTCCCTTGGCCGCTCAGCCGAGACAGAATCCGCATCTCGTCCGCAGACTGGACGTCCACAATCGTCACTTCGGCTCCGCGGCCGATGTACAGGTACCGTCCATCTGTCTTGATCAGGTCGCCCTCGTCGACGCCCGCCACCTGGATATTCGTCGTTGAGTAGTCGGACCCGGACGCCGCGTTGGCGGTCACCATGACATCCGCCCGCACAAGCACCAGGTCCCCCTCCACGTTGGTGACGTAGGTTGGATACCACCACCGCCAAGCCTCGCGCCCGAACAGGTCGGCATAACGCTTGTCCGCATCCTCCGCAAGAAACTGCTTCAATTCGTCCGCCGAGTTGAAGCGGACGAATTGGCTCTCGGCGCCGACTACCTCCGACGCGGACAATTGATCGCCATCGGTGATCGCCGGCGCGATGGAACCATCGCCGAACAAAGCGGAAAGCTGGGCGTCCAGCACGACGCGCGGTTCAAGCGATTCAAATGTCAACTTACCGAAACGACGCCGTTTTCTGCGAGGAGTGCTGGCCATGTTCGGATGACTCCGGGGGCGGAGGTTAAAGAGCCACGCGCGGTTGCTTGACCCGAATGAGTGATTGTACCGCTTTGTTGTGGTTGCAGCTAGAGAATGGCTGTCTTATCGCACACCTCCAGCGAAATCCTGAGCCAACCTGCCGCTGCACCTGATTACATCATTTTCGGTTTGACGATATTCGAGTGGGCATTGGTTCCAGCGCGAACGTCGTGCGGAGCCCGTGCGAAAGCCATGTCATTCTTCGTAAATCCTTCTCCGTAAACTGTTTGCGTCCACCGAAGATTTCGGCCGTCGCCGTGGCTGAATCCGCCTCGCCACTGGCTCGGCGTGCCGGTTGGCGACGGCATCCGAATACCGTACAATTCCGCCTGATACTAGACGGAGAAGTACTCGTGGCTGGAAAAATCCAAGGCAGCGTGGTTTCCGTTACCGCCTCGGGCAGCCTGGTCACCGACATCACGGCGGATCAACTGCGCGAGGCCCCGCGGGACGAACGAACGCAGGTCCGGTGCGACGAACATTTCACGCAAGGCATTTTTCCGCCCACTCACGGCGAGCCGGAAATGACGTTTCTGGCAGTGCTGGGCAATTCCGGCCCACTGCAACTGGAAATCGTGGGCGAAAACGCCAGCCTAATGCTGGGAATTCGCGTCGGGCAGCGCGTCACCGTGGAATGGGTATGATGGCCTCGCGGGAAGATCTCCAAGTCTGGGACCGCGAACTCGTCTGGCACGCGTTTACGCAGATGGCCGAGTACGAGCCGCTGCTCATCGAGCGGGCCCACGGCTGTACGCTGGTCGACATCGACGGGCGGGAATTCCTGGACGGCGTCAGCAACCTGTGGTGCAACATCCACGGGCACGGTCACCCGCGACTGGATCAAGCGATTCGCGGCCAGTTGGCCAAAGTGGCTCACGTCACCTCGCTCGGCCTGTCGAGTCCCACCACGGCCACGCTCGCCAAACGCCTGACCGAACTCGCCCCGCCGGGACTGCGGCACGTGTTCTTCTCCAGCGATGGATCGTCGGCGGTCGAAGCGGCGTTGAAGATGGCCTTCCAGTACTGGCGGCAGTGCCCCGACCCGCACCCTGGCAAGACCAAATACCTGGCGTTTTCCGAAGCCTATCACGGCGACACGCTGGGCAGCGTCAGCGTCGGCGGCGTGGCTCGGTTCCACGAGATGTTTCGGCCGCTGTTGTTCGAGGTCATCCGCCTGCCCACTCCGGACTGCTACCGCTTGCCGCCGGGCGTGACCCGAACGACGGCGTGCCGATACTACTTGGACCAGCTGCAGCGGGCGCTGCACCAGCATCACGAGGACCTCGCCGCAGTTGTTATCGAGCCGCTGATCCAAGCGGCGGCCGGCATGATCACGCACCCTGCCGGCTATCTGCGCGGCGTGCGGGAATTGACGCGGCGTTACGAGGTCCTCCTGATCGCGGACGAAGTGGCGACGGGCTTCGGGCGGACCGGGAAGCTTTTCGCTTGCGATCACGAGCGGGTGACGCCCGACTTGATGTGCCTGGGCAAAGGTCTGACGGGCGGCTACCTGCCGATGGCAGCCACGCTGGCCACGGACGAGATCTGGCAAGCGTTCCTGGGCAGCTACGCCGAGGGGAGAACCTTCTACCACGGGCACACCTACACCGGCAACCCGCTGGGCGCCGCCGTGGCGTTGGCTACGCTGGACGTGTTCGACGATGAACAGACGCTGGCTCATCTGCCGCCCAAGGTCCAGCGACTGGCCCAGCACTTGTCTCGCATCGCCGGCCACCCGCACGTCGGCGACGTGCGGCAGTGCGGACTGATGGCCGGCGTCGAACTGGTGCAGAACCGCCAAACCCGGGAGCCGTATGCGTGGGCGGAAAAACGCGGCTACCGAGTTTGCGACAGCGCTCGCGCCGAAGGAGTGTGGCTGAGGCCCCTGGGCAACGTCGTGGTGATCATGCCGCCCCTGGCGATCACCCTGGATGAATTGGACCGCATCTGTCTGGCCGTGGAACGAGGGATCGACCAGGCTACGCGAGCAGTGTTTGAGAAGTAATTGTCCTCTGTTTGTGGCCGCTCATCACACGGGACGGTGAACTGTTTTTGGCTGCTCATCACACGGAGTGTGATGGCTACTTTGACGGTGTTGAGGAGGGCCTCTCCTGGCCGGTCGAACAACGCTGCTGCAGAAGAGTGGTCACCATGCGCAGGAATTGCTGAAACCTGAGTTTCATTCTCGTACTCGGCGGTGTAGCATCCGCTGCCGACGCCCCGAAGCTGCAAGAAACGAAGGAGCCGGGTGTGGCCGGCCCAGCAGTCGAAGTGCTCGCCGGGCGCGAGTTCACCTTGCCGCCGCAAACCGCTGACGCCAAGGGCGATGCCGTGCGGCATACACGTGGAGCGGACTGGAAGGCCAACGGGCGTGCCGGAACGGTTCGGCCGGACCCGCAGCTGAATTCAGTTCCTTGACCAAGTGTTCAAGGAAGTTCGGAACGCCTATGTTCTCTCCGTACCGGTTCCAAGGAATGTCCAGCAGTCGGGCCCGCATGAATCCCTGCTCGGCTTGCTCCAACGCCGCCCGGGCCGTGCTGATCTTCTCTCGTACATCTTCGGACAACTCCGGCGAGTCACCATCGATCGCCTCCAAGCTGGTCTTGGCCAGGTAAACGCTCCCCGAGACGGCATGGGCCATCCGGCCCGCCATCTCGCGATAGCCCTCCGCTCGCGCCCTTCCTGCACGGATCACCGAGTTCATCGGCCTCGTCGAGGAAGATCCCGATCCGCCTGCCCGGCGAATGCCGCGCGACACGCTGGATCAGTTGCTGCAGCCGCGGCGCCGTCATGCGGCCCATGACGGACTCGCGCACGCCGCAGCTTTCGACCAATGCAAAGTAGAACTGCTCCATCAGATCGCGATCGCGCATCGTGGCGCCCAATTCTAAGCGGGCTGCAGCTTTCCCGTCCTTGCGCAACAACTCGTAGGCCCGATTGATCAGGCTCGTTTTGCCAATCGACCGTGGGCCGACCAAAGCGTAGCTGGCCGACAACTCGCGGAGCCGATCCAACTGCTGGTGTCGGCCTACGAACATGCCGCGGTCGATGGGTCCCCGATAGATGTAGGGATTCAGCCGGCTGACGAGCGTCCGCAAAGCGACTTGGCGAATCAGGGCCTTGTGCGGCGGATGCGACAGGAGAAGTCCAACCATCTCGGACGAGGTCAGCGGAACCAAAATCGTCTCCGAGAGGTCGACGAACGGTTGGAGTCCGCCCAGTGCGCCGGCATAGAACAGCAGTACCGGCTTGGTGTGCAGATCGAGGAACCGTAGCTGGTCCCGCAGTTCGCCGAACAGAGTTTGGGGGTCCGTCACCTTGCCGGGGTCAACGCAGACAATCGCGAAGGGACTCGGCACCCGCACATCGTAGGCCGAGCGGTCATGGCAGACGTACAGATCGAAAGCTTCCACGGACAGTTAGGGCAAGTCGCTGGATTCGATCATTGGCAGCTCCTGCTGCGATCGGAAATCGCGCCCCCACCTTCGTCCAGCCCGAATCCAACGGCACCTTCCATCCAGGAGTTATCGCCCAATATACCAAATTCACGACGCGATTCAACAGTGCCGGGCAGTTTCTGACCACCTGCCTTTCGGGCTCAGGCTGCGCTGGGACGCTTTTCGGCAGAATGATCAGTTGTGCCGCAGGGCCCGGCCGGCGAGTTGTCCGGTGACCTCCCCGTTGTCGATGGCCAAGCGGCCGTTCACAAACAGGTAGCGGACGCCGGTCGCGTATTGGTGCGGACGCTCGTAGGTGGCCGTGTCGCGAAATGTCTTGGCGTCGAAGACGACGACGTCTGCGAAATGGCCCTCGCGCAGATAGCCGCGCTGCTTGAATCCGAAGATGTCGGCGGGCAACCCGGTGGCGCTGCGGATCGCGGCCGCCAGCGGAATGACGTTCAACTCGATGGCATAACGGCCAATCTTGCGGGGAAAGCAGCCGTAGTTGCGAGGATGCGGCACGGTCGCGTCCGGCACGCGGGTGCCCCCGTCGCTGGCGGTGGTCACGAACGGCTGCTGCATGATCAGCCGCACTTCGTCCTCTTGCATCCCGAAGTTTACCATGCTGGCGCCGCCGTTCTGCTGAATCTCCAGAACCAGATCGAGCACGGAACAATTCCGCTGGCGAGCCAGTTCAGCCAGGTTCCGTCCTTGAAAAGTCCGGTCGGCGGTGTAGCTGGCCACGACCAGCGATTCCTCTCCCGTGCGTTTCGCCAGGTTCTCGGAAATGCGTTCGCGAAGCTTGGCGGCCTGCTGCGGGTCGGCCAGCGCGTCGGTCAATTGCTTCTTGCCGCGGTATTCCTCCGGAATGACCATGGCGCTCAGCGAGGTGCTGCTGGCGATGTAGGGATACTGATCCGCCGTCACCGCCTGACCGCTGTCACGTGCAGCCTGCACCAACTGGACGGCCTGCGCCGCCAAGCCCCAAGCCGCGGGTCCCGAGGCCTTGAAATGGGAAATGTGAACCGGCAGCTTGGCCTGCTTGCCGATCTCGACGGCCTCGGTCACTGATTTCAGTAAATCAACGCCCTCGCCGCGGATGTGCGAGACGTACAGGCCGCCGTGCCGGCCGACCACGCGACTCAGTTCGACCAACTCCTCCGTCTCCGCGTAGCAGCTGGGCGTGTAGATCAGCCCGGTCGACATGCCCCAGGCGCCGTCCCGCATGCCTTGGTCGACCAGTTCCTTCATTCGTTCCAGTTCGGCGGGCGTGGGCGGACGTTTCGCCGTTCCCATCGCCTTGCTGCGCACCGCCCCATGAGGAACCAGATGCGCGACGTTCGTTCCCGCCCCGCCGTTGTCAACGTCTTTTAGAAACTTCGCGACGTCCGACGGACCGCCGCCACAGTTACCGGTCACGACGGTGGTCACACCCTGGGTGAGGTAGTTCTTGTTGAGGCGGGTTTTCTCTTTCGTGATGCCGCTGTCGCAGTGCGTGTGCAAGTCGATGAAACCGGGAGCGGCGATCAGGCCCGCGCCGTCAATCCGCCGCGGGTCGCCCGCGACCTCGAATTTGCCGGCGGCGACCAGCCGATCGTCGCGAATCGCCAGGTCGCCCGTGCGGGGTTCCCCGCCGCTGCCGTCGTGAATCTCGACTCGCTCGATCACGTAATCGGCCTGAACACGAGCGTCACCGGCCGACAGCAACGCTGCCAGAAGCCATAAGGTGTGCGTTGGCATCGTTGGTTCCCCTCAGGATTTCAGGGTTGGTCATTCGTATCGTAAGCGGTGTGTCCGCTGCAAGCAAGTTCCGGGGACGGGTGGTTCAAAGTTCAATTTTCGGCGACAATAATGGCGGCCGAAGCAACAAGTAGTCCGGCAAAGACTGAACTTTGAACCACCCGATCCCTCCGTCTCTTGATGACCACCATCCTTGGCATTTCGGCGTTCTATCACGACGCGGCGGCGGCGTTGGTCCGCGACGGGCAGATTGTCGCCGCCGCACAGGAGGAACGCTTCACGCGCAAGAAACACGACGAGCGGTTTCCGGTACATGCGATCGAGTACTGCCTGAAGGAGGCGGACATCGGGCCGGACCAACTGGATTACGTGAGCTTCTACGACAAGCCGTTCCTGAAATTCGAGCGGCTGCTGGAGACGTATCTCGCCTTCGCCCCGTCCGGGTTTCGGTCGTTCCTGGGCGCGATTCCGGTGTGGCTCCGGCAGAAACTGCACCTGCGTCGCGAATTGAACCAGGGGTTGCAGCACGCCTACCGCAAGCAGTACGTCTTTACGGAGCACCACGAATCGCACGCGGCCAGCGCCTTCTTTCCGTCGCCGTTCGACGAGGCGGCGATCCTGACCGTGGACGGCGTGGGCGAGTGGGCCACCGCCAGCTTCGGGGTGGGACGCGGCAATCGCATCACGCTCACGCACGAGTTGCACTTCCCGCACTCGCCCGGTCTGCTGTACTCGGCCTTCACCTACTTCTGCGGGTTCCGCGTCAACTCGGGCGAATACAAGCTGATGGGACTGGCCCCGTACGGCGAGCCGAAATACGCCGATCTGATTTTGGACAAGCTGATCGACCTTAAGCCGGACGGCTCGTTCCGCATGGACATGTCCTATTTCAATTACTGCCAAGGCTTGACCATGACGTCGCGGAAATTCGAGCGGCTGTTCGGCGGCCCGCCGCGACGGCCGGAAACGCCGCTGGCGCAGCGCGAAATGGACCTGGCTGCGTCGGTCCAGGCCGTGACCGAAGAGATCATGCTCCGCATGGCCCGCCACGTCCACGAGCAAACCGGCATGACGCGGCTGTGCCTAGCCGGCGGCGTGGCGCTGAATTGCGTCGCCAATGGCCGCATCCTGCGCGAGGGGCCGTACACCGACCTCTGGATTCAACCCGCCGCGGGAGACGCGGGCGGGGCGCTGGGGGCGGCCTTGTTCATCTGGCACCAACTGCTCGGGAAGCCACGCGAGGCGAACCGGTTGGATTGCCAATCCGGCTCGCTGCTGGGGCCCCGCTTTTCCTCCGAAGAGATTCGCCTCTTGCTCGACGCCGTCGGAGCCCGGTATCGCCGGTTTGACAACGAGGATGAGCTTTGCAGCTACGTCGCCCAACTGATCGCCTCCGAAAAGGTCGTCGGCTGGCTCCACGGCCGCATGGAGTTCGGCCCGCGGGCATTGGGCGGACGGAGCATCCTGGGCGACGCCCGCAGCACGCGGATGCAGTCGGTAATGAACTTGAAGATCAAGTTCCGCGAGTCGTTCCGGCCGTTCGCGCCGTCGGTGCTGGAAGAGCGCGTTGACGAGTATTTCGAGATGCGCCCGCACCAGCCCAGCCCGTACATGCTGCTGGTCGCGCCCGTGCGGAGCGACAAGCGGATGCCGCTGAGCGAACCCGATCTGCAGCGCGCAGGCATCGACAAATTGCGGACACAGCGTTCCGTCGTGCCGGCGATTACGCACGTCGACTACTCGGCCCGCGTCCAAACGGTCGACCGCTACCGGCACCCGCGTTACTGGCAGCTGCTAAAGCAGTTCGAGGCCCGGACGGGTTCCCCGGTGATCATCAACACCAGCTTCAACGTCCGTGGCGAACCCATCGTCTGCTCGCCCGAACACGCCTACCGCTGCTTCATGGCCACCAACATGGACGCATTGGTGCTGGAGGATTTTGTCTTGCTCAAAGACGAGCAACCGGGGGCGAAGCAGTACGCGATCGGCGAGTACCTGGCCCAATTTCAGTTGGATTGACCCAAACGTTGTAGAACTTTGCACGCGTTCCTGGGCTGGGTGGTCCCCGTCTGCAGCCGGCCGTCGCCGACCATCGCCCCGTTCGATGACACGCGGCTCCCGCGGCTGCCCGCCGCGCCGGCGGCCGCTCGGACCGCAGAACAGCTGCAAATGCTCCGGGAGCAACTGGCCGCCCAGGACCAAGCGCTGGCTGCGCGGGTAACCACAACGCGTTGGTGGCGCAGCGTCTTGCTTAGCGCCCCCGTGCGCACATCGCAGGCCCAGACGTACAGAATTCAAAATTGGCGGCGCCTGGCCGTTGCCGCGATCGAAGTGTGTACGCCGCCAATTTTGAACTTCCCCCAGAGTTTCCCCTTCCTGCTGAACATTCGAGCAAGAAGCTTACCAGTGTGGGCAATAACTCGAATCTGGATACCCAAATCCCGAAGCGAGAAAAACCCGCGTTTTCTCAGGGAAGGCGACTACCAGCGCCGGGCGCACTGGTCCTTCATGAACGCCAGCCCGTCGCGAGCCAACTGCTCTTCGCTTTGGTACATCCGCCGCCAGATCTTGGTGGCGGCGACCAACTCGGGCAGGGCCAGGCCGAAAGCCTCGATCATCATCCAGCCGTCGTAGCCGACTTCCTTCAGCGTGTCGAAGTTCTCCTTCCAGCGGACGTTGCCCTTGCCGGGCGTGCTGCGATCGTTCTCGGAGATGTGGACGTGGCACAGCACCGGGGCACAAGCGCGAATGGCCTCGGGGATGTTCTTCTCCTCGATGTGGGCGTGGAACGTGTCGTACATCGCCCGGCAATTCGGATGATTCACGTCGCGTACAAAGCGTGCTAGATCCGCGGAGGTGTTCGTCAGATAGCACTCGAAACGGTTCACGGCTTCCAGGCCCAAAACGACGCCCGCCTGGGCGGCGTGCTCTGCGACCGGCCGCAAGCTCTCGACGCCCCACTTCCACTCGTCCACGGTGGGGCCTTGGCCGCTGAAATAACCCAAGGCCGAATGGAACGGGCCGACCAGCGCCGTGGCGCCGGCCGCGCGGGCACAGTCGATCGCGCGCTTGGTGTTCTCGATGCTCTTGGCTCGCACCGCCGAATCGGGACTGATCGGATTGTCGGCCTCTCCCCGTATCGTCACGCTCGTCCGCAGCAGGCCCAAGTCGTCCAGACGCTTGCCCCACGCGGCGTAGTCCAGGCCGGTATTGAACAACGGCAGTTCGACGCCGTCATAGCCCATCTTCTTGAGCGATTCCAGCACCGGCAACAAGCCATCGTGCAACTCGCCCGACCACAACAACAGATTCATACCGAATTTCATGAGTCAGCTCCTTTGGAAAGGGTTCAGGGGTCAGAGGTCAGGGGGCACTGGCCGGTGAGCCTCAAATGCAGCGTCCTAAGCCCCGTCCTGAGAGCCTGTGAGTCTTTCGCTTTACGGTGCATTCAGCAGTTCCTCCCGCCGCTGGCCGACGGCTTGTCGAGCCGCCGGCAGGATGTTCAGGAACTCGTCCGGCAGCGGCTGCAACTGGACTCGCCGCATGACGCGGTTCAGCCGAGCCAACAGTTTCGCATCCTCCAGGTAGTCGTACAAGAACCGCTCGGCGCGAAATTGGGAGATAAAGACCGGCCACAGGCCCGACGGACGTGTGGCCACTTGGTTGATCACATCCCCGATCAGTTGCGGATCGACACGGTTCAGGGCTTCGTAATACGCGTCCAGTTGTGCGGGTGCCGCGGCGATCAAGGACGCATCCAGCAGAATCTCGACCAGGATGTGCCCCAGAAAACTGGGTCGAAAGCCGTCGTCCTGGGGCAGAACCTGGCGAACCGCTGCGGTCAATTGCAGGCTCAACTCCGCAAACGCTCGCGTCTGGTGAAACCAGCCGTCATCATGGTGGTGCTGGACGATGCCGGCGGCCAGCGACGCGACGCGCCCGTCGGCGTGGGATGCCAGCGTCTGCGCCGCCTTGGAACTGACCCGCATCTTGCGGTCCAGGACACTCAGCCAATCCGGCACGGCGGTGCCCGCCGCGAAGTACGGATTATCGAGAAACGGCCGGGCGTGAGCGTAGTAATTCATGCGCACCTACAGCCGCCCGGCTGATCCGAAAAACCGCGGTTGCCGAAGAGGCCCGCTCTGTGTCGGGGTCGGGCTGGCGATGATTTCTGGCGGCTGCGAGTATGACGCCAGCGGCGGCCCATGACAAGGTGCCATGCACTAACCCGGATTATTCATGATTTGTGGGAATTCGAATGCCTCCAGAGGCGTCTAAGAGGTTGTTGGACAACAACTTTCCTCGACGCTTGGAGGCTGATGATGAGTTTACACGATGTTTGGAAGTTGTGCTTCAGTATCAGTATCTCGTGCGGGCGATCACCCTGCGATGCTTTCGAGCGCGCTGCAACGCTCATGCGGATGCCGGACGAGGCCCCGCCTTTTCCGTTTTTTGTTGTGGAGGACGACCTATGACGCGATATTGGGTGATCGCTCCCTTTCACTCTGGGGATCCGGACGTTTGGGATGCGGTGTGGGCGTTTGACCTTGAGAACGGCGTGATTTCGATTGGATGGGGTGAAGTGGGAGATGTTTCTCGGCTGGAAAAGGCAGAGATTCGCCGAGTATTCGCCGTATGCGCTCGTCAGTGCTGACGATCCCCCCGTCTATCTGATCTACTCGGCCCTGCCTGCCCTCGGCCAGGAGCAGCGGGACCCAACCCATACGGCGAACTTCGGCGTGAAGCTGCAGGAGCACTGCACTGCCCAGGGCGTCGGCTGCGAACTCGTGTATCCCGGTGCGCCCGGCGTGAAACACGAAACGCCCACAGACTACCTGATCGCGACGCTCGAGGCACCGGCCAAGACCAAACAAAATAGTCCCCAGTGACGCGGATCAGCAACACGAGGCCAGGCTGCTCGCCGACCAGGCGAAATACACGACGTTGGAAGCACCACCGTGTTGCCCCGGCCGCCGGGCCGGTGACACTCGACGCGGCAGCGTGGGAAGCAACTGCGGCCCAGACGCTGATGCCCCTATCCGGCCAGCCGGCCGCCCTGACACGCGCCACCAGGGTACGTGCCCTCTTCGACAGGGACAATCTGTACGTGCGAGTCGAAAGCGAACTGCCGGGCACTCAGCTGGAGTTCGCCCCGGCGGTCCGCGACGGCCAGCCGGCGGAGGCTGAGTCAGTGGAGGTCCTGGAGGCAAGCGAATGCGGAGCAAGACAAGCATTCAGGATAATCGTTTGCCCTGAACTCCTCGACCTGGACTTTCATGGCCCAGATCGTTACTTCGAAAAGCCCGCCGGTTGGCCCCAGTCTTCAGAAGATCCCCAACTGGTCGCGGGCGTCTTCCGTCATTCTGTCGGGAGTCCATGGCGGGTCCATGACCAGTTTGACCTCGACCGCGTTGACCTCGGACAACTGTGACAGTACGTGCTTGCAGGCGTCGATCATCTGCGGGGCGGCAGGGCACATCGGGCTGGTCATCGTCATCTCGATCTTGACGTCGGACTTGCCACCTTCTTGCGGCAGGACTTCGATCAGGTATACCAAGCCCAAGTCCACGATGTTGATGAACATCTCGGGATCCAGGACCTTCTTCAACTCTTTGCGGACCACGTCTTCAGACAATGGCATGGCGGTGCTCCTCAAGTCACGCTTCGTTGATCCGCACGTAGACGTCCTCGCCCTCGACCCTGACTTCGTGCACCACGGTCGGCACGGTCGCCGGCATGGTCAGCGGCTGGCCGGTGCGGATATCAAACTTCGCCCCGTGGCGAGGACAGGCGATGGCGTGGTCGTGCAGCCGGCCTTCGCCCAACGGGCCGCCGTCGTGCGTACACACGTCGTCGATGCAGTAAAAGCGGCCGTCCACGCGAAACAGCACCACGACCGAATCCTCGACCTCCAGCGTCAGCTTGCCGGGGTCCGGCATATCCGCAACTTTGGCGACTTTGACGAACTCCGACACCGTCCCGGCTCCTTCGCTGCTAGCTGTACTCGCGGACCCGCGCCGCGATGGCGTGCCCCAAGGCGTCCCGCACGCTTTCGATGGTGATGCGATCGAAAATCTGCTGGAAGAACCCGCTCACGATCATGCGGACGGCTTCCCGGCGAGTGAACCCGCGGCTCATGGCGTAGAAGACCAATTCGTCGTCGACCTTGCCGCTGGTGGAACCGTGGGTGCAGCGCACGTCGTCGGCTTCGATCTCTAGCCCCGGGATGGAATCGGCCCGCGCGTGATCGCTCAGCAGCAGATTGTCGTTGCGCTGGTAGCCGTCCGTCTTCTGCGCGCCGGGATCGACCTTGATCATCCCCCGCCACACGGTGCGCGAGCGGTCCTGCAAGGCCGCTTTGTACAGAAAGTCGCTGTGGCAGTGCGGTGCCTCGTGATGCTGCAGCGTGTGGTAGGTCAAGTGCTGTTTGCCCTCGGTGAACAGCACGCCGTTCACCTGGCAACTGGCCCCTTCGCCCATCAGGCCGACGTGCTGGTTCACCTTGGCCAGCCGGCTGCCCAGCGCCGCGACGGTCCACTGCAGCGATGCGTCCCGCCCAACCACGGCCCGCTGATGAGCGAAGTGCCAGACGCCCTTGCCCCAATCCTGCAGGTTCACGAACCGCAGATTGGCTCCGCGTCCCACCATGATCTCCGTGGCGCCGCAGTGCAGACCGCCGTCGGTTTCGCCGAAGCCGGCCGTCTC
Organism: uncultured Pirellulaceae bacterium; assembly: GCA_964486845.1. Classification (GTDB taxonomy): domain Bacteria; phylum Planctomycetota; class Planctomycetia; order Pirellulales; family Pirellulaceae; genus Anammoximicrobium. The sequence continues at coordinate 56,810 of CAZAQY010000017.1, forward strand.
GGCCAGCACGGTCGCCTCGGCGCCGTCCTCCAGGACCACCAGCACGTGCCCGAAATCGACGCGGCCGTCGGACATCGCCGACAGCATGTGAACGGGCTGATCCACGACCACGCCGCGGGGGACGTACAGCACGTGTCCGCCGGACCAGCAGGCGGTGTGCAAGCAAGCGAACTTGTCGTAATAAGGATTGACGATCCGCCGCTGCAGGAAAGGACGCAGTCGCTCGCCGTGCTCCACAACCAGTTGGTCCAGGCTCCCCAGCAACACGCCTTGCTCCTCCCACCGGCGATCCAGCCGGCTGGACAGCGGCCAGCTGTCCAACGAGACCGAAGCTCCAGCCAGTTCGACGCCCTCGCTCAGCACCGAAGACGGCGCAGCAGCCGCGGCCTCCGGTGCGGCAGGCAGCGAGAACTTGTCCAACTTGAACAAGCGGATATCGGTGCGTATCCACTCCTCATCCCGCCGCCCCGGCCAATCCATCTCGCCGAACATTTGCCAAGCAGCCCGGCGCTGGTCCCGCAACCAGCCCGGTTCGTTCCGCGATTCCAGAAACGCCGCGACGGACGCGGGTGAAAATGAGGTTTCTGTTGCCAGAGCTGTCATCATGCCTCGTCGGTCAACCTATCCCACCGACCCTTCCATCTGCAACTGGATCAGGCGATTCATCTCCACCGCGTACTCCATCGGCAACTCCTTGACCAGCGGCTCGATGAAGCCGTTGACGATCATCGTGCTGGCTTCCGACTCGGTCAGCCCGCGGCTCATCAGGTAGAACAGCTGCTCCTCGCCGATCCGAGACACACTAGCCTCGTGCCCCACAGCCACGTCCTGCTCCGCGACCTCGATATAGGGATAGGTGTCGCTGCGGCTCTTGGAGTCCAGCAGCAGGGCGTCGCAAACGACTTTGCACTTGGCGTGTTTGGCCCCGTGTTCGACTTTGACCAGGCCGCGGTAGCTGCTGCGGCCGCCGTTCTTGGAAATCGACTTGGAGATAATCTGTCCCGTGGTGTGGGGGGCGCAGTGAACCAGTTTCGCGCCCGCATCCTGGTGCTGGCCGGCCGAGGCGAACGCGATCGACAGGATCTCGCCCCTCGCGCCGGGCTCCATCATGTAGACCGCAGGGTACTTCATGGTCAGGTGGCTGCCCAAATTGCCGTCAATCCATTCCATCGTGGCGTCCTGGTAAGCCATGGCCCGCTTGGTCACCATGTTGTAGATGTTGTTGGCCCAGTTCTGGATTGTGGAGTATCGGCAGCGTGCGCCGCGTTTGACGACGATTTCCACCACGGCCGAATGCAGGCTTTCCGTGCTGTACATGGGGGCCGTGCAGCCTTCGACATAGTGTACCTCGGCGCCCTCGTCCACGATGATCAGCGTGCGCTCGAACTGGCCCATGCTCTCGGCGTTGATCCGAAAGTAGGCTTGCAGGGGGAACTCGATCTTCACACCCGGCGGCACATAAATAAAGGAACCGCCCGACCACACCGCCGAGTTGAGGGCCGCGAACTTGTTGTCGTCCGGCGGAATGATGGTCGAGAAGTACTCCCGGACCAGATCGGGATGCTCGCGCACCGCCGAGTCGGTGTCCGTAAAGATCACCCCCTTCTTGGCCAAGTCTTCCTTCAGCGAACCGTACACGACCTCGCTCTCGAATTGGGCCTTGACGCCGGCCAGAAACTTCCTTTCGGCCTCTGGGATGCCGAGTTTTTCAAACGCGTCCTTGATGGCCTGGGGCACTTCGTCCCAGGAACGGCCCTGGCGGTCGGTCGGCTTCAGGTAGTAGTAGAGATCCTGGAAATCGACGTTGAACTTGCCGCCCCAGGTCGGCATCGGCTTGGAGTCGAAGATTCCCAGCGACTTCAAGCGGAACTCGCGCATCCACGCGGGCTCGCCTTTCAGGTCCGAGATCTGGTTAACAATGTCCGCGTCCAAGCCCTTGCGGGCTTTGAAAACCGCCTCGGACTTGGTGCGGAAGTCGTATTTGTTGATTTCGCCGATCCGATCGTGCGGCGAAAGCGTTGCGACATCAGTAGCCATCGGTGTGATCCCCACGCTGGTTGGCAAACGGAGGTTGCTGTTTCAAGGGACTTGCCGTCGGGGCGGACGCATCGCGCGCGTCAGGCGCTCAGCAGCTCCTCATGCCCCAACATGGCCTGGTTGCGCGCGTCCGCTTCGGGGTTAGCCTTGCGGATGCGGTCATAGCCGTGCCGGTGCAGTTCATGAGCCAGTTCCACGCCGCCCGTCTCGACGATGCGCCCGCCCAGCATCACGTGGGTGTAGTCGGGAGGGTTGTGCTCCAGCAACTTGTCGTGGTGCGTAATGATCAACAGCCCCATCTTCTCGCGCCCGATCTCGGCGATGCTCTCGCTGGCCAGCCGCACTGCGTCCGCGTCCAAACCGCTGTCCGTCTCATCCAGGATGGCGAATTTCGGCTGCAACATGGCCAGTTGCAGAATCTCGGCCCGCTTCATCTCGCCGCCGGAGAAGCCGTCGTTCACGTACCGGCGGGCGAATTCGATGTCCATCCGCAACTGCTCCATCTTGGATTTCAACTCTTTGCGGAACTCCCGCATCGGCAGCAGTTCTTCGCCCTCCTTCCGCTCTGGGTGACGCATGTTCGTCGTGGCGTGGCGCAAAAAGTCCGCCAACTTCACGCCGGGAATCGCCACGGGACGCTGGAAGGCCATGAACAGCCCGGCCCGTGCCCGCTCGTCCGCGGTCAATTCCACCAAGTCGCGATCATTCAATTCAATTGAGCCTGCCGTGATCTCGTAATTCGGATGCCCCATGACGGCCAGCCCCAGCGTGCTCTTGCCGGAACCGTTCGGGCCCATCAAGGCGTGCGTCTCGCCGTACCTCATCAGCAGGTTCACACCCCGCAGAATGGGTTTGCCTTCGACCGAGACGTGCAAATTCGTGATCTTCAGCGTGTGTGTCATGTCTTGATCTTCTGATGACTCGTCAACGGCTTCTCGTTGGCCGGAGCTACGACATAGCCCGAGTGGTGCGGCACCGGGAGTTCGTCTTCCACTTTCACGCCGCGCCGCAGATCCAGCATCCCCTTGGCCGAGCCTTTCTGCTTGCCCAACTTCTGCCCCCGAATTTTGTCCTGAATCCGCATCAGCCCCTCCAGCAGCGCTTCGGGCCGCGGCGGACAACCGGGAATGTACACGTCCACCGGAACCACCAAGTCGACACCCTTCACGACGTGGTAGCCCCATTTGAAATAAGGGCCGCCCCCCACCGTACACGCGCCCATCGCAATCACGAACTTGGGTTCGGGCATCATGTTGTACAACCGCCGCACGCGGCTGGCCATCTTGTACGTCACGGTTCCGGCAACGATCATCAAGTCCGCTTGCCGCGGCGTCGCTCGAAACGCGCCCGCACCGAACCGGTCCATGTCGAACCGGCTGGCGCCGGCTGCCATCATCTCGATCGCACAACAGGCCAAGCCGAAGGTCATCGGCCAGATGCTGGACTGCCGCGCCCAGTTAATAGCCTGTTCGACCGTGGTGATCAGCAAGTTCTCTTCCACGCGAGCCTCGATCCACGGCCGCGAACCGACTGACGAATCGGACTCCTGGGGCGGCTCGCCCGCGCCAGCCACGCTTCTCAGACCGCTTTCCGTATTTTGCCTCGTCTGCATGATATCCCTCGCGGGGTCGACTGAGCAGCGTTCGAGAAACAACTGTCGCCCTGCCAAAGCAGCCATCACACTCCGTGTGATGATCGCCAAGAAACCCTGTTCACAGCCTCTCCGTGTGATGATCGCCAAGAAACACTGCCCAGTTACTTCTCCAACCCGGCTAAAGAACGTCCGCTCTAGTTCAATTCAAAAACACACGCCGGCTTTCCGTCCAAACGCGATTCCACCAAACGCACATCGGCCCCCAGCACCTCGGCGAACAGCAGTCGCTCCATGGCACAGATGGAACGATCCTGATCGGCCAGTTCCGGATAGGGGCACGCCACCGCCTTCAAGACCGGCAACGGACCCGTTTTGTCAAGCTCCAAAGGGACCCGCCGCTCGCCAAACAAGTCCGCCAGGGCTGACAGTTTCTGCTCCAGGCTCTTGCCTTCGACCGTATCAGCGTACATTACCGCCATCCGTTTGGCGACCCGTTGTAGCAGGCCGCGGCGCACTTCCGGATCGCGGATCGCCCGAATCTCCTGCCATAAGGCCACCGCGAGATCCGAAAAATTCGACCCCGCCTTCCGCAACCCCTTGGAGGTCAACCGATACCAATGTTTCGGACGGCCACGTCCGTTTTTTGCTGCCGAACGCTCGATCAAATGTTGAGCCATCAAGCGATTCAGCCGTTGCCGCACCGCCGTTGCCGTGACACCAAGCGATTCGGAGAATTCCGCGACTGTCATCGCTTCCCGCTTGCGCAGCAGGTCCAGGATAGCCAAATCCGAAAGTGCGACGAAGCTGCTCGTTAACATTTTCGCCCGTACCGCCCTAACATAAACTCTCCAACACTTTATACCGAGGCAAATCATTTTTGACAACCACACGTTTGAAAAATATTTGGCGATGAAGGACGTGGGTGGGCGAACCAGCTTGCTCACGGCACCCTGCCCCGGTAGATTACGGATGTTGGAACCGCCGACGTCCTCAGAGTCCGTCGTCGAAGCATTCGGCTTTGCTCGGAAGTCCAGATGCTTGCCATCCACGCCTGGATGACAATGCGGGCGATTAGCTCAGTTGGTTAGAGCGCCGCCCTTACAAGGCGGAAGTCGACAGTTCGAGTCTGTCATCGCCCACTGGCGGGAACCCCGCGAAAACCCGCGTTTTCCCTGAGAATTCGCGGGTTTTTCTCGTTTCGGGAGTTCCACGTCTGCTTGCGAGTTATTACCCCCGATGGTACGGAATTTCTCACAATGTTCAGCAGGAAGGGACAGCGCAAGGGACAGCGCAGGGACAGCGCCGGCGGTCTTGTCGTCCGTCCCTGCCGCCTTGGCGGCGGTCCCCGCGCCCCTGTCGCCACCGTCAAGCGGCAGGTCCGGCAACCGTTCCACGGCGCCCGCCACGTCGAGCAAGCGCGGGTCGGTGTAGGTGGTCAGCTTACGAATCTCACGGACCCACAGGCCCTCGCTGCGGCTACCGATCCAGGAACCCATCTCCGCCAACTTCATCGACACGACTTCGCCGTTGGGCATGGTGACTTCCGTCTCGGTAAACCACGATTCCGGCCAAGCCTCTTTCGGATATTTGTGGTAGGTGATGC
>CAZAQY010000018.1:0-6917 GCA_964486845.1 uncultured Pirellulaceae bacterium
CTTTTTTGCCAAGATCAATTTAACCGCTCAAACTCGAATTCGCCTAAAGTGCAGTTGGTGCGCGATCAGGATCGTTGCTTCAGCTTGATTTCCAAGCGGCAACCGACGGCTTCTGCGTACTTTCGCAGCGTCGCGATGGATGGAGAATGCCGTTTCGCCCCTCCACTTGCCTCAAGTCGAGCCACAGCCGGTGCCTTGGTCCCCATCCGCACCGCAACTTCGGCCTGGGTCAAACCCGCGCGTCGTCGAGCTCGCAACAACTCGTCCAGCAAGGCAAACTCCTCGGCCTGTGCGTCATACTCGGCCTTGACGGCCGGCCGCCTCAACATCTTCTTGACCATTTCATCGTGGGTCAGCGTCGGCTTGAACCTCCTCGAGTCGAGTTCGTGCGATTTGCAGTTCTTTGGGGCATGCCCAGGTTTGGTCCGAACGTAATCATGCGTTCCAAGAGGTGAATGTACCGGGCTTGAATTCCGGCCGGTAACGCCATGATGGCCTGCTGGACGTCCTCGCTGAAATACACGATTTCCCATTCCATGCCGGTGATGTTAACATATGTGTTAAGTCCGGTCAAGATGATCCACAAGAGCGAAGGCTTCTGCTTGCGGACCGGCATCGGTGGCGGATTTCATGGGGGCGGCGAGCAGGTGGAGATTGCCTTCGGCGTGGGTGATTTCTGGTATCTGCGCGGCACATCGCAACAATCCGGGACCTTTGGCGAGGCCCTTGCCCTGCGGTTTGGACCACGGTTTGGCAAGGACCGTTGACGCTCATACTCGGCACGGAGATAATGAAACTGGTGACACTCTTGCTCAAGGAACGAATCTGATGACCACGGTTTCTATCCTGCCGGTTCCAGCCGAAGAGGGAGGCACCGCTTATCGTGCGCTCTCCGGCCAGCGGCGCGGTGCGGGCAAGACGCCGGGCGAAGCGTTGGACGCCATCCTGGATCAGGACGAATCTGCGACCATCGTCGTGATCCAGCGAGATCGCCCGGACCGATTCTTCACTGCCGAACAGCAGAGACGTCTCGAAGACTTGGTGGCACGGTGGCGTACCGCACGCGATGCGGGTTCGACACTGTCGCCGCACGAACAAGAGGAACTCGAAGGGCTGGTCGAGGCGGAAGTGCGTGCGGCGGGTCGCCGGGCGGCGGCGCTGGCAGACGAGTTGGAAAAATGAACCCTCACTATCACGCGGTGGGCGCTCGCGCTGAGCATCGCTGCGAATACTGCCACGCGCCGGAGGCGATCTTCAACTTCCCGTTCGAAGTGGAGCACATCGTGCCGCCAGACCGTGACGGCTCCCAGGATGAAAGTAATCTCGCCTTGGCCTGTCGGGCCTGCAACCTCTTCAAGAGCAACCACGTGGAGGCACCAGACAACGAGACGCGGACCACGGCCCGCTTGTTTCACCCTCGTCGCGATCACTGGGACGACCATTTCCACGTCGATGCCGAGAAGGGCCTGATCATCGGTATCACACCGGTCGGCCGGGCTACCGTGGAACGGCTGAAGATGAACTCCTCGACTCAACGCACAGCACGCCTCCAGTGGATCAGGTTAGGGCTGTTTCCGTAGCCGGAGGTTAGCCAGCAGATCCGCGGGCAATTTGCACTGGCTGGTTCCGATGCTGAGATTTTCGCGTAGCATGGAATTCTCGCCGTGTCTTGGCTAAAATACTTAGCAGCGTTCCCCGTGTTGCCGCCCAAACTCGAAGGGTCTCGCAGATGCAAAAGGCTCTGGCCACATTCCGAAAAGGACATGTCGAACTGATGTCGCCTGTCGATTGGCCCGAAGGCACGGCGGTGGAAGTGATTCCACTTCAGCAGCAGATCGGCATGGCCGAAGATGACTGGCCGACAACGGCTGCCGGTGTCCAAAGCCTGCTGAATCGGATGGAGGAAGCTGCGTTGGGCGACGACGAACCTATCGAATTCGCGTGGGAGTGGCCCGCCTGGGATGCGTACCAAAGGGAAGCGAGCCGCGCATCTTGGAATGATTTGGAGAAGATGTTTTGAGGCGATTTCTCCTGGATACCGGCCCCGCCGCTGATTTCGTCAACCGACGGCAGGGCGTTTACGATCGGGCCAAGCAAACCGTTGGCAGGGGCAGCCGGATAGGAATCTGTGTCCCGGTGCTGGGCGAACTGTGGGCAGGCGTGTGTGGCAGTGCCACACGCAAAGGGAATGAAGATCGCCTGATTCGGCGTTTGAGCGACTTGATCGTGTGGCCGTATGACGGAGCTGCCGCCCGCCGGTTCGGAGAGATCTTCACCGAACTCCGTCGCCTTGGCCGTCCCATGCAGCAAATCGACGTCCAGATCGCCGCCATCGCCCTAACACTTGGCAACTGCACGGTTGTCACCAAGGACAGCGACTTCCGAGCAGTCCCGGGACTCACGGTCGAAGACTGGTCGCCCCAGTGAGATCGATGCGGCGGCAGTGAGGCCAGGTCGCGTGCATGGATTGCAATCAGAGGATCTTCGCGGATTTCATTGGTGACGACAGATCAACCTGATCAATGCGATTTTGGGGTTCGGACAAATCGACATCGTAAGCCCCGCGGAGTTACGAACCATGCCAGATCCTCGTACCTTGACGGAACCTGAACTCCAATCCCTGTGGGCCGATGTCCGAGCCGAGTTTCCCGGCGACGAAATGATGCAAGAGGTGCATTTCGTACGGGCGCTGCACGCGATTCAGCTTCGCGACTTCACCCGCGAGGAACGACTTGCCTACCTCAACCGATTCGTGCCTCAGGCCGTGTCCCAGACCGCGTAAGGCGAAGGTTTCTGCTTGCTGACCGGCATCGGCGGCGGATTTCACGCTCAGCGGCGAGCAGGTGGAGATTGCCATCGGCGTGGATGATTTCTGAGGAGGCAAGTCCATGCCCACGCTGACGGTTGGAAACCTTTCACCGCAACTTTACGAGCGCCTCGCCCGCCGGGCGTCCGCGGCTCGGCGGAGCGTGTCGGAAGAGGCGAAACAGATCCTGGCGGACAGCCTGGGCGTTTCGGCCCAAGCTGCGGACAGCTACCGCCTGCCGGAACTGATCCCCAGCGTGGAAATGTCGCCCCCGTGCGACCTGCCACTTTCCGGTCCGGCACGACCAGTGACATTTCAGCGCGTCGCACCGCCCCTGCCAGATGCACTTCTCATCGATGAGTGAGCGAGATACGTGTCTACCGTATCGCAACGAGTTCTCGAACACCTGATCGCTCAAGGCCATCGAGTCGCACGGTTCGTGAGGCCGTACCGCGAACATGTTGCCCAGCATTTCACCGTCACTTATGCGCGCATCGGCCTGCCGGAACCGTTCGAATCCGTGCCGTGAATCATTAGCTGAACGTCTCGACAGGGTCGTCTTCATCCTTAGGTCCGGCGAGGTGCGGCAGCGTTGGATCGCTGCTTCAGCTTGATTTCCAGGCGGCAACCGACGGCTTCTGCGTACTTTCGCAGCATCGCGATGGAGGGAGAATGCCGTTTCGCCCCTCCGCTTGCCTCAAGTCGAGCCACAGCCGATGCCTTGGTCCCCATCCGCGCCGCAACTTCGGCCTGGGTCAAACCCGCGCGTCGTCGAGCCCGCAACAACTCGTCCAGCAAGGCAGACTCCTCCGCCTGTGCGTCATACTCGGCCTTGACGGCCGACCGCCTCAACATCTTCTTGACCATTTCATCGTGGGTCAGCATCAGCGTGAACCTCCTCGAGTTGGGTCAAGTTTCGTCGTTGGCCATGCGCTGATCGGCACCTCGCGTGCGGCCGCGTGCTTTCTTTTTTGTCGGCATCGTTTCGATCAAAGCCCGCAGGATCTTGTTCACGGCATCGGGAGTGGTGAACACTTCGGCCACGTCGGGGTCCAACGCGACGACCAAGCGGGTTGGATCCACGCGAGACGCAAACCGGTTGGGCTTCGCCTTGCTGTAGTCGAACCGATACTCAGCTCGCAACTCGTCGCTCGGGCCGCGCGTTGCCTTACGATTCGGTGCCTTCTTCATAATCTGTTCTTTCCCTGACAGAAAAATGGAGTGACAGAAAAATCAGATGTCTAAAGGGTCGGTCAGCGCATCGCTCAGCAGTTCATCCGCTGACAGCAGGTCCGTATCTTCTTCCTTCTCCCCATCGGCATCCGTGCGTCGCGTTCTGTCGCCGCTGGCCAACACGTCCACCAAGCCATCCTCCACGATCGGCGTCGACCAGCCGGAAAAGACCTCGTCCTGCCGTTGGATTATGGCTTCGTTAGCCGCGGGGGCACTCGGCGACAACGACGCAAGGCTGGCGGCAGCCTGCGCTGGTGAGATCTGCGCGATCGCAACCATCAGGCCATACGCCGGCTCTTCTCCGGCTTCTCCCTCTGGGGCGAGAACGGGGGCATTCAGGACGTTGATGACCCGCACGACGTCGACGGGAGTGAGGTAACCGTCGTTGTTGACATCGTAGTACATGGTCCGAGTTACCGTTTCCCCCTCGCCCTCGGCCCGCTCCGACAGCAGGCGGCTGCCGCCACGATTCAATTCATTGACCAGAATCAACGCATCGCGGGGAACGACCGATTGATTGCCGTCGACGTCCGCGGGCATCTCCGCGTTGTGCCAGCCTGTGACGACCGGCAGCGCCAGATCGACAAACTCGATCGCAGCCCACGGGATGTTTGCTGCCGGCCCCAGGTCGTAGAGGTTGCCGGTGCAGTCCTTGGCGTCGAAGGCCAATTCCACCAATTGGTTGCCGACAACTTGCAGGGAAAACTGGGCCAAGACCAGTTCGTGGTGTGGATCGTCGAAGAGATTGAATCCCGCGTTGGCCTTCATGCCCAGCGTTCTCATGTCCGGGATCCCACTGCTTTTCGTATCGCCCCACCACTGGAAAATTGGAAGCGCGTCTCCGAATTGAACGTCGCCCACGCGCTCGACCTGGGAAGGATGGTAACGGATCTCCGCATCTGCCGAGCGGATCGCCGTCTCGTCCAATCCCGATGTGACGTACACATAGACCTCAATCGTCTCGCCTTGCCGCACGCGGTCGATGACTTCGCCCGCGCGGTTGCGGGCTTCCAAGCGGAATTGCATCACGTCGTCGCGGTCTTCTACGTGTGCCTGGACGCGGAATTCTGAGACAGCGCCGTTGCCATCGGACACCGTGTAGGTGATCGTCTTGACGCCGGAGAATCCCGCGGCGGGCGAATAGTTGATCCAAGCCCGGTCGTCTGGCCAGAATTCGGGCTCCCGGCTCGCCAGCTCGTTGGGGTCCCAGATTCCCACCGTACCGCCGTGGCTGGCGGATACCGAGGTAATGCTCAGCCGTTCCCCGATGTCGGGTGCGTAGGAGGCGTTTTCCAGCACCGCAATACCGATTTCGTAGGACGGCTTGGCGATGTGTTCGAAGGGCGGGTCGAGGTAGGCCTGCTCCCAAGTAAAAACCTGAATCGACTCGGGAAAGCCGATCGTGAACGGATCGTTCTGCGGCTGGACCCAGACATTGATGGCGTGAGGCGCTCCGTTGGCGTCCACGAGGACGACTAGATCGAGTCCGCAGAAATCCGGCTTCGGCGAAAACATCAATTCGCCGTCGGTGACCGTTGCCGTCGCGCCCGAGCGGGTCAACGCCGCGATGATCGGCGCACTCCAGCCGAAGGCGCCCAGCGGCAGGCTGTTTTCCGACGAATCCTCCTGCACCGTAAAGGCGGCTTCGCGCGCCAGGAAACCTGCCTCGCCGTCGCCTTCGACGACGTTCGTCGCGCTCACCGTGGCGTCGTACCACTGCTCGACCGGATCTCGACCCCACGCTGACGCGTTGCCACGCAGCGTGATGTCGTCCAGCACGGTCTCCGCGGGCGTGTTGCCCAAGGAAGGTGACTCGCGGAAACTGTAGATGGCGCTTCCCACAGGAGCACTGTTTTCAGCCAACAGCGCATGGCTGATCTCCAGAAAACGGTCGTTCTGGATGCCGCCGCCGAAGTTATCGCTCTGGTTGGAGATCAACTGGACGCGGGACAGTTCCATGTGCCCCCAATTCATCACGCCCCCACCTACGCCGAACGCGCCATTGAAGTTCTTTTTGTACTCGGGCGGCCAAAACGCCGTGTTGCTGAGAACCTCGATGTCATCCCCCACCAACTGACCTCTTGGGCCGTTGGCCAGTCCGCCTCCGCGCAGGGCCACGTTGCCAACGAGTCGCACGGATTCAAGCTGCGCCGTGCCCGAATTGAAAACGCCGCCTCCGTCGCCGTGCGCCTTGCCTCCCGCGATTTCGACGTCGCGCAAGGTGAGCGTGCCGGCGTTGCGGATCCCGGCCCCGTTGTCGTGTACTTCGTCGGCGAGGATTGTGAGCCCTTCGAGTTCCAAACTGGCTCCTTCCCAAACATCGAAGGCCCGGTCGCCCAAACCGGTCGCATCAATCACCGTTTGCCCGCGTCCGGCGCCCACAATCCTGACGGCCAAACCACTCTCGCTGATGTCCAGGTCACCGTCCGCCGCGAGGTCAAGCCGGTACACGCCCGATCCCAAGCGGATCTCGTCCGCCTGGCCGTTGGCAGCCGCGGTTGCGATCGCCTCCCGCAGACTGCCCATCGCTCCGTCGTCTCCAGCCATTGGGGAAAAACTGGCCAGCACGTCGACGAATCCATCCGCCGGGATCGACGTTGTCCAAGCAGACAAGACCTCGTCTTGCCGTTGGACGATCACCTCGCTCTCCGTGGCGGCGCTCGGCGAAAACGTCGCGAGGTTGGCAGTATTCTGGGCGGCGGCGACGCTTGGCGAGAAGCTCGCCAGCGCGGTTGGCACAACTGGTCCAAACTCGCCGCCGCCGAGCGGTTCGATGCCGTCGAGGAATGCCCCGGCTTCATCGATCTGGCCGTAATCATCTCCGTCGCTGCCAATGGTTAACGCCAGCCGTCCATATTCGATGTCCCGCTCGGGCACC
>CAZAQY010000018.1:7017-7612 GCA_964486845.1 uncultured Pirellulaceae bacterium
CCTGCAGGTAGAATGGTTCGCCTACGTCTACCTGGGTGACTGGATTACCCGAAAGGTCCACGGCTTCCAATCGCACGCGTGCTTCTGCCTTTGAGACACAAATCTGGGACACTTGCAGCGCATCGCCTTCTCGTATCTCCGGGTCGAAGTCATAGAATGGCGAGGTGGTAAGCAAATACCGAGGCTCAAGGACCTCGCATTCAAGGCGTCGACTCGACTGCTTACGAGTACCACCTGGCCGGAAGTGAGCGCCTGTTCGATTTCGTGGACTGAGCAGAGCCATTGTTCGTCCTCCAAGTTCGAGCTGACGCCCGTTGAATGCGCCGACGTCTGCGACCAAGCGGTGGTGAATACGACAGATTACATGGCACGCGTGACGTCCGAAAGCCCCTCTCCCGCAATGGCTGCCGATTGGCCTAGTGCGCAGGATAGAACTCGTTGCGGCGTCACGACAGGATTGATCACGGAACACCCGTCAGTTGTCTCGCTCCATTTGCATTGATATCATCAACGATGATGTCGTAGTCGGCACCGGTGACGAAACCATCGCCGTTGACATCCGACGCAAGCACGGGGTTCTGCCAAGGAAAATCCA
>CAZAQY010000018.1:7712-61237 GCA_964486845.1 uncultured Pirellulaceae bacterium
TCAGCGATCATGTCGTAGTCGGCACTGGTGACAAAACCATCGCCGTTGACATCCGACGCAAGCACGGGGTTCTGCCAAGGAAAATCCATCCCATTGAGCTGGTTGGCTACCGCCAGAGCGTCCACCGCGGTGATCCACCCGTCTCCGTTGACGTCGAAAAACGTGGGAAAGTCAGGAACCCCCGTCAGTTCTCGCGTTCCATTTGCGTTGATATCATCAGCGATCATGTCGTAGTCGGCACTGGTGACAAAACCATCGCCGTTGACATCCGCCGCAAGCACGGGGTTCTGCCAAGGAAAACCCATCCCATTGAGCTGGTTGGCTACCGCCAGAGCGTCCACCGCGGTAATCCACCCGTCTCCGTTGACGTCGAAAAACGTGGGACTCTGAGCGCGTGCTGAATTTCCCTCCAGTGCCATGCCGAGAATAGTGCAGGTGGCCAGAAGACAATTGTTCATCCATCGAGTCATGACAAAACCTCCAATTACGGGCTGAAGCTGAAGATATACTGGTTAGAAGACGAGCTATCTTGCTTGTTTCGACTACCCTACCGAAACATCTTCTCCGCATCCGATTCGCGCGATTGCAGCTTTAGTTTGGCACGAGGTTCTTGACATCGACAATCCCCCGCCGACGCGATGTACGCTTGAAAGACAACTCCACCGCCATCGATATAGACCGGCTTTGACGAAGGTTGTCACGCGCCGGCGACTGGCAACCCACTCATCGTGTTCGCGTGCATGGTCGATGCGGGGGAATACAGAACGACGCACTTTTGGCGACTTCAGGGTCTCATAGGCGATTTATCCCAAGTCAAACATCTCCACATCGCGGGCGCGATCCCGCTGCCGTCTTGCCCTCTTGGCTATCCTCGATCCGGCGGCGTTTCTGCTCGAACGAAGCGGAAAGGATCGGTTGCTGGACGGTCGAGACGAAGATCTAGCGGACACGCAGGAGTTACCAGCTGCAAGAACTCCCGCCGCTTGGTTGACCGAGCATCCCGGACGCATGACTTCTGGTATAACTCAACGATCCCAAGCGTCGCTCACCACGCTGGTCAGAAGTGCATCCGCTGGCAGGAAATCGGTATCCCTCTCCGTCTCCTGATCGCCATCCGTGCGACGCGTCCGGTCGGCGCTAGCCAGCAGGTCCACTAATCCATCCTCCAGGATCGGCGTTGTCCAAGCAGACAAGACCTCGTCTTGCCGTTGGACTATCACTTCGCTCTCCGTGGCGGCGCTCGGCGAAAACGTCGCGAGGCTGGCAGTATTCTGGGCGGCGACAACGCTTGGCGAGAAGCTCGCCAGCGCGGTTGGCACAACTGGCCCAAACTCGCCTTCGGCCCCGCCTTGGGCCGTGGCATTGAAACGGTTGATGATCACGAGCACGTCAAGTGCCGAATGAGTGCCGTCTCCATTCACATCCAAGTAACGCTGCGTATCGCCCGTCACCGAATCGTCGGCGGTCAGCTTGCGCGGCCCTCGTTCGTTCAACTGGTTGATGCCCAACAGGACGTCCAGTGGTGTCACATGGCCGTCGTCGTTGACGTCCAGTGGATTCAGGGGATTCTGGAAGCGGCTGCGAACCTGAACGGTAACGGTGGCCGTGTCCCTCGCGCCGTCGGAATTCAGAGCCGTGTACTGAAACGTTTCCACGCCGATGAAGTCGATCGACGGCGGAGCATAATGGACGCTCGCACCATCGGCCGAGATCGAAACCTCGCCCCCCTGGCTGCCGTTGGTAACTTCCACGATCTGCGTTGCTTCATCGTTGGCGAGCACCCCGGTTGCCGCATCGACCTCGAGCAGGCCGTTTTCGTCTACGTGGTAGATATCGCCGTTCGCGACGGGCGGAGTATTGTCCGAGACGACAAACTGAACGGAAACCGAGTCCCCGAAGTCGATTTGGCCGTAGCTGACAAACTCGATGCGATCCAGCGGCGACTCCGCGTTTTCGTAGCCTAGCCACACAGGCCACATACCGTAGTTATTGGGACTATAGTCATCGGGAATATTCACGTGCTCGGCTGACAAGGACAGCGTTCCCGCTTCGTTGGCAGTAAAAGCAATCCTCGCGATCCGTTGCTCACCGGGCACGAACTGTGCGTCGGTGCGATGGCGAAATGCCCAGTAGGCCATATCGGGCCCAAAACTCAAGTTGTCTCCGCCGCTAATGTCTCGGCGGCCTGCCAAGAAGTGCTCGCTACTTCCAGCGAACACCGATTCGACTTCGGCGGCAACTCCCACGCTGTTTACCGCATACGTGGCAAGTACCGGCTCGATGTGCGGCCGATCCGGCAGAGGTTCAACAAAAACCCGCAGTTCGAGCAACGCTCCCACCGGAGCACTCGACACGGGGTTGCCGTCGAGATCGACGACTTCTACGCGGAACTTGACAACGTCCTCCAGCGACTCAGCCAGCCCAAGCGTGACGGTCGCCAGGTTTTCTGGGGAAGTCGAGCCGGCGAGTCGATAGGTGAACGAATCCGCACCCGGAAAGTCCTCGCCAGCCGTGTACACGAAGGAACCATCGGGGCGGAATGTCAGTTCGCCATGCGACGGGCCAGCGACGAACTCCGCGGTCGGGTTCCCCAAGCCCTTCCCCAAGTTATCATTAACCAGGACACCCCCACGAGCGGAGACTTCCAGTGCCGTGTCGGGTTCCAGCGTGTAGACGTCGTCAAGAGGTACGGCGTCCGCCGCGAGCATCCATCGCGTTTCCAGCCGCTCCAGCCTCAAGTTGACAAAAGCTCTTGACATCGCTCCTCCCCCCAACGACAAGACATCGGCCTGAAGAACAACTCCGCTTCTATTGGTGTAGACCGGTTTTGGCGGCGGTTGTCACGCGCCGCCGACCAGGGAAAAGTCGCCGAGTCGCACCATGGGACTGTCAGCGGGCTGCCTCGTCGGAGGGAATTCGCAGCCTGGCGGAGGAATTCAGGCGGCGGGCGTGGTATCGTCGTGAGATTTGCGTTCAGAGTCGTCTTCCGCCCGTTTGTTGCTGCGAGAATCGGTCGGGACCGCCTGATCCGATTGCGGACGGGACGCTGCTTCTTGGCGCGGGGGCAGTCTGTTCGGCAGATCCACTTCCATCGCCATCACCGCGCCCTGAAGTCCCTCAATTTCGGTTTCTTCCGAGAACGTTCGATCCAGGCCGGCAAGCCACTCATCGTCTTCGCGTGTACCGTCGATGCGGGGGAATGCAGAACGACGCAGCTTGGTCGATTTCAGGGTCTCATAGGCGATTTGTCCCAAGTCGAGCATCTCTCCATCGTAGGCAAGGGCTGCATCCTTATTGCGTCCGAGTTCCGTTGTCCAGCCAATCCGCAGAAGACCGGCGGTCAACCACTGATGATCGTAAAACAGGGCACTCCGCCCCGTCGTCTCGCCGACTCGATCGTCCGCCGAGGAATCGGCCGCTGCCCGCGTTCCGTATTCATCAACCAAGCCGAGCCCTTCCATCATCGAGAAGCCGCGTCGTGCTGACAGCCGCGGGCTGAGTTCAATGAACAACCCACGGTCTTGCCATTCCGGGTTCACGCTCCGGAGGCGTGCTGCGTAGCTGAACTCATTGGCGAGGACAATTCCCTCGTTCAGCAAGTCGAACTGGGTTTGGCTGTCCCAAGCACGATCCGCCAGGAGCGTGACGGGGTTTCGATTGTCGAGCATCGAAGTCGTGCCGCGGTGCAGCAAGTCGTGATCGGTCCTTGTTAGCAGGCTACCTGTCAGGGAACCCATGACCTCGGGTGAACTGAGGTCGCGAAGCAAGGCAGGCAAACCTGGATTCCCAATCCCGAAGAAACCCGCAACGGGCCAGACGACGTGGTCCTGTGACGAATTAGGCGGACCGAGGACGTTGAGGCTGACCGAACCAAAGCGAATCTCGTCACTCGCCAGCGGGCCACCCGCGCCGTACAGCAGGACCTCCGAGCCGGGGAGGCTGGCCGGTTCGGCCAAGAACGAAACCGCACCTGCCGCCTCCGCGCGAAACGGGGCGCGAAAGAGCAAAAAATCGCCTGCGCCAATCGGCCGATAGCTACCGCTGAATGCGCCCACTTCGTCCAGCAATCCGGAAGCCGTCCCACCGGTGACCAGACCGTTCTTGTAGATCGAGCCGAATTCCATGTTGCCGGAGGGAACAACGCGGTCCGCGTCGAAAGCCAGGTCGAAATACGCGGCAAACACGCCTTTGGGCTCGCTGCGCACGTCCGCCACGTAGGCGTTGAGGAAGAACTCTTCCCCCGCCTGCAGCGACGTGATGGGCTGGCCCGCAAGGTCGCTCAACTCCAAGCGGATTTGAGCGATTGGCATTGCCTCGCTCACCGGCGAAACGCCGGCCGTCAGCAACAGACGTGGCTCGAACTGTTCAAACCAAAGCGGTCGAAACCTAGTCATTGCAGCACCCCTGTGTCTCGTCCCATCAATGCCTGGACCCGTCGGAGATTGTCTCGGCTTTTCGCCAGAAACTCGCCGATTTGTTTCACGTCGGGAGCAGCGTCCCGGGCCGCTTGCTGGTGCTCGACGGCGTTTCGGTACGCAGACAGCGCTTCGTCGAGCCGACCGGCACGTTCGTGCGCCAGGCCCAGATTGTTCAGCGCCCCGCCGAGGGTGCTGCGATAATTCACGTCGCCGGGAGATGTTTCGACCAGACGTTGCAGAGTGCCGCACGCTTTGTCGATCGCCGCTTGGGCCGCCTGCTGCTGACCGAGCAGAGTCAACGTGCGCCCCAGGTTGTTGGTGGCCACCGCGAGGTCCAACTGGTGGCGAGCAACGGCCGGCGATCCTTGGGCCAGCCGCTCGTAGACTTCGACGGCCTCCGTGTAGCACTTCCGCGCCGCGTCCAGTTGTCCGCTGCGGCCCAGCAGCGAGCCGTGATTGTTCAAGGCGAGCCCCAGATCGCTTTCGGCCGTCCCGTCGGTCGTGCCAGCAGTTGCCAGCGGTCGGAGCATGGCCAACGAGCGGGAACTGAACTCCAACGCTTTCTCCGGATCGGCTGTCTGGTACAGGTAACTCACGTTGTTGTACGTGCCGGCCAGTTGCCGCCGCAGGGGCGCGTCATCCGGTTGGCGTTCCAAGAGTCGCTCCAGGATTTCGATCGCCCGCTCGTAGTACGTCCATGCGTCCTCGACCTGGCCCGTTTGGCCGTGCAGCAGCCCGAGGTTGCCCAGCGTCAGAGCCAAGTCGCGCCGGCATACGGGATTGGCCGGTTCGTCAGCGACGAGCCCTTCTTGAAGTGTGATTGCCTTCCGGTAAGCCTCCAAGGCCGGCTCGGTCTCACCGCCATTGGCCCGCAGCAGCCCGATGTTGTTGTAGCACATCGCCAGCTTCGTCCGCGTGTCGTTCGTCGCCGCTGAACCACGGGACAGCTCGTGCAACACGGTCGCCGCCTGCTCGTACGATTGCAGGGCCTCGCTTGGTTCGCCCAGCCGTTCGAGAAGCTCGGCCGATTTGAAGTGTGCCACCGCCAGCCCGGTTGGCAGGCGCGGGTCCCGGCCGGCGCGCTGGATGAATTGCCGGTAATAGCGCAAGGTGTCGCCCAGCAGCTCGTGACGGAGCGATTCGGTGCCGGGGATGTCGCCCAGCCGCTGGGCGGCAAAGAGGCCGAAATGATCGACCACGCTCCCGGCCTGCCGCAAATTCTCCTCGGCCTGCTTCAGGTTCTGTTCGGCCAGCAGCAGCGCGCGGCGCGTCTGTGCCTGCTGCCGCACGATCAGCAGCGTTGCGGTGGCCGTTCCGGCGAGCGCCGCGATCAAGAACACAAACGACAGCGCCACCAGACTGCGATGACGGCCCGCCCACTTGCTGATCCGGTCAGACCACGACGGGCGGCGGGCTCGGATCGGCTGTCCTGCGGCAAATCGGCGCAAATCGTCCGCCAACTCGCGGGCCGTCCGGTAGCGGTCGGAGCGTTGCTTCGAGATCGCTTTCAGGACGATCGTCTCCAGGTCCACAGGCACTGCCGGATTGACTCGCCGCAGAGGCGCCGGCTCTTCCTGTTCGATCTGCCGCAAGAACTGTTGCTGATCGCCGGCGTCGAACGCCTTGCGGAGCGTCAGCAGTTCGTACAGGCTGATGCCCAACGAGTAGACGTCGGTGCGCTGATCGACCCGGTTCGTGCGGCCCAGGGCCTGTTCGGGACTCATGTAGCGGACGGACCCGATCACGGCGCCGGTGCTGGTGAGACTGGCATCGCCCCGGCAACGGGCCAGGCCAAAATCGGTGACCCAAGGCGTGCCGGCACGGTCGATCAGGATGTTCGACGGCTTGATGTCGCGATGGACGATGCCGCCATCATGCGCGTGTTGCAGCGCATCGGCGACCTGAGCGCCCAGCTTCGCCACGGACAGAAAGAACTCGCGGTCCTTCGTGGAGCGAGCGGTTGAAAAGCACTTCGCCGTGTCGCCTGCGGCTGCTGGTGATTCGCCGATCCCCTCGCGCCGTTTGGTTCGACGTAGCTCTTCGATTACCACGTCCAGGGACTGCCCATCGACGAACTGCATGCTGTAGTAGTGAACGCCACGCTCGCAGCCGACGGAATACACGGGCACGATGTGGGGATGGTGCAGCCGGGCCGCCGCCTGGGCTTCGATGGTGAACCGCGCGAGCTGTTCCTGATTCAGCACCGCGGCAAACGGGAGCACCTTTAGCGCCACCTTGCGGCCCAGCGTCACTTGCATGGCCTCGTAGACGATTCCCATGCCTCCGCGGCCCAGTTCGCGGATGATCTCGAAGTCGCCCAGGCGGCAAGCTTCGTCACGGCTTGCTTCCAAGAGATCCGTGTTCAGGACTCCTGGCGGCGGAAAAGCATGTTGAAGGAACTGGAGGCTGTCGAGATAGCCGCGGAGCTGGTCCGCCGATTCCGGATGCGCGCGGATGATCTCTTCGGCGTCGACCGCTTCACCGCGTTGCAGGCGGTCCACGAAATCATCCAGGATGGCCAGCAGTTCTTGCTGCTCGGCGTCAGCCAACTCAACGGCATCGCGCAGGATGGTTGCAGAACTCATATCAGCCCCTTGTCGGCCAGCTGTTGGCGCAACTTGTCCACGGCCCGGAGCCACAACATGCGCACGGCGCCGGCCGAACGTTGCATTTGTTCCGCCACTTCCGCGAAGGACATCCCTTCCAGATTACGCAACAGCAGCACTTGGCGGTAGTCCGGCGGCAATTCGGCCAACTCATTGGCCAGCATCACCGCGCGTTCATGCTGCATCGCGCGCGAACTGGGTGACGGCGCATCGTCTGCCAGCACCGATGCCAGCCGGGCGGTCGATCGTTCCAGCCTCGCGCCGACCTCGTTCAGGGAGACTTCCCGCCGGACATCCCGCTTTTCCGCCAGCAGGTGTTTTTCGTAGAGGTGCGTCAGTTGGCTGGCCAGAATCCGCTGTAGCCAAGCCAGGAATTCGGCTTCCGTCCGGCCGCGAAACTGGTCAAACGTGCGATGCGCCTGCAAGAAGGTCTCTTGGACCACATCCGAAGGGCTCACGCGCACCTGCAGCCTGGCGCCGACTTGTGCGGCGGCAACCAGCTTGATGTAGTTGGCGTAGGTCTGCAGCAACCGTCCCAGCGACTCGCGCATTCCCTGCCGGGCTTCCGCGATCAAAGTTTCGGCGCTGGACTGGTCCTTGGACCGCATGATGCAGTTCTCCCTGTTATAACAGAGCGAAAGCGGTCCGTTTCGTCACGCGATTTTCAGGATTTTTCGAACAGCCCAAGACCTACACGGCTACCGCGGTCACCGTGGCCATCCGATTTCCGTTTGACCTTCTCCCCGGACGGTCGCAATGGACTGTCCAGGGCCGGCGACGACGCGGTCCGGTTTTGGGGATTGCCACCATAGTCCGCTGATGCGCACCACGAATGGTAGAGATTCCCTCCTGCCTTGATGTTGAGCGCAATTTACTGGAGTCTGCGAGCGTATCGGCTCAACCCGTGATTTACGCGTACCTTGCTTTCCGGCCATTCTGGATAGCGGCTGCAATTACAATCTGCTGATCAACGAGCAGCGACGGTCTGGAAAGGCCGTCCTCAATGCTTTTGTTTTCCTCTGAGACAATCCTCAGCGACGCTTGCCTCGGATCACCCGCGGCAGGCCCGCCAGGTCCTTGGCCGTCTGTACGGCTTGGAAACGCCCGTCGCGGTCGAGCAGTTGCTGCACGGCCGCTTCGATCATCGGGCTGATTTCCAGCAGCAACCAACCGCCCGGACGTAGCCGCTCGGCGGCCTGCGGAATCAGGCGGGCGATGGTCTCGCTGCCCGTCGCGCCGCCGACCAGCGCCGACCGCGGTTCGTAGTCCCGCACGTCGGGCGGCAACTGACTCCACTCGGCCTCGCTCACGTACGGCGGATTGCTGGCCACGACATCGAACGGCTCGGTCGTGGGGACCGCCGCCAGCAAGTCGCTGAGGACGAACTCGATGCGGTCCGAGACCTGATGCCGATCCGC
Source organism: uncultured Pirellulaceae bacterium (assembly GCA_964486845.1). Taxonomy (GTDB): domain Bacteria; phylum Planctomycetota; class Planctomycetia; order Pirellulales; family Pirellulaceae; genus Anammoximicrobium. The sequence goes on from CAZAQY010000018.1 coordinate 16,155, forward strand.
GTTGCCGCGGGCGACTTGGAGGGCCTGCGGGCTGTTGTCCACGGCGATCGCTCGGCAAGCAGGCGCGTGTTTCGCCACGCTCACGGCGATCGCTCCGCTGCCGGTGCCCACGTCCACGATCCGTGCCGCCCGCTCGTCCCCCGGCCGGATCTTGAGCAGGTCCAGCACCTCGACGACCAGATGTTCGGTTTCCGGCCGCGGGATGAGCACGTCGCGGGTCACCTGGAAGGACAAGGAAAAGAACTCGCGGTGACCGACCAGGTACGCCACCGGCTCGCCGGCGGCGCGGCGGCGGACATACTCGCGGAACGCGGAACGCGTGGCCTCGTCGGCGATCTGATCGTAGGCCGTGTACAAGGCGATCCGCTGGCAGCCGCGGGCGGCGGCCAGCAGCACTTCCGCGTCCAGACGCGGGCTGGCCGCTCCCTGTTGCTTCAGGTAGTCGGTGGTCCAGGTGAGCAACCGGCCGATGGTCCACGCAGGGGTGTCCGACATAATCCTAGTCCAAGGCTCCCATCGAGCTGCGCATCTCGCGCCGGTCGTACTCAATCAACTGGTCGATGATGGGCTGCACGTTCCCTTCCAGGATTTGATCGAGCTTGTACAGCGTGAGGTTGATGCGGTGGTCGGTGACCCGGTTTTCCGGGAAGTTGTAGGTGCGGATCCGCTGGCTGCGGTCGCCCGAGCCGACCAAGGTGCGGCGGACTTCGGCTCGTTTTTCGTGCTCCTGCTGCCGCTTCTGCTCGTACAGCCGCGCCTTGAGGACGCGGATCGCCTTGGCCAGATTCTTGTGCTGGCTCTTTTCGTCTTGCATCGACACGACAATGCCCGTCTCGAAGTGGGTCAGACGGATGGCGGAGGCGGTCTTGTTCACGTGCTGGCCGCCGGGTCCGCTGGCATGAAAGATGTCCTTGCGGTAGTCGTCCGGCTTGAGGTCGATTTCCACGTCTTCGGGCTCCGGCAGCACGGCCACCGTGGCGGCGGAGGTGTGAATGCGGCCCTTGGCCTCCGTTTCCGGAACCCGCTGCACGCGATGTCCGCCGCTCTCGTACTGGAGTTGGCGGTAGACGCCCTCGCCGTCGAACTCCAACTGGACCTCCTTGAATCCGCCCAGGTCCGTGGGGCTGGCGTCCATCGTCTCGACCTTCCAGCCTTTGGACTCCGCGAACTTGCGGTACATCTCGTACAAGTCGCGTGCGAACAACGCCGCTTCCTCGCCGCCGGTTCCCGCGCGGATTTCCATGACGCAGCGCCGGCGTTCGGCATCCTCGCCGCCGACCGTCAATTCCAGCAGATCGTCCCAGATTTCTTCGCGGCGCCGTTTCAAATCGGGCAACTCCGCCTCGGCCATTTCTCTCTCGTCCGGATCTTCGCTGTCCTGCATCACCGTCAACTCGGCAATCTCGTCGCAAAGGTTCCTGAAGCGGCGATACTTCATCGCCAGTTTGGTCAGCGAGCCGTGTTCGCGCGCAATGGCCGCCATCCGGCTGGAATCAGCCAGGACCTGCGGGTCGGACATCTTCCGCTCCAGTTCCTCGAACCGGGCGAGTCTTTCTTCGAGCATCTTGCGCATAGGGTTGACACCGGCAATGGCGACAGGAGTGAGGTCTAACAGTAGCCCTCTCGCTCCGCGAGAGGATGGCTATTCTACCAGCGCGGCGAGCGAGATGAGCGATGTCATTTTCGTTGCGTGCCCTCAAGCAGCTTTTCCTCTCGCGGAGCGAGAGGGCTACGGTGGTTGGCACGCGCACAAAAACACGTTGTCGGCCAAAGACCGCAACGTGCAGGAGATTTCGAGTTGTCCCGGCTAGGTGGCAGGGGTCGGCTTCGCGGCTTTCTTGGCGGGTCGTTTCAGGCTGGCATATTCGCCGGCCGCGAACTTGTTCTGGAATTTCTCGATACGTCCGGCGGTATCAACATACTTCAGCTTGCCGGTGAAAAAGGGATGGCAGGCGTTGCAAATATCGACCCGCAATTCCTTCTTGGTGCTGCGAGTCGTGAACTTGTTGCCGCAGCCGCACGTCACCAGCGTCTGTTGATATTTGGGGTGAATGCCTTCTTTCATGGTTCGTGGTCCTAGCCGAGATGGTACTTTTAGCGGAAACTTCAAAGTCTACCCAAGACGAGACGAGGCGGCAAGTGCCACGCGGAAGCCAAAACCGCTACAAATTCATCCTTTTCGGTTATTTCTAGTTGTCGCCTGCAAAATCGCTTCCACAACGCCCGCCATCGTGTATGTCTGGGCCTCGGCGTCTGGTTCGCAGCCCAGTTCCCGGAGAGTCGCCGAAGTGACGGGACTGATGCTGGCCAAACGGGCCTTCCGCAGTTCTTGCCCGAACATCGCGACCAGAGAGCGGGCGATCGCTGAACTGGTGACGGTCACCCAGTTAATACCCCCTGCCGCCAGACGCTGCTTGATACCTTCATCGGCCGAGGCAACATCGGTGCTGGAGTAAACCACCAGTTGATCGACGGTGGCCCCAGCAGCACGCAGTTGCTCGGCCAACACCTCCCGCCCGCGACTGGCACGGGCCAACAGGAACCGCTTGTCCCGCGCGTCGGCCGCCAGCGCAGCGGCGAGGGATTCGGCACGGTACTCGTCGGGAACCAAATCGGCTCTCAGATGAAACGTCGCCAAGGCTTCGGCCGTGCCGGGGCCAATGGCCGCCAAGCGGACGCCGCCGAGTCGTCTCAGGTCAGCACGACTGGCCAGGAGCCGATCGAGCAAGTAGCGAACGCCGTTGACACTGGAGAAGACAAGCCAATCGTAGCTCTCCAAACGCTCGATGGCCTCGTCTACGGGCCGCCAGTCGGGTGGGTCGGAGATCCGAATCGCGGGCTGAGCAATCACCTCCGCACCCAATTCAGACAGGCGATCGGCCACGGTCCCGGCTTGTTCGCCGGGCCGCGCGACCATCACACTTTGGCCGAACAACGGTCGTTTCTCGAACCAGGACAGGGGCTCCGTGAGTCCTGCAACGGCCCCCACGACGACAATCGCGGGAGGCGCCATTTTGGCGGGGGAAGCGAGTGTCGCAGCGACTTCGTCCAGACGACAACGGATGCAGACTTGATCGGGAAAACTACAGCGCCGCACGATTGCGGCCGGCGTATCCGGCGGTTTGCCTGCCTGGATCAGGGCCCCCGTCCAGGCTTCGGCACTGGTGACACCCATGTAGAACACCAAGGTTCCCGGAAACCGCGCGAGGACCTCGTAATCCAGCGACGGATCTCCCTTACTCGGCTCCTCATGCCCCGTGATCAGGGCGACGGCGGACGCAAAATTCCGATGGGTGATCGGTATCCCGGCATAGCTGGCCGCCGCCAGCGCGGCCGTAATGCCGGGCACGACCTCAAACGGAATTCCATGCCGGGCCAGCGATTCCGTCTCCTCCGCCATGCGGGCAAAAACCGCCGGGTCGCCTCCCTTGAGTCGCACGACGATCTTGCCCTGTTGAGCCAACTCGACCATCCGCTGGTTGACTTGACTTTGCGTCCAAGTCCGGCAACCGCCGTGATTGCCCAGGCAAACCAGCTGGGCGTCGGGCCGGGCATGGCTGAGGATCTGCGAGTTGACCAGATAATCGTAGATGACGACGTCCGCTCGTCGCAGGCATTCCACACCGCGCAACGTGATCAGCTTCGGATCGCCAGGTCCGGCGCCGACAAAAAAAACGCGGCCTGAGGCGTGTCTAATCTCGTCCGTCATGCTGTGATTGGACCCCTTCCGCCGCAATTCTGCAAGGCTTGGCGAAGCCGGTAGTGGGCAAGTACAATCGGAACATGGAAACCACGCAACGCGACGACAATCGGCCATCCCCTCCTTCAGAGGAGATCGGCGCATCCGAAATACCGCCGAGCAGCTCGATTCCGACGAACATCGAGGAGGTGCGGCAAGCGGCTCGGTCCTTGGCCCGATCCGGGCGATTTGATGAAGCCATCCAGTGCTGGCATCAGCTGGAGGAGTCGGATCCGTTGGACCCCGAGCCGGCTCGCATGATCGCCGCTCTGACACTCAGAAAGGCTCGCCAAACAGAGGGCAAACAAGACGAGGGGAAGGAGTTGCCCCCGGCCACGAGCGATACTGAGGAGCCGGCGACGGGCTCCCCACCCGTTTCGAGGGATTCACCGCCGCCCGCACTGAAAAGGCCTCCGCGTCCCTTGGTGCTGACGCGGCGGCAACAACTGGAGCGAGAGATCGCCAATCGACCGCAAGACGAAAGTAACTATTTGGAACTGGCCGAGTTGCATCTCGCGGAGCGCCGCACTTACGAAGCGCAGCGCACTCTGATTAGGGCTCTGGAAGTGTGCCGCGACCTCAAAATCGTGGAACGGCTCGAAGACGTCAACATGTTGCGGGCCAGGGAGCAAGTAAAGCTCGCCGAAGAGCGGGCTTGCGCCGAGAACAGTCTGGAGGCCCGGGACGAGGTAGCTCGGCTCCAACAGGAATCCTATCGCCTGGAACTGGAAATCTATCGCACACGCTGCGGCCGCTACCCGGACGATAAACGTCTGAAGTTCCAGCTGGGCTTGCGCTTAAAGCAAATCGGCGACTTCCGGCAGGCCATCGAACCGCTGCAGGCCGGCCTGGAATTCCCCGATACTCGTGCCGCCGCATCGCTGGAAATAGGCGAGATCTTGCAACGACACCATCAGTTTCCCAAAGCTTTGCAGTGTTACAGGCAGGCGGCCCAGGTGGCTGCCGGGGAGGACGGCCAGCAGGACTGCCGCAAGCGTGCGTTGTACCGTGCGGGAGTTCTCGCCGCGGCCATGACGCTGAATGACACGGCTCGAGGCTATTTCACGGAACTTGTCAAAATGGCCCCTGACTACCGAGACGTGCGGACCCGTCTGGACAAACTGGGCGAAATCAGCGACACTTCATCATTCGATTAAGGTGGATCCGTCGCCGTGAAACGTTTGTAAGGGAGAAGAAGCTGCAGTATGCCTACTACCAAGAGCGCCGAGAAACGACTTCGCCAGAACATCGCCCGTCGACTGCAGAATCGTAAGGTCAAGTCGTCCGTCAAGACGCAGGTTCGAAAAGTCCGCGAAGCCGTGGCTGCAGGCGATGTGCAAAAGGCGGAGGCGGAATATCGGGAAGCCGCCAAGAAATTGGACCGCGCCGGGGTGCACCGCGAGATCCATGCCAATAAAGCCGCACGCACCAAGTCCCGCCTGCAGCACCTGATCAAGAAGGCCAAGCAGCCCAAGAGCGAATAGGTCGCCACGCCACCTTCGTCTCTGCTCGTTCGAACCAAGCAATTTCAAGTTGGCGATTTGGGATACGTTGCCCGCGGAAGCGCTGCCGCCATCGAGCGACGAGTGGACCGCGGAAATCAGCAGGCGCTCGGCTGAGTACGATTCTGGCTGCGCTGAGACGGTGCCGTGGGGGCAGATCAAGGCCGAGGCATTGCGCCGAGCAGGGCGCGGTCGAGTGTGATCCCGCACGAACCAATGGATGCTCGCGAGGCGGCCATCGCGTCCGGCATGGCGGTAGGGTCCGTGGGGTCGCCCGCGTGATCCGTGTCATAGTCCCGCCGGTATCAATGTGGCGAGGATCGCCACGAGGTAGGCAAGCAGGATTCCCCACCAAATCAGCCGAGCCGCGGTGGTCTCCGGCGGACGAGCGATCACCCACACCAGGCAAGATACCGCCAGCAATCCCAGGAGCCCCGCAAAAACCGTGGGGGTCATCCAATGTCGGCCGGCCAAGGCAAGGGCGACGAAGAAAGTCATCGTCATGAGACCGGCGATCGTGAATTGGAATCCGCGGTGAGGAGGCGACTCGACGTCCGAGACGGAGGGATAAGTGCGAGATCGCAGGAGCCGTTCCGCCTCGGACATGCCATCCGGCGATGCCAGGGCCAACTCCTGCTCGTCCGCTTCGGCCCGCGTGACGGCATCAGACTCCGGGGGATGCTCCGCTTCTGGGCAGTCGGCCATTGGGATTCCTCGGATTGCGCTATGCTGGTACGTTATACTGGTCGTGGAGACCACTTACCAGGCGCCTGCCGACCATCACTGGACCGGAGGAGTAACGCCGATGAAACTCAGCCTGTTTTCCGTCAGCTACGCGGGCTTGTGGGGGCAACAGCGGTTGGACCTGCCTGATTTCCTTGCGCGGGCGGCTCAGCTCGGTTTCGAAGGCGTGATGCTGATGGGCAAACGGCCGCATCTGTCGCCGCTGGATGTCAGCGACGAGACGCTGGCGTCCCTCCGTGTGGCCCTGACGCAAAACGGCGTCAAGTGCGCCGTGATCGCAGCTTACACCGATTTGTCCGGCGCCGGGGCGGCCGAGGTGCCGTACCTGGAAATGCAGATCGCTTACGTCCAGGCGCTGGCCCGCGTGGCCCGGCAGCTTGACGCCGATATCATCCGCGTCTTCACCGCGTATGAGGTCGACGGCCAGAGCCCCCAAGCTGTCTGGGACCGCGTGGTGCGAGCGCTCCGCGAGATCTGCGACCGGGCGGCCGCGGAAAATGTCACGATCGCCGTCCAGAACCACCACGACATTGCGGTCCACAGCGACGCGTTGCTGGAATTGCTGGGCGACGTCGGCCGGCCGAACTGCAAGCTGGGTTTCGACGCCTGGTCGCCGGCTCTGCGGAGCGAGAACCTGTACGAGACCGCGCGACAATTGGCGCCGCACACCGCGATCACGACCAACGCCGACTACGTCCGGCTGCCGCGGTTCCGCTACCGGCCGGAGGTGGTCAACTACGAGCGCGCTCAGCCCGACCTGGTGCGCGCCGTCCGCTTTGGCGAAGGCTGCATCGACTACCGCGCCTTCTTCCAGGGCCTGCGCGACGGCGGCTTCAACGGCTGGGCCAACTACGAGATGTGCTCGCCCATCCGCGGCGGCGGCGCGGCGGAAAACCTGGACGCCTGCGCCAGCCACTACGTCCGCTGGATGCGGGACCACGTGCTGAAGGCGTGACCGGCGCCATGACGGGTACGAAGCGGGCGCAAGATGATGAAGGCAGAAACAGGTCGGAAGAGCCGGCAGAAAATGATGTGACAGAAAGATGCGATAACGCGCAGGGAAGGAGAAGGCGACATGTCTGGCAAGCTCCCCTGGATCGTTCTTCTATGTGCAGCGGCCGGAGGTCCCTTGCCGGCCCAGGAGCCGTCGCGCAGTGCTACGGGCGCCGGGAACGACTTGGCGGTCATCAAGAAGGACGCCCCGATCGGCTTTGCTAACGCGGGCTGGAAATATGACCGGTACGGTGACCTGCCGTCGCTGGATGCGGGCAGCCGGATGGTCGTGGCGGATCTGAAAGGACCGGGGATCATCCGCCATATCCACACCACCCGTCATCAGAAACCGGACCTGAACGCGCGGGGAATCGTCCTGGAGATCACCTTCGACGACGCGCCGCAGCCGGCCGTCGCGTGCCCGCTGGCCGACTTCTTCGGCGACGGCTGCAACGGCAAGAGCATGGACTTCAGCACGCCGCTGATCGAATGCGCGCCGTGGAGTTACAACTGCTACTTCCCGATGCCCTTCGCCAAACGGGCGCAGGTCGTACTTCGCAACGACACTTCCGAAAACGCGATGAATTACAGCTACGTCGAGTGGGAGCCGCTGCCGCGGTGGAACTCCGAGTTGGGCTACTTCCACGCGACCTGGCGGCGCACGGCGTTTCCGCTCACCAAGGACACCAAGGTTACGCTTTTCACGGTCCAGGGCTCCGGCCACCTGGTCGGCCGGCAGTTCAGCGTGGTGACCGACGAGCCGCTGTTCCGGAACTTCAGTTTCGTCATGGAGGGCAACAACGAAGTCGACATCGACGGGCGCGAGCGGGCCTTGGACTACCTGGGCACCGAGGACTCGTTTACCTTCAGTTGGGGCTTTCAGAACACCTTCGCGGGCTTGAGGGCCGGCATGCCTTTCATCAACAAAGGCACGCCCGCGATGCTGTCGATCTATCGCTTCCACGATCACTTGCCGATTCGTTTCGCACGCCAGCTGACATGGTCGATCGACTGGCGGCACGAGCGGATGTTCACAGCCCGGCCGGAGTGGGCCCAGCGAGTCCAGGCGGGCGGCTGCTGGGTGGACTACGCCACGGTCTTCTACTGGTATCAGGATTGTCCGGGGGGCTGCCAGCACGAGCCGCTGCCGAGTGTCGACGAGCGACGATTGGTCATGCTGCACCCGAATGAGGAAGCTGCCGATCTGGACAAGCTGTTGCAGTCAGCCCGGCTCGACGACCGCCTGCCGAATACCTTCGACACGCGAGAGGACCTGGACCGTTGCTCCATCGCCGGCTGTTACCTGGGCACGCATCCGTTCTGGATCGATGTGCCTGAAGGGAAAGGCGGTCATCCCGGCAATCCCAACCCCGGCAGACGCGGCATCCTGGCGGTCCATGCGCAGAGCGAGACGGCCCCGTGCTTCATTGTCCGCAAGGTGGCTCTGCCGGCGGATACAGCCTGCGCGCTGCGACTGGTCGTCAGCGGCGATCCGTACGAGCAACCCGGCAAGAGCGACTTTGTGTTGACCGCCGGCGTTGACGACGGTCAGACCGTACACTGGTTCCCGGCCGAGACGAACGACGTCAACCAACCGCCGGGGGAAAAGAACTGGCGGACACTGGAGTACTCCCTGAAACCGTACGCGGGCAAGACGGTCGGTCTGGTGGTACAAGTCGCCTACGGCGGCCCGCACGGGGTGTGCAACGAGGAAGCCTTCTTCGATGAAATCAGCGTCGTCCCACACGCTCCTTGACCGCTGGACGGGAAGGACGGCTGACGCGTAGAATGACGTCGGCAGCATTCCACTGCCGGCCGAGTACCAGGAGCACACCACTGCGTGGAGGCTGTGATGCCATCACCCTTTCCCGGCATGAATCCGTATTTGGAGCAGGAAACGGTCTGGCACGATTTTCACGAGCGGTTTTGCCCCGCGGCGGCCGAGTTTCTGACGGCGCAAATCCGCCCGCACTTCATCGCCAAGATCGACGAGCATGTCTACATTCACGAACTCCCCGAGGACCTTCGCCGGTTTATCGGACGCGGCGACGTGGCGGTCGCTCGGCCTCGCCCGCACGTCGAGACGGCATCCGCGGCCACCTTGGAAGCTCCCACGCGAGTTCAATTGCCCGCTGTGGATATCGAACGTCTCTCGTTTCTGGAAATCCGTGACCGGCAGACGTGGCGCATCGTGACCATCATCGAACTACTCAGCCCGTCCAACAAGCAGTCTGGGCCGGATCGCGAGCAATATGTGGCCAAACGCTCCGAGTTGCTGCGCAGTGCGGTCCATTTTGTGGAGCTTGATCTGCTGCGCGGCGGGCCGCGGATGCCGATGGAGGACCTGCCGGAATGTGACTACTATGCCCTGGTAGGCCGCATCGAGGAGCGTCCCGGAGCGGGTCTCTGGCCTTTCGGATTGCACGATCCACTGCCCGTGATCCCGATCCCGCTCGTGGCCCCGCACCCCGATGCCCGGCTCGATCTCAAACAAGTCCTGGATCGCGTCTACGATGCGGCCGGCTACGAGGACTACATCTACGACGGTGAACCCCGACCGCCACTAGACCGTAAGGACGCGAACTGGGCTCGAGAATGGATACCATGACACCGGCGATATCCCCGACCAAACAGGCCACCGCACTGGTGGTCATCCTGATCCTCTGCTTTGCGGCAGCGGGGCTGGGTTCCGTCGCCACCACGCCGAACATCCCGACGTGGTACGCCACGCTAGCCAAGCCATCCTGGAATCCGCCCAATTGGCTCTTCGGGCCCGTGTGGACCGTGTTGTACGTCTGCATGGCGGTGGCCGCATGGCTGGTCTGGCGGCAGGGCGGGTGGGGCCAGACGCGTCGGCCGCTGGCGCTGTTCGCCGTCCAGTTGGCACTGAATGCGGCGTGGTCGTGGATCTTCTTCGCCTTCCACATGCCGGGAGCCGCGTTCGTGGAAGTCCTGATCCTGCTGGCAGCCATCGCCGCCACGACGGTCGCGTTTTGGCCCAAGCCGAAGGCCGCTGCCATTCTGATGTCACCGTACTTGCTCTGGGTCGCCTTCGCCAGCGTGCTGAACTTTACGATCTGGCGGCTGAATGCTTGCCCCGTGCGATCTGGGGATGAGGGCGATCAGAATGGCGAAGAGGATCATCACCGTTCCGCTTAGCGTTCTCGGCATGATTTGGGCCTCGCCGTACACCGTCCTTGGGCTGCTCATCGGCATGATCGGCCTGTGCACAGGTGGCCGCGGCCGGATTCGTGGCTCCCTGGTACTCTGGCTGATGGGCCGCCGACCGTACCGCGATAATCCGTTCGAACGGCAGGCGTACGAACAAGAGGGCGAAGGTGACCGCCCCTGATCAACGTCGCGTTGATCAACTGCCCGTCAGATTGCGATGGCGAGCCAGCCTGTGCGCGGAAGCACTTCCCAACGTATCGTCGGCCGTCATCTTGATCCGACAGCCCGACTGAGGATAATAGGTGCCCGCTCAGCAGTCGTCAGACGAGAAGAGGGCCGGCTTTTCCGCGAGAGTACTCGGTAGCACGGATCTCCCGGGTCGTACGGCACGGATCGACAGACCCGTGCCGTCCGCTCTCGGACAACAGGCAGCGAAACCTCGCCGCCTGAACCCTGACCACTGGCGACTGACCACTGGCGACTGACCACTAATTCCACGGGAGACAATGTACATGGCACATGAAGTAACACTGATCACGGGAGACGGCACGGGACCGGAACTGGCGGAGGCGGCGCGGCGTTGCATCGACGCCACGGGGGTTGCGATCAACTGGGACGTCCAAGAGGCGGGGATCGACGTCATGGAACGTACGGGAACGCCCATCCCGGACAGCGTGCTGGAGAGCGTCCGGCGGACCAAGTGCGCGCTGAAGGCTCCCATCACCACGCCGGTCGGCACGGGCTTCCGCAGTATCAATGTGTTTCTGCGCCAGGAATTGGGCCTGTTCGCCTGCATTCGGCCCTGCAAGCACTATCCGGGCGTCCGCACCTTCTTCGAGCACCTGGGGGTGGACATCGTCATCGTGCGGGAAAACACCGAGGACCTGTACGCGGGCGTCGAATTCCAGGCCGGCCAGGAGGAGACGGTCCGCCTGATCGAGTTCATCAATAGTCTGCCGTCAGACCGCAAGATCAAGACGCCCTCTGACGTAACCGGCATTTCCATCAAGCCGATCAGCGTGCCGGGCACCGAACGCATCGTCCGCTGCGCGTTCGACTATGCCCGTCACAACGGCCGCAAGAAAGTGACGGCGGTCCACAAGGCGAACATCATGAAGCACACCGACGGCCTGTACCTGGCGACGGCGCAACGGATCGCCAAGGACTATCCGGACATCGAGTTCGAGGAGCGGATCGTCGACAACATGTGCATGCAGTTGACGCAGAAACCGGAACTGTATGACGTGCTCGTGCTGCCCAACTTGTACGGCGACATCGTCAGCGACTTGGGCGCCGGCCTGGTGGGCGGTTTGGGGGTCGCGCCCGGCGCGAACGTCGGTCCGGACGGCGCGGTCTTCGAGGCCACGCACGGCAGCGCTCCGAAGTACAAGGGACTGAACAAGGTCAACCCTACGGCGGTCATCCTGTCCGGCATGCTCATGCTGCGGCATCTGGGCGAGTTGGAGGCGGCGGATCGCCTGGAGAAGGCAGTCGCGGCCGTGATCGCCGAAGGCAAGTACGTGACGTACGACCTGAAACCGCATCGCGACGATCCGACCGCCGTGGGCACCTGTGAAATGGCCGGCGCCATCTGCGCGCGGATGGCCTGACGCGGCATGCTGCTGCAGCCGTTTTGGAGTGCGGCGCCTTGTCGCCGCTTTGGCTCGATGGCGACGCAACGGCCGCCGCTTTGGGTTCCGGTACCTTGCTGTGTCTCCTGAACCCCATCCGCCGCAACGCTCCAGGGCGCCGCTCAAAGCGGTGACAAGGCACCGCACCGGTATGATGCTACAAAACTCCGTCGCAGCCCAAGGCCGCCTTGAGCCATGACTTCCTCGATCGTCACAACACCGCGCCGCTGGTTTGTCCGCGGCTTGATGGTGGGCATTCTGATCAGCGGTTCGTTGACGGCGGTTTCCTACTTTTTTCGCTCCGAACGAGGCGGCAATTTGCTGGGGACGACGCCCGACCGCTACGAAGCGTTGGGGTTTCCTTGCACGCTGTGGGAGACCGGCAATACGTACGGAGGACTGTTCGTCGATCTGCGCGGGCTGCTGATTGACGTTTCTTTCGGAGGCGCGGTGGGAATCCTTTGCGGGCTGGTCACGTTGCGGTTTCGCGTGCCCCTGAACGAACTGGTGGAGCGGCTCGATCAAGCCGTGGCCGTTCGCCAGCGAAGCAATGTCCAGTTCTCCCTGCGGGGACTGTTGGCGTTGACCGGCGTTGCCGCCAGCGCCGCCGCGGGGGCACACTATGCCTTGGCCGGCCATCCCGCCGTGCTGGGCATCATCTATTGGCTGGGTCCTTGGATCTTGGTGCTGATCGCCTTTCTGCCTATGGGCCTGTCCTGGCAGGGGCGTGTCGTCGTCCTGGTCCCCACGGCCCTGTTGCTGATGCTGGCCGCGGTCGCCGCCGGCATGTCGCTCAAGCCGGCGCTGGAATTCGACAAGGTGCTGATGTACATCTTTGTGTGCTGGACGCCGCAAAGCGTACTGGTGGCAACGGTCCTGACCGCGGGCCTGATCTTCTACCACACCACCGCCGGAAGGCGTTCGTAGTGTCGGCTTTAACCGGTTCTGACCGCGTGAAGGCGGCACGACAAGCCTCGTCGTCGATCTCAGAGCCGGCCGAACTCGTGGATCGTCTCGTACATCGCCACGATGTTGGCGGTGGGCGTGTTGGGTTGGATGTTGTGGCACGGATTGCAGATCCATCGCGCGGGGCGATAGATCTCGATGCTCTCGCGGACTTCGGCCACGACGTCGTCCATGCTGCCGAACGGCAGCGTGTGCTGGTTGTCGATCGAGCCGTGGAAGATGATGCGGTCACCAAAGTCGGCCACGAGCCCCTCCCGCTCCATGCCGGGACAACGCCACTGGACCGGGTTCAATACCTCGATTCCGACGCGGTCGATCAAGTCCGGCAGGAACAGCCGCGCGGCGCCGTCCGTGTGATACATGACGTGAATGCCGTACGAGCGTGCGAGCTTCGCCATCTGGACTTGATTGGGCAGCAGGAACCGCCGGTACATATCCAGGCTCATCAGCGGCCCGGTCTGCGAACCCAGGTCCTCTGCGACCCAGGTCAGGTGGATCCGTCCGCCCCCCGCCTCGAAACAGCGCCGCTGGTGCTCGTAATAGAACGCAAAGATATGCCCCAGGATGGCATCGGCCAGTTCGGGCCGCAGAACCAGATCCTCGAAGGAACGTTCCAAACCGCGCAAGTAGCCGTACAGCAAGAATGGTTCGTAGCAGCAGGAGTGGATCGGCCAGTAGCCGTCGTCCTCGTCCAGCGTGCGGGCGATCACGCTGTAATCGAAATCGTCAGGGTCGGGCCAGCGGTGCGCATCGACCTCGGCCACCGTTTCGGCCGCGGCCAACGGGCAGTAGGCCGGTTCGTCGTACGCTCCGGACCCGTAATCCATCCGCTGGTACCGCACGCCCCACATGTCCGCCTGGGGGTCGTCGGAATGATGCGGCAGCCGCCACCGCGACTCGACGTACTTCCGTTTGTCGATGTGCAGTTTGCGCCAGAGCGTGTCCTCGCTCGCACAACCCAGATCGCGCAGCAGCCGCTGAGTGACCTCAACCGTCGCTTGATAATCGCTGGGAATCCGATCCACCGGCTGACGGTCCAGCAACGCCAGCCAGCGTTGGCGGGGCGTCATTTCCATGGCCGTTTCCTCCCTGGGAGACTTGTTTACCGTCCTTGCTTTGCGTTTTCCAGCCCGCTATGGTAATTGGTGCTTCGAAATCGCCAGAGTAGGCGTCACGCTCCGCGTGACGGAGCCTTCATCACGCGGAGCGTGATGGCTACTCTGTCGACTTTACTCCCGGTTTTCCCCACCCATTGGTTTTCTTCAAGATTCTCAGCAAGGAGATGAATGTCATGAGAGTTCGCAACGTTGGTTGGTTAGTCCTGTTGGCCCTCGTCGCTTGGGTGTCGGCTGCGTCGGCCGCCGTCAAGTTGCCGTCGGTGATCGGCGACAACATGGTTCTGCAGCGCGGCGAAGCCGTGCCGATTTGGGGCTGGGACGATCCCGGCACGAAAGTCACCGTGACCATCGGCGAGACCAAGGTCACGGCCACCGCCGACGACAAAGGCAAATGGAGCGTGCAGTTGCCCTCGATGGACGCCGGCGGTCCGCACACCATGACCGTCGCCGGGACCAACACCGTGACGGTCAACAGCATCCTGGTCGGCGAAGTCTGGCTGTGTTCGGGCCAATCAAACATGGAATGGTCCGTCGCCGGTTCGACCAATGCCCAGGAGGAGATCGCCGCCGCGAATTATCCCAAGATCCGGCATATCAAGATCCCGCACGTCCCGATGGACAAACCGCAAGAGGATGTGGCGTCCAGCGGCTGGCAAGTCTGCTCGCCGCAGAACGTCGGTGGCTGGACGGCCGTGGGCTACTTCTTTGCCCGTTACCTGCAGGAGCAGTTGGACGTTCCCGTGGGCCTCATCGGCTCGAACTGGGGCGGCACGCGGATCGAGCCCTGGACGCCGCCCGTGGGCTTCCAACAGGTGCCGGCGCTGAAGGACATCGCGGACAAGCTGGATACCTTCCCCGCCAAGAACGCGGACGGCAAGATCAATCACCAATCGCCGCTGGCCCTGTACAACGGCATGATCGCTCCGCTGGTCCCCTACGGCATCCGCGGCGCGCTGTGGTACCAAGGCGAATCGAACAACGGTGAAGGGATGCTGTATTTCGAGAAGCAGAAAGCCCTGATTGCCGGCTGGCGGTCGGTCTGGAACAAGCCGGACATGGCGTTTTACTTCGTCCAACTCGCTCCCTTCCGCTACGGCGGCGATCCGAAGAACCTGCCGGGTATCTGGGAAGCGCAGACCGCCACGCTGTCCATTCCCAAGACCGGCATGGCGGTCACGGTCGACATCAGCAATTTGACGGACATCCACCCGAAGAACAAGCAGGACGTGGGCAAGCGGTTGGGGCTGTGGGCCATGGCCCAACTGTACGGCAAGCCGGACATCGTCTACTCGGGTCCGCTGTACAAGTCGATGAAGGCCGAAGGCAACAAGATTCGCCTGTCGTTCGACCACGTGGGCGGCGGCCTGGTCTCGCGGGACGGCAAACCGCTCAGCTGGTTCACGATCGCGGGCGAGGACAAGAGCTTTGTGGAAGCGAAAGCCGAGATCGACGGCGACACGGTGGTGGTGTCCGCCGATTCCGTCGCCAAGCCCGTCGCGGTGCGTTTCGGCTGGACGCAAGAGGCGGAACCCAACTTGTCCAACAAGGAGGGCCTGCCCGCCTCGCCGTTCCGCACCGACAACTGATCACCCGGTTTTCGCCACCTGGCTTGCCCAGGTGGTTCAACGGCTTCCGCACGACTCCGACAAGACTCGTGCAGAAGCCGCCAAGCCCCTGGGGCAAGCCCAGGGGCGAAGGTGATGGCACATGGACCTGCAGCTTGCCGGCGAAGTGGCCGTGGTGATCGGCTCGGCCAGTGGCCTGGGCAAAGCGATCGCGCAGGAATTCGCCCGTGAGGCCGCCAACCTCGTACTGGTCGATATTTCTTTACGTCCATCGCAGGCCAGATCGGTTCGCAGACCGACCCGCCGTACAGCGCCGCCAAGGCCGCGGTGATCAACTTTGCCCAGTGTGCCGCCAAAGACCTTGCCCCGTACAACGTCCGGGTCAACGCGATCAGTCCCGGCATGATCCGCACGCCGCTGAACCGCTCGGTCTGGCAAGCCTGGTACAACCAGCAACCGGAGGACAAGCGGCTGTCGTACGAGGACTGGGCCGGCGAAAAAGCCCGCCGCGTCGCCCCGCTGGGCCGCTGGCAAACGCCCGAAGACGTGGCCGCCGTGGCCGTCTTCCCGGCCTCCCGCCGCGCCGAGAACATCACCGGCCAAACGGTCAACGTCGATGGCGGGCAGGTGATGCATGCGTGAGGCGGCGACGCTGGTGTGTGGCACGGCGGACAGAACTCAATACCGCGCCACCTCGCGCCGGCGCTTCTCCGGGAACAGCACTTCCAAGGCGGCTTTGGCTTGCTCCGTCATCATTCGCAGGTCGCTGCCGACGGCCAGGAACTGCATGCCTTGTTCGGCTCGCTGCCGCGCGGACTGCGGGTCCATCGTGTGCATGCCGGTGGGGGTGCCGGCCTTGCGGCCTGCGGCGATGACCCGCTGGATCAGGGCTTCATGTTCGTCGGGCGAGGGAAAGGTTCCATCGGGGGCGCGCATCTGGAAACGCAGATCGACGGGCCCGATGAAAATCGCATCGCAGCCCGGTAAACGGTAGATGGCTTCGGCGTTTTCCACGCCGCGCGGGCTCTCGGTCTGCAGCACGACCAGGATTTGCTCGTTGGCCCCGGAAAAATACTCTTCCGACGAGGCGGCGAAGTTCATCGCCGCCAACCCGCCGCCCGCGCTGCGGTTGCCTTGCGGCGGATACTTCGCGGCAGCGATGGCCGCCTGCGCTTGCTGCACCGTGTCGACCATCGGCACCACGATGCCCATCGCGCCGGCGTCCAGCACGCGTTTAATCCAGAAATGGTTGCCTTCCGGCACGCGGACCAGCGGCACGCTGCCCGCGTCAGCGATCGCACCGAAAATTGCGGCCGCTTGCTCCAGATCGATCGGCGAATGCTCCAGGTCCAGCGTCAGCCAGTCCCAGCCCATGCGCGCCAGCACCCGCGCGGCGTAAAGATTGCCGAGAGAAAGCCAAGTGCCGAACGTCGGCTCGCCGCGTTTCAGTTTTTCTTTGACCGGATTGGTCTTCATCGTTCACCACGTCCCCAGTCGCTTGAGCCCGACCCAATATCTTGCGTGTCGGGTTTCTGTCAGGGTTGCTCCTGACGGAAACGTCATCATCCTACGATGAATCGAGGAGCGTTGGCAAGCCGCCGCGCGACTGCGAAAATCGTTCCGCAACGAGCAGAAGAGAAAAACCAAAAAGTTGCGCTAACCTTGCTTGACAATTTTTTCGGACTGCTCACAATGTGGCCCTTATTGAACTCCAGGCCGCTAAACGAACTCCTTGGAGGGCGGCGACTGATGGAGCGACGTTCGGCGGCCCTCGGTCGTGGCTCGGAGGTCCCCTCCAAGGCGTTTGGTGAACGCACCCGTGCATGGCGGCCGGTGCGTTCGCTTAGCGGGCAGAGTTCGTTGGTGTACGGCGGCAGCGCGACCCCAAGGCTGTCGCCGTTTTTTCTGCTCTCAGCCGCCGGC
This sequence comes from uncultured Pirellulaceae bacterium, assembly GCA_964486845.1. Lineage (GTDB taxonomy): Bacteria > Planctomycetota > Planctomycetia > Pirellulales > Pirellulaceae > Anammoximicrobium. The sequence continues at coordinate 33,507 of CAZAQY010000018.1, forward strand.
TCATCCTCATGGCGACGACCCTGATTGCGCTGGGTGCGAATCTCGGCGAGCGCCGAGACAATCTTCGGCGCGCGATGGAGTTGTTGGACTGCGCGCCATCCACACGCGTCGTGGCGCGCAGCCGCTGGTTCAGCACCGCGCCAATCGGCGGGCCCGCGGGCCAGGGACAGTTCGTCAACGCCGCCGTGCGCGCCGAGACGAGCCTGTCGCCGTACCAACTGCTAGCACTGTTGCGCGACGTCGAAACATCGCTGGGCCGCCAACGGCGTGAGCGCTGGGCCGCTCGCAGCGCGGATCTGGACCTGTTGCTGTTTGACGATCTGGTCCTCAAGTCCGAGGAATTGGAAGTGCCACATCCGCGCATGGCCTTTCGACGATTCGTCCTGGAACCCGCAGCGGACGTCGCGGCCGACATGATGCACCCAGTGATCGGCTGGACGATCGGGCAACTGCTCAGCCACCTGAACACGGCTGCTGATTACGTGGCCCTCACGGGCGTGCCGGGCGCCGGAAAAACCAAACTGGCACAACGAGTCGCCGCAGAAACGGCCAGCCGCTTTATGGCGGATCCAGCGGAGGCAAGTCCGTCGCCGGAAGTCTCGTTGGCTCAGGCTCTTGCGACCGAACAATCGCGATGGTGCCAGCGAGCCGCGATGCTCTTACGCCGCCGCTGGACCGCGGAAAGCTCAGCCGCCATCAGCGATTTCTGGCTGGGGCAATCGCGGGCCTACAGCCAACTGTGGCAGGGCGGTCACCCAGGAGTCGATTTGGCAGCAGACTGCGGGATTTCGGATGCGGAGGTTGTCCAGCCCAAGCTGCTGGTGCTGCTGGACCAGCCGGTCGTCCCGAAACGCTGGGAAGCCGTTCGCACAGAATTGCGCCGCTTGGTGTTTCACCGCGGACGCGGACCGATGCTGCAATTGGACGCGTCAAAGCCAGACGGGGCGCTGGTCGAACTCCGCGCCGCCATCGAAGCCATGCGGTGAGCGCGACACGCGGAACGAAGAACACGAGAGTCGAAATCGGAAGGCTCAAGTTTCGAACTCGAACTCTTAAATGTGAGATGTGAGATCCGAAATCTCAAATCCCCAATCTGTAATCTCAAGATCAAATCCGAAATCTGTGATCTCAGATCTCAGATCTCAGATCTCAGATCTCAGACTTGAATCTCAGATCTCAGATTTGAAATCTGAAATCTGAAATTAAAGATCTCAAATCTGACATTCGAAGTCTGCTTTACGGCGACTCGGCCAGACGTCGGAACTCGGCGTCCAGTTCTTTCCAGCGCGACTCCATCTGGCGGACTCGATCAGGTTGCTGCGCGGCCAGATCCTTCCGTTCGCAACGGTCGGTGCTCAGGTCGAACAGTTCCCACACATCCTGGTCTTCGCGGGCCGACACCAGCTTCCAGTCTCCCATGCGCAACGCCCGACCATCGCCCGAAGCCTGGACTTTTCTTGCATCGTCCCTCTCCTCTCACGCCGGCGGCAGAAGGTACCCGTCAGCTGCTCGCGCTACGATAGCTGAGCAGCGCCCGTTTGAACACCCAGCGCGATCCCGCCAGGCTCAGGACCGTCGCCAGCAGCGCGAAGCCGGCCAGCGGCCATTCCCACCAGGCGCGCGGGTGGAGCGGTTGGGCCAGCAGGCGGGCCGGCACGTTGACGACGACCAACACCGGAACGACGAAGGTGAAGAAGCCCCACAGCGGCAGGCCCCAGCCGCGACGGTAGATCTCCATCGGGTAGCGGGCGAAATTGGTGATGTAGAACCAGAAGTCGTACAGCGATTGATTGCGGCCCAACCAGATGCTGGTCGCGGCCAGCGCGATCGTCAGGCTGTACAAAATGGTCGCCCCCATCAGCACGTAGATGGGGTACAGCAGCACGACCAGCCAGTCGAGCAGCAGCGGATTCTCCGGGCGGGTCGTGAGTTGCCACAAGCTGACGCCCAGCAGGACCAACGCCGTAACGACGTTGACCAGCGACGACCACTCGACGCGTTGGAACGAGATCAAGAACTGGGTATCGATAGGTTTCAACAAGGCAAAGTCGAGATTGCCGGTGCGGATCAGTTCGCTGAATTCGTCCGCGTTGGGCATGCAAAATGACTGGACGAGGCTGTTGATCAGCCATGTCGTGCCCAGAAACACAAAGAATTCGTATTTTCCCCACCCCGACTCCGGACCGATGCACGGGGCGTGGCTGAAGACGATCAGATAAAAGCCGACGTTCATCAAGGTCCAGGAAACCGACGAAACGCACTCCAGCAGGAAGTTGGTGCGGAACGTCATGTCGCGGATCAGGCTATTCCGCGCAAAGGTCAGCAGGACTCTGCTGTAGGACGGATATTCGCTCATCGCCGTGTCGCCCTTTTGCTGGACCCGTGGAGGTGGTAAATTCATCAATAGTTGGGCTAACGCCCGCGGTTCGCCAGAAATGGTTGCAGAAATGAGTCTGGACGACAAGCAGGATGCTTGTTGCAGCAGAGGGAGCATCCGATGTTGTTGTGTCGCAATTACTTGGCGTTTGCCGTTCAGAAGCCCCGCTCTTTTAGAGAAGCCGGGTTTCTTGGGTCATTTTTCCGGATCGCGTTCGGAATTCTGGGGCTTTGTCTTGCGGTGGGGCTGTTCGGTTGCAGCCCTGCGGCGCAGCATCCCCAAGCTGCGGCAAATCAGCCTGCCGCGGCGGCACCGGCTCCGTCCGTCGCCCCCACGCCCGAGGCCAAACCGGCGTCCAAGCCCGATCCGGACCCGGTGTTGCTCGGCTCGGAGGAACTTGCTGAGGGCTGGATCTCGCTGTTCGATGGCCAAACGCTGTTCGGCTGGAAAGCAGACAGCCAGGCCGACTGGCGGGTTGAAGACGGCACGATCGTTGTCAGCTCCGGCGAAAAAGGGCTGCTGTACACGACAACGCAATTCTGCAATTACGTGCTGAAGGTGGATTTTCGCGCCGAACAAGGAACCAACAGCGGCATCTTTCTGCACACGCCGCCGAAAAAGCAGGAGCCGGCCACCGACTGTTACGAATTGAACATCGCACAGGCCGATAACCCCTTTCCAACCGGCAGTCTGGTCGAACGGCAGAAAGCCGAGGCCGAGGTCACCAGCGGCCAATGGCATTCGTATGAAGTGACCGTGGATGGTGATCGCGTTCTGGTCAAACTCGATGGTCAGCAGGTGCTGGATTACACCGACCCCAAGCCCTTGCGGCGGGGGCACATCGGCCTGCAACTCAATTCGGGCCGGATCGCGTTTCGCAACATTCGGCTCAAGCCGCTGGGCCTGAACAGCTTGTTCAACGGCCGCGACTTGGAGGGTTGGAAGACGTATCCGAAGATGCCCAGCAAATTCACGGTGACGGAGGCCGGCGAGTTGCACGTCGAGAACGGGCGCGGTCAACTGGAGAGCGAGGGCAGTTACGGCGATTTCGCGTTGCAGTTGGAGTGTCAGACGCACGCGCCGCGTCTGAACTCAGGGCTTTTCTTCCGCTGCATTCCGGGCGAGGAGATGAATGGTTACGAGTGTCAGATCCACAACGGCTTCCAGAACGACGACCGGACCCAGCCGCAGGATTGCGGCACCGGCGGCTTTTTCCGGCGGCAGAACGCCCGGCGCGTTGTCGCGGACGACTTGAAGTGGTTCCACATGACGTTGATCGCCGACGGCCCGCACATGGCAGCCTGGGTCAACGGCTACCAGGTCAGTGATTGGACGGACGACCGGCCGGCCCACGAAAACCCCCGCAAGGGATTGCGTCTGGAACCGGGGACGATCATGATTCAGGGGCACGACCCGACGACGAATATCTCTTTCCGCAACCTGCGGATTGTGGAATGGGCCCAGCGGAGTTTGTAACGCATGATCCAGCAGACGATTGGTTTCATCGGCGGAGGTCAGATGGCGCGGGCCCTGGCTGGCGGTTTGGTCCGCGGCGGCTTGACGTCTGGCGAGCGGCTGGTGGTGTTTGACCCCGCCGAACCGGCCCGCGCGGGGTTCACCGCGCAGGTTGCCGGCGCTCGGGTGCTGGCCGATAATCGGGCGGTAATCGCAGCGGCCGACGTGATCGTCTTGGCGGTGAAGCCGCAGCAGGCCGGCGCCGTCATGGAGGAAGTGTGCGGCGACTGCGCTCCCGGCAAGTTGTTGGTGTCGATCCTGGCGGGCACGCCGCTGGCGCGGCTGTGCGCGGGCTTCGGTACGCAGCGGGTGGTGCGGGTGATGCCCAACACGCCTTGCCTGGTCGGCGCGGGCGCGTCGGCTTATGCCCTGGGGCCGGGTGCGACTCGGCAGGACGCCCGGCTGGTAAGCGAACTGCTGGGCGCCGCCGGGATGGCGCTGGAGGTCGACGAGTCCTTGCTGGACGCGGTGACGGGGTTGTCCGGGTCGGGGCCGGCGTTTGTGTATGTGATGATCGAGGCATTGAGCGACGGCGGTGTGCGGATGGGGCTGCCGCGGGCCGTGGCGACGCAGTTGGCGGCTCAGACCGTGCTGGGCGCCGCGCAGATGGTGTTGACCAGCGGTGAGCATCCGGGCGTTTTGAGAGATCGCGTGGCCAGTCCGGGCGGGACGACGATCGCCGGGCTGCAGGCGTTGGAGGAACGCGGCTTGCGGGCGGCGCTGATGGCTGCCGTCCAGGCCGCAACGAAACGGTCCGTGGAATTGTCACCCGCGACCAAGTAGCAGGGCACATGGAGAGGTTGACGGCGATGGCATCCGTGTTTTGTGTGGTTGACGACAAGCACGTCCCGCTGTATCGGATCCTGTGGGTTTCCGACCTGCCGCACTTTTGCGGCAACGAAGATTGTGCGTGCGAAGGCCGGTACGAGATCCGGCTCGAAATGGATGAGTCCGTGTGGGCGAACCGGGAAGAGCGAGACGAGGTCTTGGGCGCATTGGAAGCTTGGGCGGGCGGACCGGAGAACGAAGACCATTGGTCTTGACGCTGCGGCGGCGGACGCGTCTCCGGCCTGCGCTTTACCTCGAGCTTCGAGGAGCAGACTGATGTCGTTGTTTGCAAGTGACCAGTACCGCTGGCGGGAGACCTACTCCGTGTTGTTCCGGGAAGCCGACCGGCCGTCGGCCCGGCAGCTCCGCAAGACGCTGGAAGGGCTGGGCGAGGGGTATCGGGTGACCGACGTCACGTCGGGCCGCGACGGCCACGTCGAAGCGATGACCCTGCTGGCTCCCGCCGACTTTGCCGGCATGGACCTGTCGTACGTTTCCGGCGAGGAAGTGCGGGAGCAGATTGAACAGCTGAAGGCGGAACGTAGGAAAAAGGCGGTGAGCAAGAAGGAGCAGGAGAAATTGCAGCGGCTCTCCGAGTGCGATGCCCGCTTCGATGTCTTCCATTTTCAACAAGTGGTCGGCGATGATTCCGACGACGAAGATGAGTTCATGGATCCGGGGTCCCTGATCACCGTGCTCAAGTGCCTGGCCCAATTGTGCCGCGGCGTGGGGATCGATCCGCAAACAGGAGCTTTGATGTAAGGACGAGTATGCTGGCGAAAGAAATCAAACCCGGCGCCATCATGAATTACGAAGGCGCCCCCGTGCGAATCGAGAGCATCAACGTGCAGAGTCCCTCGGCGCGCGGCGCGGCCACGTTGTACAAGTTCCGCGGCCGCAACCTGGTGACTCGACAGAAAACAGACTTCGTGCTCAAAGGCACCGACTCGCTGCCGCCGGCCGATTTTCACAAGCGGGCGGTGACGCTGATGTACTCCGACGCGGATCAGGTGCACCTGCTGGACCAGACCGACTTCAACCAGTATTCCCTGTCGCGGGAGAGCGTGGCGGACGATCTGCCCTATATCACGGAAGCCCTGCAGGGCATGATGGCGTTGATTTACAACGGCCAGTGCGTCGGCGTGCAACTGCCGGCGGCCGTGGAACTGAAGATTGCCCGCTGCGATCCTGCCGTTCGCGGCAATTCGGCCACCGGCCGGACCAAGCCCGCCACGCTGGAAACGGGCCTGCTCGTCCAGGTGCCGGAGTACCTGAAGGAGGGCGAAATCGTCAAAGTGGACACGCGGACGGGCGAATTCTTGTCGCGTGCCTGAAGTACCCGCGACACGTGTTGACAAAACCCGCACGCTGAGCTAGTTGTTCTCGTTTCACGTTGTGTGGCAAGCCCTTGCGCCACGAAATCCCCGCCGAACCCTGAAGTTACGAGATTCCGTTATGATCGGAGAGTTGGAACTGCCCTTGCCCCCGGCCCCGCCGGATGGGACGGATGACGCTGCCCCCGAAACCGCTGTGATCGTGGCCGAAATGTCGGACCAGGACGATTTCGACGACGGCGACTTCGACGATTTCGACGACGATTTCGATGACGACTTCGAGGAGGAGGCGGAAGACGAATACAACTTCGACGACGAGGGCGAGGAAGAAGGCGAGGACGACGCGGAACCCGAATTCGAAGGCGACCTGGACGAGTTCCCGGACGGCATGGAACCGGGCGACGAAGAGGACGAACTGGAGGACGAGGTAGCCGATGAGGACGACGAGTTCGAGGAATTAGAGGACGAACCGTAATGTTTCAGCCGGTTCCCAGCAGCGTTAGTTTTCCCGCGTTGGAAGAACAGATCCTGGCGTTTTGGAACGAGCGGCGGATCTACGAGCAATCGCTCCAGCGGCGGTCCCGTGCCCCGCGTTTCGTGTTCTACGAGGGTCCGCCGACGGCCAACGGGATGCCGCACCCCGGCCACTGCTTGACGCGGGCCATCAAGGACCTGTTTCCCCGCTACCGAACCATGCGCGGCTACCGCTGCGAGCGCAAGGCCGGCTGGGACACGCACGGCTTGCCGGTCGAGGTCGAAGTCTGCAAAGAACTGGGCATCCATGCCAAGGAAGAGATCGAAGCCTTCGGCGTCGAGCCGTTCATCCACCGTTGCCAGGAAAGCGTCTGGCGGTACATGAAGGAGTGGGAGCGGCTGACGGAGCGGCTCGGCTTCTGGATCCATCTGGACGAAGCCTACGTGACCTACCACCAGTGCTACGTGGAAAGCGTCTGGTGGTCGCTGAAAAACCTGTTCGATCGCGGCCTGCTGTACCGCGGGCACAAGATCGTCTGGTGGTGGGCCCAGGGCGGCACTGCGCTCAGCGCCGGCGAGGTGGGCCAGGGCTACCGCGAAGTGGCTGACCCCAGCGTCTACGTCCGCTTTCCGCTGGTGGACGATCCGCAGACGTCGCTGTTGGTCTGGACCACCACGCCTTGGACCTTGCCCAGCAACCAGTTCGCCGCCGTCCACCCTGAACTGGACTATGCCACCGTGGCCGATCCGCAGACCGGCCAGCGGCTGATCGTCGCGGCGGCACTGGTCGACGCCATCGCGGCGAAACTGAAACGCGAACTGCGGGTCGTGGCCACGTGCCGAGGCGACCAGTTGATCGGCCGGCGCTACGTGCCGCCGTTCGACGACTACTACCGGACGTTGGGCGACAAGCAAGGCCGGCTGGCCGGCGGCGGGACGGAACATCTCGCCTGGCGGGTGGTCGCGGCCAACTTTGTGACCACCGACAGCGGCACCGGCGTAGTGCACCAGGCGCCGGCGTTCGGCGAAGCGGACTATGACGTGCTGCTGGACGAGCAGGCGCGCTTCGTCGCGGGCGAAGGACCGACGCTGATTTGCTCCGTGGGTCCGGACGGCAAGTTCACGGCCGAGGCGACGGGCTATTCCGGCCGCTGGGTCAAGGACGCCGACAAGGATATCAACCGCGAGTTGCGGGCGCGCGGACTGCTGTTGCACGTCGAACAGTACCTGCACGATTACCCGTTCTGCTGGCGGGCCGACGACGATCCGCTGATCCAGTACCCGCGGCAGAGCTGGTTCATCCGCACCACGGCTTTCAAGGATCGCATGCTGGCCAACAACGCCCAGGTCAACTGGCTGCCGGAGCACATCCGCGAGGGCCGCTTCGGCAACTTCCTGGAGACCAACGTCGACTGGGCCTTGTCCCGCGAACGGTACTGGGGTACCCCGCTGCCGATCTGGGTCTGCAGCCGGACGGGAAAAATGGAGGCGGTCGCCAGCTACGCCGAACTGCTGGCCAAGCCCGGCGTGCAGGGCGCGGACGTGTGGGAAAAAGCCAAGGCTGCCAAGCCGCAGTTGCCCGACGACCTGCGGGTACACAAGCCGTACATCGACGCGGTCACCTACCAGTCGCCGTTCGACCCCGCCGGCCGCATGCAGCGCGTCTCGGAGGTGATCGACTGCTGGTACGACTCCGGCTCGATGCCCTTCGCCCAGTGGGGATATCCGCACGCCAACCGCCAGCGGTTCGAGGACCAGTTCCCGGCCGACTTCATCAGCGAGGCCCTGGACCAGACCCGCGGCTGGTTCTACAGCTTGCTGGCGATCAGCACGATGTTGTTCGAGGACGATCCGGAGGCGCCGTCAGGCCAACCAAGCTCCTCGTCGCCCTCCGCACCAACCGCCCACCGATCACCGATCACCGATCTCCGATCACCGTCCCCAACGGCCGCTCCATCGCATCCCTTTCCGCACCCCTTCAAGAACTGCATCGTGCTGGGCCTGATGCTGGGCGAAGACGGCGGCAAGATGGCCAAGAGCAAGCGGAACTACCGCGAGCCGTCGCAGATCTTCGACCGCTACGGGGCCGACGCGCTGCGCTGGTACTTTTTCGCCAACCAGCCGCCCTGGTCGTCGATCCGCTACAGCGAGCAGGCCATCAAGGACAGCATCCCCGAGTTCCTGCTGCGGCTGTGGAACGTGTACAGCTTCTTCGTGATCTACGCCAACATCGACGGCTTCGATCCGGCTGCGTCCATCTCCGGCGAGGCGGGACAGTTGACGCCGGCGGACTTGGCGCGGGGCGACGGCTATCGGCCGTCCGCCCAGCGGAGCGAGCTGGACCGCTGGGTACTGAGCGAACTGAACCGGACCATCGCGGCGGTGGCCGAGCGGATGGACGCCTACGACAACTTCACCGCCTGCCTGCGGCTGAACGAATTCGTGGACGCGCTGAGCAACTGGTACGTCCGCCGCAGCCGCGACCGGTATTGGAGCAGCGACAAACGGTCGCCGGACAAGCTGGACGCCTACTGGACGCTGTACGAGTGCCTGCTGGCGACCAGCAAGCTGATCGCCCCGTTCACGCCGTTTCTGGCCGAGACGATGTGGCGGAATCTGGCGGGCGTCTTCGGCGAACGGGCCCTGGAGAGCGTCCACCTGTGCGACTATCCCATGTGCGACGCGGGGTCCATCGACGATTTGTTGTCCGAGCGGATGAGCCTGCTGCGCGACATCGCCTCGCTGGGCCGCAAGGCGCGGATGGATGCCAAGCTGAAAGTCCGTCAGCCGCTGGCCAAGGTCGAGGTGATCCTGGCCAAGGACACGCATCAAGGCTGGCTGCAGACGCACGGCGAATTGCTGCGGGACGAGTTGAACGTCAAGCAAGTCGAGTACGCGCAGCAAGCCGCCGACTATATCACCTACGAGGTGCTGCCCAATTTCAAGCGGCTCGGCCCGAGGATCGGCAAGCTGCTGCCCAAGGTCAAGCAGTTGCTGACCCGCGCGGACGGCGGCCGGTTGCTGGCCGAACTGGAGGCCACGGGCAAAGTCACCTTGGACGCCGAGGGTCAGCGGGTCGAACTGGACTCGGAGGCCCTGCAGGTCCGGCTGCAGGCCAAACCCGGTTGGGCCGCCGCGCACTTGCCCAGCTGTGTCGTGGTCCTGTCCACCGACCTCACGCCGCAGCTGGTCCGCGAGGGCCTGGCCCGCGACCTGGTGCGTTTGATCCAGGAACGCCGCAAGGAGTTGGATTGCCAGTACACGGACCGGATTCAGGTCGGCTTGGTGACGGAGTCCGACGAGCTGCGGCAAGCCATCGAGGAGAACGCCGAATACATCTGCGGAGAGACATTAGCCGTCGAGCTGTGCGGCGAGCCGTTAGCCGGCGCGACGCCCGTGGAGCATACCCTGGCCGGCAGCCCGATTCAAGTTTTCGTGCTGAACGCCCCCGCTGCGCCGGCCGTTTGACCGCAACGCCACCGCGATGCGCGACGCTGCCGAACTCGTGGCGGCGCACGCCAAGACATGCCCCGCACGCCGGCTGGTCCTGGCGGCGCGTGGCAAGTCTGGACGCCTTGCCAGAGCGGGTCGACGTGCCGATAATAGGGGAGACTGACCGACTTGGCGTAGATGCGCGCCGCTGATCGGCGCTTGGAGTGCGTAAGGGAGACTTCCATGAACAGAGTGATGCTGGACAGAGACCTACGTTCCAAGCTAAGCAATCTCGAAGCGGAGTTCGAGTTCTGCGATGAGGCTGGACGGACCGTGGGGTTTTTCCTGCCGGCGGAACAGCACGAACGGTTGTTGTACGCGTGGGCGAGGTCACAGGTGAACGACGAAGAAATCCAGTCGGCGAGAGCCGAAATGGGTGGGCGGACGCTACAGGAAATCCTAGCTGATCTGGAACGGGCATGAAGTACACCGTGATTTGGCGTCCCAGTGCGGAAGCAGACCTCGCCTCGATCTGGACGGAAGCCCAGGATCGCCACACCGCCAGCTGGGCCTCGAATCAGATCGACTTGCTTCTTCGCTCTGCACCAACCACAAGTGGTGAGTCACGCTCAGGCGACACGCGCATTCTTGTGGTTCCGCCGTTGGCGGTTCATTTCGAGGTGGTTGTGGACGGCCGCAAGGTGTACGTTCTGACGGTAAGATTCGTGGCGAAACCTTAGTCGGATTGCTCGCAACGTCGCAGACAAACCTATGTTTCAGAACTCGCCCCTTCCCATCGCCGTGCTCATCTCGGGCGGCGGAACCACGTTGCGGAACATCCTGCAGAAGATCGCCGCGGGCGAATTGAACGCGGTGGTCAAACTGGTGATCTCCAGCAATCCGTCGGCCGGCGGTCTGGGATTTGCCGCCGAAGCTTCGATCCCCGCGCTCGTTCTGCGGTACAAGGACTTTCCCACCCCCGAAGCGTACCGCGAGGCCGTGTTTCAGCCGTGCCGCGAGGCGGGCGTGCAATTGGTGGTGATGGGCGGCTTCTTGAAACACGTGCTCATCCCGCCCGATTTCGAGCACCGCGTGATGAACATCCACCCGGGCCTGATCCCGGCGTTCTGCGGTCAAGGCTTCTACGGCCACCACGTCCACCAGGCGGCATTGGACTACGGCGTGAAACTTAGCGGCTGCACCGTCCACTTCGCCGACAACCAGTACGACCACGGCCCGATCATCCTCCAGCGCACCGTACCGGTCCTGGACGACGACACACCGGAAACCCTGGCCGCACGCATTTTCGAGCAAGAGTGCGAGGCTTACCCCGAAGCCATCCGCCTGTTCGCCGAAGGCCGGCTTCAAGTCGCCGGCCGCCGCGTGCGGATTCTGGATCGCCCCCCAAGGCGATGATCAGACGGAAAAAGGGGAAGTAGAAGCAGGGGAAGTAGAACCCTCTGCGCCGCTCCCCGAAGTACATTCACACTCACTATACGAGCGTCCGGGCGGGGCGATCAGTAGCGTCGTCCGCCTCCACCGCCCCGGCGTCCGCCGCCGCGGTCTTCACGAGGGCGGGCTTCGTTGACCGTGATGCGGCGTCCGGCGATTTCGGTGTTGTTGATGTTCTCGATGGCCTGCTTGGCTTGGCCTTCATCGGGCATCTCGACGAAGGCGAAACCGCGAGGCCGCCCTGTTTCGCGATCTTTGATGAGGCTGACCGACGACACCTCGCCATACTGAGCGAAAGCCTGCCGCAAGTCGTCTTCTGTTGCGTTGTAGGACAAATTGCCAACGTAGATGTTCGTCACGAGACCGTTCCTTTGCGAAAAACCAAAGCTCGAAGATGGCGGCTTCGGGTCCCGAAGCAGGGCCGCGAAAATACCGCCTCCAATGGCCCTAGATTGTACCGCCGGGATTGGAATGAACAACGGCGCTACGGCCGTTTGATGCGCCCTGCGGGTCAAAAGACTACTTAGGGGATGGTTATTCGTCATCCATGCCGAAATTGTGTGCGAAGAGTTGGGCCAGCGCCGCCAACACTTGTTCGGCATCCGGTCCATTGGCAGTCAACGTGAGTTCTCGCCCCTGTCCGGCTCCCAGCGAGAGCAATTGCAGCACACTGGAGGCATCCGCTTCCTGAGTGTCCGAGCTGACGAGGACATGGGACTTATGACGTCCGACGGTTTCGGCGACGGCCAGCGACGGGCGGGCGTGCAGCCCGGCGGGGCGAGTGACGACGACTCGGCAAGTCGCTGTCTTGTCGAACATAACCCTACTCACCATTTCTCTGCAGCCGGATGATTCGGACGGTCGCCAGCGGGGGTGGCGGATTTTGGCCTTATGATTCTACCGAGCGGGAGCGGGGAACGATAGGTGATGTACGCATCCGCGCCAGCAACGCTAGCAAACTTTCTTGGAAATTTTCGCCCGTGCGGGGCTGGTGCGGACCCAGGGAGTGATATATTGCTGGCCATTGTCGTGCGAGGCGCCGGGACTGGCGCGCCAGCCCGGTTCCCTCGCGGTTCACTCCACAGGTTTTCATTGGGGGAAGGAGCCCATGGCCCGAACACGCATCCCGCTGAGCAAAGCCGACGAAAGAGCCCGGATTCTGCGAGAACGCTTGGAGATGAGCACGGCGGAAATCGGCTTGACCGTGCGCACGACCAACTGCTTGGAAGATCGCGGCATCTTTACCGTCCGCGACTTGCTGAACTGTACGCCGGACGACCTGCTGAGCATCTCGAACTTCGGCGAAAAAACCCTGGAGGAAGTCTACAAGGCCCTTGAGGAGTTCGGCTTCCCCCGCCAATGCCGTCAGCCGGTCGCTGTGTAAGGCGGGAGGCGCCGGCAGCGATCGTCGCGCAGGATGCACCAGCGGCGAGATTCCTGGGATCCGCAAGGTGGATGAACTGGTGCCGTCATGAAGCGGACCGACCTCGTCAAGGCAATTACGGACCTGGGATGCGTGCTGGAACGTCGCGGCGGCAAACATGACTGGTACCGCAATCCCACCACAAGCGTCTGTCAGCCGATTCCGCGTCATCGGGGCTCGCCCAACTGCACTTTCGGCTTCGCCGCGTACGCCTGCCAACGATCGGCGACGCGGCCTTGAACCGCGTCGCCGCGGTGCAGCACGACACGGTAACGCAGCGGCAACGGTCGGTCCGGTTCGATCGTGCAAGGCTTCTCGCCGCAGAACGCTGCCCCGGCCCAGCCGTCGTTGCGGCAGTGCCACATCGTGGGATGGTTGGGGTTCAGCGGATGATCCAGCATGGCAATCCCGGACCAGCGGTCCGGCAGGATCGGACCGGATTGATCCAGCCACTCGGCCCGTTGCTGGTGGACGTTCTGCTCGTTCCGCTGGCCGCGGGCGTTGAGGATCTCGCCGCCGCCGTCGAACGGCGTCAAGCTCTGAGCGACGCGCACGGCCAAGAATCCGAAGGTCGTCTGTCCCAGAGCGACGGGCTCCTTGCCCGCGGGACGGAACTGCAGATCGAAATCCATCAGCCGGAATCCGTCGCCGGCATGGTAAACCGTCAAGCCGCGCTCCTCGTCAAGCAGATCCGTCTCGCCGTCGCGCCAGCGGGTGCGGACCACAAGCCGGCAGAAGATCGGGCCGTCCTCCAGCAAGACGATCTCCTTGTGAAGAATCAGGCCGTCGCCGTCCGACCAGAAGTTGTGCCCCGCCACGTTGTGGTGAGCAATCCACAGCGAGTAGTGATGCCGATGGCTGCCCGTGCGATCGTGGGCTTTGCCGAACTCCGTCAGCGAGATGCCGTCCGGACCGTTAACGGGATAGAGGAAGGGGCGACGAATGACCGGCGTACCCGTCTGTGCTGAATCCCACTGCGGCCCGACGTGGTACGTCGTCACGCTCTGGCCGTCGTCCGAGACGTTCAGTACGCCGTCCAGCGGCCACTGCGGCCGGATTTGCATGCGTGGGAAATAGGCCAACGGCGTGGCCCGGTCCTGCTCGTCGAACATCCGCCAGTTTTGCGGCGGGTACGGGACCTGGATCGCGCGGCCACGGCGCAGCACGCCGAAAACCAGCCGGTAGTTGGCCCGGCCGTTGATGTCGCTTTGGGCGATCCACCACAGTTCGCCGTGCGTCTTGACGTCCGAGGCCGCCTCGCCGGCCGCCGCCTCCGCGAGGTAGCTGACGCCCGAGACGGTCGAGAGCAGGAACTGCCGCTGCGCCGCCCGAGGCTGCTCGCACGCCAGCAACTGCACCGGCTGTTCGCTCCGACTGCCGTCAGGCAGAACGCGGTACAGCCGCAGCGACCGTTCGTCCACGGCGCCGGACGTGCCAAGTCGCTGGAGCAGGGCGTTGAAGTCGAGATCGCAGGAGACGGGAACGAACTCGGCGTTGGCGGGTAGGTTGCTGACCTCCACAGGTACCTCGAACAGATCGTACAGCGGACCGGTCGAGTCGGATGTTGCGTCGGCGGCCGCGGATGGGGCGGCGGACAGCAGGACGATAAGCAAGAACGTGGGGCAACGGACGTAGAAAATCGTGGGCATGGCATCGACCTCCCGGGTGAGTTTGCTCCAGTCTAGCGCCGCGGGGACGCGGGCAAAAGAGGGCGGAGCCTTGTCCTCAGCCCGCTCCCGCGTCGAGGATACTTGAAGACTCTTGCCGAGGTTTTCTCAGCCCAACTCCCCTTCCGTCGCAGCGACGCATTCGCCGAGGGCTTCGACCGTGCGGACGATTTGTTCTTCCGTGTGTTCGGCCGTGATGAAGAAACGCACGCGCGCGGCGCTTTCACGGACGGCGGGGTAGAGGATGGGCTGGGCGTTGATGCCCTGCCCCAGCAATTCGTGCGAGACCTGGAGGCAGCGAACGGAATTGCCCAGGATGATCGGCACGATCGGCGTGTCGTGGCTGTTGCCGGTGTCAAACCCGCAGTCCCGAGCCAGTTTCAAGAACAGGCGGGAGCGGTCGCGAAGCCGCTCGACGCGTTCGGGTTCCTCGCGGAGCACCCGCAGCGCCGTGAGCGCGGCAGCCGCGTTCGGTGGCGAGCAGGCCGTGGTAAACACGAAGGAGGGCGTCGTGTATTGCAGATAGCGGATCAGCTTGTCGCGGCCCGCCAGGTAGCCACCCCCGCTGGCCAGGGCCTTGCTGATCGTGCCCATCCACAGATCGCCCTCGGCCGGGTCGACGCCGAAGTACTCGCAGACCCCGCGGCCCGTATTTCCCAGCACGCCCATCGAGTGCGCTTCATCGACGTACAGCAACGCGTGGTGCCGCTTTTTGAGTTCGATGAATTGCGGCAGATTCGGATAGTCGCCGTCCATGCTGTACACGCCTTCGATGGCCACGACGACGCGGCGGTATTGGCTGCGGACGTCGCGCAGCAGTTCGTCGACGGCGCTGGCGTCGTTATGCGGAAACGAGCGCCGGGCGGCCCTGGACGCGGCCGCGCCCAGGGCGATGCTGTTGTGGGCCAAATCGTCGTACAGGATCAGGTCTTGCTCGCCGAACAAGTGGCCGAACAGCGAGGCGTTGGTGCCGTAGCCGCTGGGAAAAACAATCGCCGCTTCCGTGCCGAGGAACTGGGCAAGTTCGTCATCCAGTTCCTCCAGCAGCGAATGGTTGCCTCCCACCAAGCGGCTGGCCTGGGCGCTGCAACCAAACTGGTCGATCGCCGCCTTGGCGCTTTCGATCACCTCGGGATGGCACGCCAGACCCAGGTAATCAAAACTGGTGTAGTTGATCACTTCGCGGCCCCCGATGGTGGCCACGCGGTGCCGGACGCGTTGACTGGTGCGGAAGAAAGGATTCTCCAGTCCGGCGGCAGCCGCGCCGACCAGCCGTTCGTGGAAGGCAACGCATTCGGGAAACTGGGCCACGTCATAGTGCGGGGCGGGAATCGACGGGGTTGCCGCAGGAGGCGGTCCCACGGCGAGCGCTGACGGGGCGGCGGGTTTGGACGCTGCGGCTGGGTCTGCGTGCCGTGCGATGCAGTCCACCAGGTCCGCGCAGGTCTCCAGATCGTACAGCCATTCCTCGCGGAACCGCATCCCAAAATGCTTTTCGATCCGGTTAACCACTTCCATCGTCGAGATCGAGTCCAGCCCCAGCGCGGACAACGGACTGTCCAGCGAGAGTTCGGCGACCAAGTCCTTGGGCATGACCCCACGCACCTCGGTCAATACGATTTCTGCGATTTCCGTACGGACGTCTTCGCGCTCCTCCAGCCCGATGGCCATCCGACAACTCCTTTCGGTTGCGTCTGTGGACGCAGCGCCGGCCATTGCGATCGGCGCTCTGCCCGCTCCTGGATCCCGCCCTGAATCGCGGGCGGCGAAAAATGAAGTCGGTGCAGTATAGGGCTGGACGCCCGATCCGAATGTACCCCTTTCGGGAAAATTTTGCGACAAATTCGTTCAGCACGGACAAAGCGGCCAGCGAACGTTGCCTGGGCTCTGGGACGGCGGTAGACTGACTCGCGGATTGAGAATTCTTGAATCAGGAGCGTGATCATGCGCGAAATACAATTCGGTTCGGCGATGTTGACAGTACTGATGGCCCTGGATTGGATGGGTGCTGCCGATGGGGCCGAGGGCCGGACGACCGCCACCGTGGCTGCCAACGAAGCGGTCAACCGGCTGCGCGGCGCGAAGATCATCAGCATTCAGGACGTCGACAAGATCAACGCCATCGACCAGGAGGGCATGAAGGGTGTGTGGGGCAATTCCCCCGTGAACGAGTACGATCGGGACTATCCCCGCCGGCTCAAGGAATTCCTCGGTCTGGAACTGATCATCGTCCGCTCCGGCGAGTTGCTCGAAGAAATGGCCAACGTCGAAGAAGACGCGATCGAGGATTTGGCCGATCGCTGGATCCGCGAGGCGACGGAGATGAAGAACGTCACGCGCAGCGACGTGCTGCGGTCGGCCAGGTTGTACTGGGGCTTCAAGTCGCTGCTGAAGAAGTACTCGGCCGTGGCGATCACCTACGAAAGCGCCACGCTCACCCTGTCCGAGAAGAGAGTCCTGGCCTGGACGCCGTTGGCCATCCTGGAACTGAGCAAAGAGCGCATTCCGTGCTGCTGCCAGAGCCACGTCGACTGCCTGGTGACCCAATTGATCGGCAGCACGCTGACCGGCGGGCGGCCGGGCTTCGTCGGCGACGTGCTGAACGACTGGGCGTTCAAGCCTGCCGGCGAGCGGCCGCAGAACGTGATCGTCGTTGCCCACTGCGGGGCGCCGATCAACCCGCACGGCAACGACCGGATCCCGTACCTGATCCGCGATCACATCCACAGCGACAAGTGGAACGTGCTCGGCGCGGTGGCCGAGGCAACGACGGTCACGTGGCCCGCTGACGAGCCGGCGACCGTGGTCAAGTTCGACGTGTTTCGCAAGAAGGTCTCGGTCTACACGGGCACGGTGCTGGACGGCAACCGGCTGTACGTCGATTTTCCGAACTGCATCTGCCGCAACAAGATGGTCGTCCAGATCGACCGGCCGGACGACTGCTACCTGCTCCCTTCCAGCCCCAAGGAAGGCTCGTTCCGCAGTTGGTGGGGCAGTTGGGGCTGCCATCAGGTGGCGTTCTATGGGAACCTGCGTGAGTCCTTCCGGAAGTTCGCCGCGGAGACGGGCTTCCAACTGGTTGAGGGCAAACAGTGATGAAGTGAAAGATTCGGTGAGAGATTGAGGGTTCAGGTTCCGGCGCAGCCGGTCAAGTTCTGACTTGCAGAGTGGAGGAGGATATCATGTTGTTTTCACGGCGTCAATTTGTCCAAGATCTGACGGCCGGCTTGCTGGCTGGCGGGCTGCTCGCTCGAACCGGCCTGGCTGCGTCGGACGAGCAGTCGGCGGCCATGCCGATCGTGGACACGCATCAGCACCTGTGGGATTTGGAGGTGGTCAGGCCGCCTTGGCTGAAGGGATCCGAACTCCTGAACCGGCGGTACGCGATGCCGGAGTACCTGGAGGCGACTCGCGGGTTGAATGTCGTCAAGGCGGTCTACATGGAGGTGGCGGTGGACCCGCGCGACCATGTGATCGAGGCGGAACATGTCATCGGCCTGTGCCGCAGCAAGCAGCATCCGACCGTGGCGGCGGTGATCGGGGGGCGTCCGTCATCCGACGCGTTCGCCGACTACATCGCGAGGTTCAAGGGCAACCCCTACGTCAAGGGTGTGCGCCAAGTGCTGCACGGCGAGACTCCGGCCGGATACTGCCTGAGCGACGAATTCGTGCGCGGCATCCGGTTGTTGGGCGAGGCGGGGCTGAGTTTCGACATCTGTCTGCGGGCCGCGGACTTGAAAGACGGAGTGAAGCTGACGGAATTGTGCCCCGACACGCGATTCATCGTGGATCATTGCGGCAACGCGGATGTGAAGGCGTTTGCGGCCAAGACGAGCGGCAAACCGAGCCATGATCCCGACGCCTGGAAGCGCGACATCGACAATCTTGGCAAACGCAGCAACGCGATCTGCAAAATCTCGGGGATCGTCGCCAACGCACCGCCGGGCTGGTCCGCCGCCGACCTGGCGCCGGTCGTCAACCACTGCCTGGACGCCTTTGGCCCCGACCGCGTCGTGTTCGGAGGCGATTGGCCGGTGTGCCTGAAGGGCGCCACGTATCGGCAATGGGTGCTGGCCCTGCGGCAAATCGTCGCGGAACGGCCTGCTGCCGACCAGCGAAAACTGTGGCACGACAACGCCGTCCGCTTCTACGGGCTGGCCTGAGGCCGGGACCATTCATGTCAACTCGATCATCCGCGTGGCCTGTGGTGCTTCTGCTGCTTTCTGCGCCGGCGGCGTGGTCGCAGTCGCTGCACCTCGGATTCCAGCGGACGGCGGAGTTCAACGAACAGGTCCGTTGGGTAGGATCTCACAGCGAAGGCCGCCGGATGGCGAGGGGCAAGCGCCGTCGAGGTCTTACAGCGCCCAGCCTTCGCGATAGTGAGACCGCAGGAACGGATCGGCCTCGGGGCAGTTGCGGGCCTTGAGGTTGATCGGGTCCCACTCCAGCTTTTTGCCGGCGCGGAAGGCGACCGTGCCCAGCAAGTTGTTTTCGATCAGGGCGCCGGAGTAATCGAAATTGCAGAGCGTCGGCGAGCCCGTCTTGCAGGCCCGCAGCCACTCCTCGTGATGCCCCAGCGACGGCGGGATCGAAGGCGGCGGCGGCTGGAAGTCCTTGAAATCGGCTTCCGGCAGCAGCATCCGCTTGCCGTAATCGGCCAGCAAGGTCCCCTGGTCGCCGACGAACATGATGCCCAGGTGCCATTTGCTCAAGTCCACGCCCTGCGGCGCTTTCGGGCGGTTGTGGGAATCGTACCAGGTGAGTTTCACCGGCGGCCGGTTGCCGCGGGCCGGGTGCTCCCAACGCACGATCAGATGATCGGGATACGTCTCCGCACGCACGGGCAAGGGCCCTTCCGCCTCGACGGTCGTGGGCGCCTGCAATTCGAGCGCCCAGAACGCCAGATCGATCGTGTGGCTGCCCATGTCCCCCAGCGCTCCGTTGCCGAAATCCCACCAGTTCTGCCAGGACAGGGACCGCTTGGTAAAGTAACAGGGGTGATAAGGTCGAAAGGGCGCGGGGCCCAGCCAGAGATCCCAGTGCAGGTTCGGGGGTACGGGAACCGTCTCCTGCGGGCGCTCGACCGGACCCTCGATCGCCTGGTCGACCCAGACGTGGGCTTCGCGCACCGGCCCGATCGCGCCGGACTGCACCAGTTCGACCACGCGGCGATAGTTGTCGGTGGCGTGAATCTGCGTGCCCATCTGAGTGGCCACCTTCATCTGCTTGGCCGTCTCCCGCATCAGGCGCGCTTCGCGCACCGAATGGGCCAGCGGCTTTTCGCAGTACACGTGCTTGCCCTGCCTCATGGCCGTAATGCTGATCGGTGCATGCGTGTGCTCCGTCGTGCTGACGACCACCGCGTCAATGTCTTTTTGGTCCAGCATCTTGCGCCAGTCGATGTAGGTCTTGGCCTGGGGGTACTTCTTGGCGGCCTCCGCGAGATGATCGTCGTTCACGTCGCACAGTGCCACGATGTTCTCGCTGGCCACGGATCTCGCATTCGCCGCCCCGCGGCTGGCGACCCCGACGATGCCGATATTCAGCTTGTCATTGGGCGACCGCCCTTGGGCTCCGGCGCAGGTTCCGGCCACCCAGAAGCCAGCTGCAGTCAGTGCCGAACGATGGAGAAATTCACGACGCGTGGCTCCTCTGCTCATGGTCAACTCCTTGCATAAAAAATGAAAATGTCGGGGTGGTTCTATCGGCGTCTCGTCCGAGTTAGATTAGCCCTACCGTCTCGCCACGTCAAGCGCTGGGACCCCGGAGGCGTGCTGATGATCGCCCGCAAGGAGTTGGTGGACCGTGCAATTTCTTTCGGCGGTCCCGAACGTGTGCCCGTCGTGTACTGGAACCGCGACCAGACCGAAGGCGATCTGCTCTTGTACCATTTGTCGCTCGGACGGGACACGAGAGCCGAGCCGACGATCAACGCCTGGGATTGGTCGGTCAACGAGTGGGGATACAAGCTGGAATCGCTGGGCGACGGCACGATGGGCCATCCGGTTGAGCCTTGCTATCCGAAGTTGCCCGCGCCCGATCAACTTCACGCACCGCCGTTGCGCGAGCTGGAGCGAATGGCGGCGGTGCCCGGATTCGTGGCCGCGTGCGAGGACCGTTATCGGCTGGCCAGTTTCGATTTGAGCGGCTTCACCGTCTACACGCTGCTCCGCGGCTTCGAGAACAGCATGCAGGACCTGCTGAGCGCCCCTGACGGTTTCGCCGCGTTGATGGATTTGATCCTGGATTTCGAGTGCGACCTGATGAGGATGGCCGCCCGGCACGGTTTTCACGGCATCCACTTCGCCGACGACTGGGGCACCCAAACCGGGCTGATGATCTCGCCAACGCTGTGGCGCCGCGCGTTCAAGCCGCGATTCCAGCGGCAGTTCGCCCTGGCCCACGAGTTGGGGCTGCACGTCTGGTACCATTGCTGCGGCAATCTGACCGGCCTGGCGTCCGACTTTCACGAGATCGGCGTGGACGTGTTGAACATCTCGCAGCCGAACGTGGTGGACGTTGCGGAAGTCGGCCGGCAACTGCGCGGCCGCCAGTGTTTCATGATGCCGATCAGCTACCAGACGGTCTCGATCCAAGGCACGCGGGAGGAGATCCTGGCCGAAGCCCAGCGGCTGTACGACCTGCTGGCGACGCCCGCCGGCGGCTTCATCGGGTACGTCGAGGAGTACGGTTGCATGGGGATGTCCGAGGCCAACTACCGGGCCTGCGGGGAAGCGTTCCGCAGGCTCGCGAACACTTCGCGGGCCGCAGCCGTGGTGGCGTCGATGTCGGCGGGCGTGTGAGCCGCCGACACGAACAGGGCTTCGAACTGGCTGCACGGCATGTACACGCCGCGCTCGATCAGGCCCCAAAAATACTTGGCAAAGAGCTGGCGGTCGCAGCGGTTGGCGACGTCCCAATCGGTGACGGGGTCGGGATTGAAGAACAGCGTCATCATGCTGCCGGCGCGTGCCAGCGTGTGCGGGACGCCCGCCTCGGCCGCCGCCGCGCTCAGGCCGCCGGCCAGCCGGGCGCTGATTTGCTCCAAGTACTCATACGGCGACTCGTCGCGCAGCACCTGCAGCGTGGCAATGCCGCACGCTGTCGCGACCGGATTGCCGCTCAGCGTCCCGGCTTGGAACACCTTGCCTGCGGGCAGCACGTGGGACATGATCTCCGCTTTCCCGCCGTACGCGCCGATCGGCATGCCGCCGCCGACGATCTTGCCCAGCGTGGTGAGGTCCGGCGCAATGTCCAGGATCGACTGCGCGCCGCCGTACGCCACGCGGAATCCCGTCATCACCTCGTCAAAGATCAACACGGCTCCGTGGTGCTCTGTCAAGCGCCGGGCCGCCTGCAAGAACTCCGGCGCGGGCACGACGCAGCCCATGTTGCCGACCACCGGCTCCAGGATCACGCCCGCGATCCGGCGGCCGTGCTTGGCGAACGCGGCTTCCATCCCCGCCGCGTCGTTGTACCGCAGGACCAGTGTGTCGCGGCTGGTCCCGGCCGTGACGCCGGGAGAATCCGGCACGGCCAACGTGGCCGCCGAACTGCCCGCGGCGACCAGCAGGCTGTCGACGTGGCCGTGATAGTTGCCGGCGAACTTGACAATCACGTCCCGGCCGGTGTAGCCGCGGGCCAGCCGGATGGCGCTCATCGTGGCCTCGGTGCCGGAACTCACCAGCCGCACCATTTCGATGGACGGCATGGCGGCGGTGACCAGCTCGGCCAGCGTCGCTTCCTCTACCGTCGGCGCGCCGAAGCTCATCGCCCGGTCCAACGCTTCGCGCACGGCGGCCACCACGCGCGGATGACGATGCCCCAGGATCATGGGGCCCCAAGAGCCGATGTAGTCGATGTAGCGATTGCCGTCAACATCGACCAGGTACGCGCCCTCGGCGCTGCGAAACACGATCGGCTCGCCGCCCACCGCGCCAAACGCGCGGGCCGGACTATTGACGCCGCCCGGGATCAACTGCCTGGCCCGGCGGAAAATTTCACGACTCTTGGTGCGGGGATTCATTTCGCGGCTCCTGTGTTCTCTCGGAGATGCAGCCGTGCTAAACTGGGTGCGGTAACCAACGGCTTAGCATCGTTCGAGAAATAACTGTCGCCTCGTCAAAGTAGCCATCACACTCCGTGGGATGATCAGCAATAAACACTGGACAGTTATTTCTCGAACGATGCTTACTGCGTTTTCTCCAAGGAGTTTCCGACATGTCCCCAAGATACCGAATTCTCGTTTTGTGGGTAGCCTGCTTGACCGTTTTCAGCGCCAGTGTGGCGGCGGTCGCTGACGCCGCCGAGGCGGCCTGGAAAGTGGGCTTGGCGAAAGCCCAGATCACGCCGGAGAAATTCATGTGGATGGCGGGCTACGCCAGCCGCGAGCGCCCGGCCGACGGCAAGCTGACCGATCTGTGGGCCAAAGTCATGGTGCTGCAAGACGCCTCCGGCGAGCGAGCCGTGCTGGTCACGCTGGACGTGATCGGCGTCGGTCGCCAGTTCGCCGGCGAGGTGGCCGCCACGGTGAAGCAGCGGCACGGACTGGAACGTCGCCAGTTGGCTCTGTGTACTTCGCACACGCACTCCGGACCGGTGGTCTATCGCAACTTGCTGCCTCTGCACGAACTGATCCTGGATGCGGAACAGCGCAAGCTGATCGAAGAGTACGCGCCGGCGTTGCAGAACAAGATCCTGCAGACGATCGATGCGGCGATGGCCGACCTCAAGCCAGCGCAGCTGTCCTGGGGCAGCGGAATTGCCACGTTCGGAACCAATCGGCGCAACAACCCAGCCGACAAGGTCCCGCAGTTGCGCGCCGAGGGCAAGCTGCGCGGCCCGTTCGACCATGACGTGCCGGTGCTGGCCGTCCGCGATTCCGCCGGCAAGCTGCAGGCCGTCGTGTTCGGCTACGCCTGCCATGCGACCACGTTGGCCGAGTTTCAGTGGTGCGGCGATTATCCGGGTTACGCTCAAATCGAACTCGAACAGTCCCAGCCGGGTTGCCAGGCCATGTTCTGGGCGGGCTGCGGCGCCGACCAGAACCCGCTGCCGCGGCGGACGGTCGAACTGGCGATGGACTACGGACGCCAACTCGCCGCTGCGGTCAACGACGTGCTGGCCAAAGACATGAAGCCGGTGGCCGTCAAGCTGGCGACGGATTTCCGCGAGGTCGATCTGCCGTTTGCCGCGCTGCCGGCACGGGAACAGATCGAAAAGGACGCCCAGTTGACGGAATTGAAGGACCGCTACACCGCGGCCCGCGCCAAGCTGCTGCTGACGCAGATGGCCGACGGCAAGCCGCTGAGCCCGACGTATCCGTACCCGGTGCAAGTCTGGCGACTGGGCGACGACATCCAATTCATCACGCTGGGCGGAGAAGTGGTCGTGGATTTCGCGCTGCGGCTGAAGCAAGAGCTGCGCGGCCAGCGCACTTGGGTCGCCGGCTACTCGAACGACGTGATGGCCTACATCGCTTCCCGCCGCGTGCTGCAAGAAGGCGGCTACGAAGGCGGCGGCGCGATGGTCTACTACGGCCTGCCGGCATCCTGGGCGCCGGAAAGCGAAGACCTGATCGTCGAAGAGGCCAAGCGGCAAGCGGGGCCGTAATGTGGCGATTTCCGGCTCTGGGGTCTCTTTGGTCGCGAGAAGCCCGGCTTTTCGCTGGAACCTGCCTTCTGCACCGTTCGCCTGCGTAACGCGGGCTGGCACCCGCAACCCAACTGGCGAGCGGGGTGGCGTGAGCCCCCCGGTTCTGAACCGAACGACTTGCTGGGAACCGGTGGGCTAACGCCTCACCGTTCGCCGGATCCTCCGCCGAAGTGACCCGGCCGAAAACGCGCGACAAAAACCATGGACGCACGCGTTGATCGAAACCAGGATGCCCAATAACCGTTGTACGCCCATCTGCGATTCCTCAGATCTTCTGAGTTCTTGGTCAAGACGGACACGCCGGGAAAAAGCGTCTGGGGCGGGCTCGTTTGGAGCCCGCGCGAGGCGCCAAGCGTCTCTACCCAGTCGCTGCTTCCAAAGTAGCGAAGTGCGGCCCACGCCGTCAACAACGGTCGCCGGATCATCGACACGATGCGCGATGCCGGCTAAGCTCCACTTCGGGCCATCGGTCGCCAAACCGTTCCTGTTTGTCGGCTCGCCATCCGGCGACCGCTTCGCCGGAATAGTCGGGAGGTGTGTCGAGAATCAACTCTTGCTCTATTGCCACCATGATCACCGCAAACCGCCAAAAACGGGCTCATTCGGCCGGCGTGCAAGTGTTCCTGGCCATCGACGGAGAGGAACGTCACTGGCAGGTAAGGCTGGTCGACGGCTTGCCGGCATCCCAGGCTCGCGTCCGAATTTCTGTGAGAGGGTGATGGACACGTACAATGTAGGCAAAGTATAAACATTGTATTCAAAGAAGGCACGTTGCTTTTATGTCTTAGAGTAATTCCCCTCAACACGCCTGGCAACCACGAACGGCGAATGAGCATGGATCGGTTTGAAACCCCGCTGCCGGACCTGCGCCGGATCCGCCAGCGTCTGGAACAGTTCGCGGTCCCGCAGGAGATGCCCTGATGCCCCCGCCACCCAGAACTGGTCGGACAACAGGATGTCCCGCCTGGGCTTTCCGTCCGTGATCTTGGGTCGTATACCCGATCGAGATCGTGCCCTTGGCCGCCATCCAGGCGCCGGTTCAGAAAAAATTTTCGCCGTGAGTGACCAGACGTGTCACGCGTCTGACGAAACTCTCGGCCGGGAAGGAGCAACAGCCCGATGCGGAACCCGTCGATCGCCATCGGCCTGTCCCAGGCCGCGGATCGTGGCGAAGACGGGCATCGCCTTCTACCAAATCGCCTTGCCGGATGCGAAACTGATCCGTGGGTGACTCGATGATCCCGTTTGCGGAGGGAGGACGCTCATGAGTGCCCGAACCGCCGACTCGCGACAACTCGACTTTGCCGGAGTCTTCCGAGCTTCGAAAAAAGAAGCAACCCTTCCGGCGGCGATGGCCGCTGTCCCGGCCGTTCTGCGCTCGGATTTGCCGTCGAAGAAGCGAACCGGCGTCGGTGATTGCCCCGCAGCAGGGCCGCTCAGACAACCAACTCCTCGACCAGCGCCCCGTCCGGCAACTGCTGCGACTCCGACGGCTCAAGATACAGCTGGATCGCCTCGCGGATATTGTCCAGGGCCTCCTCGCGCGAGTCCCCTTCGGAAATGCAGCCCGGCAAGGCAGGTACGTACACCGTGTACCCGCCTTCGTCCAACGGTTCCAAAACCACCCGTAATCGCGTGCCGCCGCTCCTTGGGGGCGAAGCCCGATTCAAACACCACCGCGCAGGGGTTACGTCCATGCCGCGATCAGCTCGCGGTGCAGCCGATCCAGATCCTCGCCCCAGTCGCTGCTTCCAGACTAACGAACCGCCGCTCCCGCGGTCAACATCGTTCGCGCATCGTGGTCGTAATTGACGCTCACCCACCCGGAAGGGATACTGGTCTGCTCAGCTGGACCAGCACAACGCGGAGGCGTGAAGTATGAACGAATCAGAATTCCGAACCGTCTTCGAGCAACTGACTGGCAACCTGCCACTTCGTTGGCAGGAGCGACTTTTTCACGAGCACTTTGCCACGTCCGATCTTCCCTGCGTCATCGATCTGCCGACGGGACTTGGCAAAACGATGGTCATGGTCATCTGGCTCATCGCGTGGACGGTCAATAGACTCCTCCCGCGGCGGCTCGTGTACGTCGTGGATCGGCGAACGGTTGTTGATCAGGCGACCGACATCGCTTCCGATTTCGCGTTTCTCCTCGCACCAGACAATCCGGACGAAAACGAGCAGGTTGCCAAGCGAAATCCGACAATTGTGGAGCGGAAACGGCAACACGCCCAAGCGCTTTACGTGCTTCGTCAGAATCTCGGATTCGGCGATGGCCGTCTCGCCGTCTCCACCCTTCGCGGCCAACTGGCCGACAATCGGGAGTGGTCGCGCGATCCATCTCGCCCCGCGATCATCATCGGCACCGTCGATCTGGTTGGGTCCGCGTTGCTCTTTTCCGGCTACCGATCCGGGTACAAGCGCCGTCCGCTCGAAGCCGGTCTGCTCGGCTGTGATTCGCTCCTCGTCCTCGATGAGGCCCACCTAAGTAAGCCGTTCGAAACGCTGCTACGATCGATCGGCGGATTCAATCAGATCCCTGCGAATTCCGGGCTACCCGTAAAGCCGCTGCGGGTCATCCGCATGTCGGCGACAAGCGGTAACTCGACGGATTCGGAATCAGCCTTTACGTTGCAGTTCGATGCCGCCGGCAACCTGACGGGTGAAGATGCAACAGATGAGACCGTCGTCAAGCGATTCAACGCAAAGAAGTGGTTGACCATCACGACGCTTGGTGAGAAGGACAGACTCGCTGACAAGCTGGCAGAAGCCGCCCTTGAACTGGCTCAGAATCCAGCCGCGGTCGGCAAACGGATCGCCGTCTTCGTCAAGAAGCCCGAGGACGCGAAGGCGATCGCCGAGATGATTCGGAAACACACGACGCCAACGATCGACGAGACTGGATCAAAGCCCAGGAAGATCAAGCAGACACCGTACGGCGATTCAGTCGAGGTCCTCACCGGTACGATGCGGGGTTTTGAGCGAGACAAACTTCTTGAGAAGCCCGTCTTCAAAGACCGGTGGCTCAACGGCGCTCTGAAGCCAGACGACGCCGCCAATCAGTCACCGGTCTTTCTGGTCTCCACAAGTGCGGGCGAGGTGGGGTTCGATCTCAACGCCGACCATCTCATCGGCGACGAAGCCCCACTAGATTCCTGGATTCAACGTCTGGGCCATGTCAATCGGCGAGGCCTGGGCAATGCGATGGTCGTCCTGGTCAGAGCAGGCAACGCAGCGCACAAGACAGACTTCGACAGAGCTTGTATCGCCACGTCAGAGTTGTTCACCGACGGCAGCGACGTCAGCCCCAGGGCGCTCACCTCGCTCAAATTGGATCACTGGAAGAAGATCCCAGTTAGTGAATTGCAGCTACAGCAGCTACAACCGCTTGTCATAGGAGACGAGGAATTCCTGAAGCACTGCCAACAACGCGGAATCGCGGTGTTGCAGAATTCCGCATGTACGCCAGAGCCGGCAACCGTCGGAATCACCGACATTCTTCTCGATGCTTGGAGCATGACCAGCAATTCCCGGAGACCGAAAGGAGACCGAAAAGGACTGGCAAATACCGAGCT
>CAZAQY010000019.1:0-60868 GCA_964486845.1 uncultured Pirellulaceae bacterium
AACTTGACGTCTCCCGCCCCCATCCCGCCGATCGCGTAGGCCGGAAAAAGCAGCGCGAATCCCACCGCCGTCCCCAACAGGCTCCAGCCCCACCCCTCCCAGCCAAAGGCCGTTGTGCTGTACACCCAGCCACCGATGACCAGCGAGTAGGTCAGCCAGTTCGGCACGCGGAACCGGATGGCATCGATCGTCGCTGCGACAATCAAGACCGCCGCCAGCAGCCAGGCCGGCCATTGCTCCGCCACCAACGTCCCCATCTTGGACAGGAACTCCACGACTCTCCCCTTCTGCTTATGCCGGGAAGCAGGCGATCAATCGCCAATGCGGCGTCGCGTCAGCAACGCGCACCGAGGAAATAGCACATCAACGCGGCCACAGCGGTGCTTAACAAGCATGCCATTTCAAAGGCCGCCGCGGCGGCGTCCGGGGCAATCATCGGATACATGGTCACCACCCACGTTTCTCGAATCACATCGTCTGCATCTCGATGAGACAACGTCACTTACTGCGCGGACCAACAAGCGGACCGTGCGCGCGATGCGCCCATCCCGCACTGGAAAACTAGGTCAATTTCGGGTGTTGTCAAATCTCCGGCTGGAAAAAAACGTGCGTTCTGTGAGGCCCGAACGGCTGGCACCCCTTCCCGGTTGCTGGCGCCGAATTGGACTGGCGGCATCCGTTCTGATTGGCTAATCTCCCGCCGCACCCGGGTTCCGCCTTGCGCGCCGACCGGGTGAAGATC
The DNA here is from genome assembly GCA_964486845.1 of uncultured Pirellulaceae bacterium. GTDB lineage: Bacteria > Planctomycetota > Planctomycetia > Pirellulales > Pirellulaceae > Anammoximicrobium. The sequence goes on from CAZAQY010000019.1 coordinate 743, forward strand.
GCTGCATAAGGACAGGGACGTCCATTTTTCGCTGCGCCCAGGGAGGGGCCCATGCCAAAGATCAAGACTCTGCTGTTCGGGGTCGCCACCGCCGTTGCCGCCTGGATTTTCTTTCAGAAATTCGACTTGGAGGGCCTCGACGGCGTCCGGATCGCACCCGGAGGCCAGGCAACCGCGCAAAAACCGCGCACCCACGATCCGTTGGCGCCGCCGCCCGTCCGCTCGACAGGCTCTGTGCGCGTGGCCACCTTCAACATCCAGGTCTTCGGCAAGTCGAAGGCCAGCAAGCCCCAAGTGATGGATGTCTTGGCCCGCATCGTCCGCAATTTCGACCTTGTCGCAATCCAAGAGATTCGCTCTTCTGACGACGACCTGCTGCCGAACTTTGTCGATCTGATCAACTCGGCCGGTTGCCATTACGACTACGTGATCGGACCCCGGCTGGGAAGGACCGTCAGCAAGGAGCAATACGCGTACGTATTCGACCTGGCCACCATCGAAGTCGACCGTTCGCAACTGTACACCGTCGCCGACCCCGATGATCTCTTGCATCGCGAGCCGTTGGTCGGCTGGTTTCGGGTTCGCGGACCGCCCCCCGACCAGGCATTCACTTTTTCTCTGGTCAACATCCACACCGATCCGGATGAAACGAAGCAGGAGTTGAACGTCTTGGACGACGTGTACCGAGTGGTGCGCGACGACGGCCGCCGGGAGGACGATGTCATCATCCTGGGTGACTTGAACGTGAATGACAAGAACCTCGGCGAATTGGGCCAAATCTCCGGCATGACATGGGTCGTTTCCGGTACGCCGACCAATACCCGTGGCACGGCGCAGTACGACAACATCGTCTTCCAACGCCAAGCCACCTCCGAATTCACTGGCCGGGCCGGCGTCTTCGACTTCATGCGCGAGTACAACCTGTCGCTGGAAGAAGCCCTCGAGGTGTCCGATCACCTGCCGGTGTGGGCGGAATTCAGCGCTTACGAGGGCGGCCAGCCGGGACGCATCGCCTCGCGTCCGGACGCGAGTCCGCGTTGACTGTTGACGCCGCCCGCAACGCTCTGCCCATCCTTCTAGTGCAACAGGTTCTGCAGCGTGTCTTCAAGTTCACAGTGCGCAAACGTGTAACCCGCCTCCTGAGCACGGCGCGGCAGCACGCGCTGTGACGTCAGGGGCACGCTGGCGAGTTCCCCAAGCACCAGTCGCAACACGCCAACAGGCACGGCCGGCAGCAACGTCGGGCGGCGGATCGCGCGGCCCAGGGCCGTCGTGAACTCCCGATTGGTCACAGGCTGAGGCGAGGTCGCGTTGAGAGGTCCCGACAGGTCCCCGCGATCGGCGGCCAGCAGCAGCAATCCGATCACGTCATCCACATGGATCCAGGACATCCACTGTCGGCCGCTGCCCAAGGGACTGCCCAGCCCAAGTCGAAACGGCGTCAGCATTCTCGGCAGCGCTCCGCCATCCTTGCCCAACACGAGTCCGGTCCGCACGTCGACCACTCGCACCCCGGCCTCGGCCACCGCTTGAGCTTCGCGTTCATCGCGCTTTCTCGCCGCTTCGCAGGAAACGATTGACGCCTGTTCCACCCGCTTGGATCAGGCCCAAGAATTCGTCGGCCAAACGCCTGCCCGTATTGTAGAAAATGGCGGCATCCTGGAAACTGCGGAGGATGCAAATTGCGGTCCGTGGATCTTAGAGCTTGGTTGCACCTTCCCCAGCAGGACCGTTCCCAAGAAACGAGGAATCGAAATGAACTCAGAGTACTCTATTCGGGTCCTATCCGGTTTGGCGCTCGCGATCTTCCTCGCCGCGTTGGCCGGCAGGGCCGAGGCGGCGGAACAGGCGGCACGGCAGCAGACGGTTGCGGAGTTGACGGCCCAGCTGAGTGTTGGGGACGCCGCCGCGCGCCTATCGGCGGCGGATTCTCTGGCCGAACAAGGCGAGGCGGGTCGCGCCGCAATTCCGGCCCTGATCCGGGCGCTGAACGACGAAGATGGAGAAGTGCGCGTCGCATCCGCAGACGCCCTCGGCCGGCTGGCGTTGGAGCCGGACAAGGCCGTCCCCGCTTTGGCCGCCAAGCTGGGCGACGAGGCGCTGACTCGGCGCGGTCCGGTTTGGGCACTCGCCGGCTTGGCTCTGGGCAGCTACGGCCGACCGGCCCTGCCGCACGTGACGCCCGCCCTGAAGAGCCGGTCGACGACCGAATGCCGAGCCGCGATGTTGGCGATTTACCGAGCCGGCAAGGAAGCCAAAGAAACCGTGCCGGAACTGATCGCAATCCTCCAGAAAAACGATCCCCAGACTCGCACTTACGCGATCAACGCCCTGCTGGGCATCGGCCCGGACGCGAAAGACGCGGTGCCGGAACTCATCCAGATGCTGTCCAGCGACGATTTCCATACGCAGTATTGGGCCTGCCGAGCGTTGGGGGCGATCGGTCCCGAAGCCCGCTCGGCCACGGACGAACTGGTCCGTTGCCTTAAGACCGGCGTGGCGTCCGTCCGCCGCAATGCAGCCGCGGCGATGGGCCAGATCGGGACGGCGATTGGCCAGAAAGGCGTCGACGCGCTGGTCGCTGCGCTGTCCGATCCCATCCAACCGGTGCGGCAGAACGCGGTCGTCGCCCTGGGCGATCTCAAGCCGCTGGCCGAAAGAGCGGCGCCCGTGATCGAACAGATGCTGCAGGAACCGTCGAAATTCACGCCCCGCGCCACGGCGGCCAAGACGCTCTGGCGGCTCGATCCTCAGTCCCCGACTCCCGTCGAGGCGTTGCTCCGCGATCTGACAGAAAACGACGAGCCTTGGGTCGCCGCCCAAGTGCTCGGCGAGATCAAGGTCGCGGACTCGATCATCCCGCGGCTGACCGCCCTGCTCGATTCGCCAGACGTCTGGACACGCCAGTACGCCGCGGTCGCCTTGCTGGAGATGGGAGCCGAGACGACGAAGGCCAAAGCGACGTTGGAGGAGCTGTCGCGCAGCAATCACGACGAAACGCGGGAAACCGCCGCCGCGGCATTGGAGAAGATCAACGCCAAGCAGCCCTCGCCTTGAAGCGTTCCAAGCGGTTCTTGGCAGTCGGAACATAAGACGCCAGAGCGGGGCAAGGCCCGATACAGAACGGTGACAAGGCACCGTACTCCAAAATGACCGGCTCGTTGCGACTTCACCGCCGCGAACGGCTCTCCTTCAGCATCCGGCAGATCTCGTCTCGGCCCGCCACACGCGGATTATTCCGATAGTCCGGCAGCTTCAAACTTCGATCGGCCAACGCGTCGATGTCCGTCGCCGGCACGCCCAAATCATCGAGGCCGATCCACAAGCCGATTCGCTTCAGCAGCCAGTCGATTTCCACGCAGCACTGCCGCGCGGCATCTTCCTCGGCTGCGGCGATCAACTCCGGGTTGAGGATGCGGCCCACGGCGGCGAATTGTGGAATCGCCGCGTCGCATGTGTACCGCAAAAACGCCGGATAGACGACGGCCAGCGATGCGCCGTGCGCGACGTGAGGCCACCGCCCGCTGATGGACATGCCTATGCTGTGCGGCAACGTCACGCCTGCGTTGGCGATGCACAGGCCCGCAAGCGTGTCCGCCCAAGCCATCTGGGCACGCAGTTCCGCGTTGCCGAGGTCGTCCAGCAACGGCGGAAGGTTGGCCGCCACCAACCGAATCGCCTCTAGGGCCATCAGCTGTACGTAGGGCGAACCGTTCTTGTGCAGGTAAGCCTCCAACGCGTGGGTCAGCGCGTCCCAACCCGTCATCGCGCTCACCTCCCGCGGCACCGTGAGCATCAGATCGGGATCGACGATGGCGATTTTGGGAAACAGGTGTCGGTGGCACAGGTACGACTTTTCCCGCAAGGGCGCGCTGGTCGCCACGGCCACCTGAGTGACGTGCGAGCCGGTGCCGGACGTGGTTGTGACCGCGATCACCGGCAGCGTCCTTTCCGTCGGCTCGGCCTTGTCAAACAGGTAATCCCAGCAAGTTCCCGCGTGCGTGGCCTCGACTGCGATCGCCTTGGCCGTGTCCATGCTGGAACCGCCGCCCAGCCCGACAACCAGGTCGGCTTGATGCTCGCGAGCCACCGCGGCTCCGGCCGTAATGCTGTCGGTGGTCGGATTGGGCGCGACGCCGTCGAAGTGGGCCACGGCCAGGCCCGCCGACTCCAAGCCTGCCTTGGCCTTGGCGATCACTCCTTGGAGCGGTTCCTCTTGCGCCGACACCGTGACCAGCAGAGTTCGCTGACCGAATTTCGCGGCGGCCTTTCCGAGTTGCCGCAGCCGGCCTCGACCGAACCGGATCTCGGTGGGTTGAAAACAGTTGAACGGTTTCAAGGCACGGTCCCCATCACTCAGCCGGCATGTCCTGCCCCGCCATGTCGCCCTTCTCCTTCGCCGTACCGCCGAACCACATGATCACGTAATAGAAGACGGGCGTAAAGACAAGGCCGAAAAAGGTCACGCCCAGCATGCCGGCCGCGACGGCCACTCCCAGCGGAATCCGCATCTCGGCGCCGGCGCCTTTGGCCAGCGCCAGCGGAATGACGCCCATGATAAAGGCAAAGGAGGTCATCAGAATCGGCCGCAACCGCGTGCGGGCGGCCTCCACCACGGCCTCCACGCGACCTCGGCCCTCGCCCTCCAACTGCTTGGAAAACTCCACCACCAAGATCGCGTTCTTGGCCGCCAGGCCGATCAGCACCACAAACCCGATCTGCGCAAAGATGTTGTTGTCCAGGTGCGCCATCCACAATCCGATCAACGCAGACAGCAAGCACATGGGAACAATCATCAAAATGGCCAGCGGCAGCGACCAGCTCTCGTATTGCGCCGCCAAGACCATGAATACGAACAGCACCGCCAGAGGGAAGATCAACTTGGACAACGTGTCCTTTTCGGCCTCGAGTTCCTGGAAACTCAACTCCGTCCACTCGCTGCCCATCGTCTCCGGAAGCTGCTCTTTGGCCACACCGTCCATGATGGCGATGGCCTGCCGGGAGCTGACGCCGGGGGCTGGACTGCCGAGCACTTCCGCCGAAGGGTAAAGGTTATAGTGGTTCACCACGGCCGGCCCCGCGGTGTCCCGCACGTTGACCAGGGTCGCCAAGGGGACGCGCTGTCCTTGGGCGTTGCGGACTTCCAGCTTGCCGATATCCTCGACGCGCGTGCGGTAGGCCGGGTCCGCTTGAACATTCACTTGCCAGTTGCGGCCCTGGAAGAAGAAGTCGTTCACGTAGAAGGCCCCCAGGCAGGCCTGCAGCGTGCGGTGAACGTCGTCCAGCGACACCTCCTGGGCCTTCGCCTTCTCGCGGTCGATTTCGACGAACAATTGCGGCTGGGCCACGGTAAAAGTGGAGATGGCGGCGGCCATCCCCGGCTGGCGCCGGCCTTCCTCGGCCACTGCCTGGACGGCACCCTGCAGGGCCCTCAGGCCGGCGCTCCGCCGATCCTGGACCTGCATCTTGGTCCCGCCCGTCGAGCCCAAGCCCTCGACCGGCGGCGCCCCAAAGATACTCACGATGGCCTCCTGGGTTTCCCTCAGCTCCGCGTACTTCCGCCTCAGCTGGGCCGCAATTGCGTTGCCGCTGAGCTGGGGATTGTGCTTGCGCTCCTCGAACGGTTTCAGGATCACGAAGATGCCGCCCATATTGCTGATGTTGGTGCTGAGCAGCATCGAGTATCCGGGCACCGCGAGCGTGTGAGCGACGCCCTCGGTTTCCTTGGCGACCGCGGCGAGCCGCGTCACCAGTTTGTCGGTGCGATCCAAGCTGGCGCCGTCGGGCAACTGGGCGTTGACCACCAGGTAGCCCTTGTCCTGGTCGGGAATGAAACCCTTGGGAACGACCCGGAAACCGTAGCCCGTGAGGGCCAGCAGGCCGACGTAAACCACCAACAGAACGACGCACACGCGGAGCAGGCGGCGAACCGCGGTGCCGTAGCCGCCGGACAATCGGTCGAAGACCCAATTGAAGCCGCCCAGAAACTTGCTCAGGACCCCGTTGATCGGCATGGCGACGAACCAGCCCGCCACGCTGCCCACGGCGACGATGATCGCAACCGCCGTCCAGCGAGCTGCCGGGGACGTGCCCGCGGCATGCTCGGCCGATTCGACCTCGCCGTGCCCGCCCGTTTCCAGGCCGAACAGGGGCAGCAGCACCGGACCCAGAAAGTGAAAAACGAAATACCCGACGATCAGGGCGATCCCCCACCGCGGCAGCGCTTCGCGCGTCTCGCCGTGCTGGTGTGGCTTGATCAGCGTCACCGCCCGCGCCGGGGCCATGGTCATCGCGTTGATGGCCGAGATGATGGTCGAGGCGGCGATCGTGAGGGCGAACTGGCGATAGAATTGCCCGGTGATGCCGGCCAAGAACGCCGTCGGGATAAAGACCGAACTGAGCACCAGCGTGATGGCGATCACGGGCCCGGTGATTTCGTCCATGGCCTTGACCGTCGCTTCCCGCGGCGCCAAGCCCTTGGCCATCCAACGCTCGATGTTCTCCACCACCACAATCGCGTCGTCCACCACGATGCCGATGGCCAGCACCAGGCCGAACAGAGTCAGGTTGTTGAGCGAGAAACCCAGCAGCGCCATCACGGCAAAGGTGCCGATCAGCGACACGGGCACATCGATCATGGGCATCAGCGTCGCCCGCCAGTCCTGGAGAAACACCAGCACCACGATGAACACCAGCACGAACGCCTCGAACAGAGTCTTGTACACCTCGTGTACCGATTCGTCGATGAACACGGTCGTGTCGTAGACGATTCGATAGTCCATGCCCGGCGGGAATTTCTCCTTGAGTTCCGCCATTTTTTCCTTGATCTTCTGGGCGGTCTCCAAGGCGTTGGAACCGGGCAACTGGAACACGGCCAGCGTGCTCGAAGGCTGCCCGTTCAGGTAGCTGTTGACGTCGTAATTCTTGGCCCCGATCTCGATGCCCTTGACCACGACCCGGCCGTCCTTGTCGTACTCCTTGGCCCGGACCACGTCGCGGAGATAGACCGTCTGTCCCTCGGCGCCCGTCTTGACGACGATCTTCTCGAACTGCTCCTCGCTCGACAGCCGGCCCAACGTGTTGATCGGCAACTGGAAGGGCACGGCGGCATCGGCTGGCACCGGAGGTTGCCCCAGCCGGCCGGCGGCCACCTGCACGTTCTGTTCCTGCAGCGCCCGGATCACGTCGGCCACGGTCATTTGCAGCGAAGCCAGACGGCGCGGGTCCAGCCAGATCCGCATGCTGTAGTCGCGGGGACCCAGGAAGGCGACGTCGCCCACGCCCTTGACCCGGGCGATATCGTCGCGGACGCTGAGCGTGGCGTAGTTGCTCAAGTACAGCTGGTCGTACTGAAAGCTGCCGTCCGGCTTCTGGTCCGAGATCAAATTGATGCACAACAGGATGCTGGGGGATTTCTTCTTCGTCGTCACCCCGATCCGCTTGACCTCCTCAGGCAGTTTCGCCTGGGCGATGGCCACGCGGTTCTGCACCAGCACTTGGGCCATGTCCAGATCCGTGCCCAGTTCGAACGTCACGTCCAGGTTCATCTGGCCGTCGTTCGTACACTTCGATGACATATAGATCATGCCCTCGACGCCGTTCACCTCCTGCTCGATCGGCGTGGCCACCGCATCGGCGACGGTCACCGCGTTGGCGCCCGGATACGTCGCCATGACCGAAACCGTCGGCGGCGCGACCTCCGGGTACTGCGCGACGGGCAACTCGTACACCGCCACGAGCCCCACGATCACGATCACCAGCGACAGGACCGTAGCGAAGATCGGCCGATCAACGAAGAAACGCGCGAACATGCTCTTAGCCTTTCCTGAATCCCGCCGTAGCACGGCTCTCCGAGCCGTGCAGTTCCAGCATCCTGGTTGCCAGCATCCTGGTTACGCTACTTGGATGTCTTCTCGGCCCCGGCTCCGGCCTGAGGAGCGCTGGCGGGCCGCGCCTCGGCATCCAACGGTTCCACCGGATAGTTGACCCTGGCCCGCTGCAGTCCCAGCACGATCACAAAGTCATCGGGACTCACGCCGTCGCCCAGGATCACCCGCATCCCGTCGTCCAGCAATCTGCCCAGCTGCACGTCCCGCCGGACGACCGTGTTCTTGTTCGTCTTGTCCACCACCAGCAGGTATCTCTTTTCCTGGTCGGTCAAGACCGCCATGCCGGGAACGAGCCGGGCCTGGTAGGGCGCGCTGACGGGAACCCGAATTCGGACCCGCGAACCCGCGATAAACCGCCCCTCCGGGTTCGCCACTTCGCCGCGGACCTGAATCGTGCCGGTCGTGGAGTCGACTTTGTTCTCCGCGAAATCCATCAGGGCCTGATGCGGATAGCCCGTATCGGTCTCGAGTCCGAACAAGAATGGGCGTTGTTGCTCCTTGACGGTCACCTTCTTGGGCTGGCCGGCGCCGTCCTTGTCACTCCGATTAGGATTACTCGCCATGTAGCGCTGCAAGGCCCGCTCGTCGATGTCGAAGTAAACCTGCATCGAATCGACCGACACGATCGTCGTCAGCAGCGGATCGGAACCGCCGGCGTTGACCAGGTTGCCCACGGTCAAATAGGCCCGGCTGATGCGGCCGGAGATAGGCGCTTTGACGGTCGTGTAGGACAGCTCCACCTCCTTGCGTATGATCTCCTGAGCCGCCGATTCGACTTGCGCTTGAAGCGCCTTCCGATCGGCCTCGGCTTTCTCGACGTCGCTCTTGGTGCTGGCGCCGGAGGGGAGCAGCGCCTTCTGCCGGTTCTCCTCCTTGATGTCACGATCCAACTGGGCTTCATAGATCTTCTTCTGTTCCTTTGCCCGGGCGAGTTCCGCTTCGAACGAGGTAGGGTCCAACTGAAACAGCATCTGTCCTCCTTTGACATACTGGCCGTCCTCAAAGCCGATCTCCATGATGTGGCCTCGGACCCGCGCCCGCACTTCGACCGTCTCCTTGGCGGCCATCCAGCCGTTATACTCGTCGTAATCGACCAGTTCGCGGACCTCCGGATGCTGCACGGTGACCTTCGGAGGAGGCGGCTCGACGACCGCCGGAGCGGTCGAACAACCGGGCAGCACGGCGAATCCCCAAAGCATACACGTCGCGGCTGACCAAACCTTTACGTCCAGAGACATAAGACGCTCCCGCCGCCTGCAAGGGGCAGCTTGAACTCGACTGGATCAACGCGAAAAACGAACGCCCAACCAGACCTGGTTCAGACCAGAAAACATCTTTTTTAGCTTCACTTCCCAAGCAGGTCAACCGGACCGCCGTCCAGTGACCCCAGCAGGCTGAGGAGACCGCGCCGAACGATGGGTCAGGAGAGCGGCGCCGAACGGGTCTGTTAGGGGCCCTTACTTCACTTGCCGAAGATGCCCGTGGCAAAACCGGCTTTCTTGAGGGGACGCGCAAAGGTGACCTCCCGGCGCGGATCGAGCCCGCCGCCGCTGTACAGGGCCGCGTCGTGGTGTACGGTGAAGCCGGAACGCAACAGGTACCGACCGGTCAGGGTCACGATGCGGCTCGGCCCACAAACCGTGGGGGTGTGCCAATTCTCGATCCGCACGCCGGCGGCGGCGAGCCGGTCGAAATTCGACGTCACGTTTTCCTGGCTGCCGTAGGCTCCGAACCACTCCTTGCCCAGATTGTCCAGCAGGACAGAGACAATATTCGGCCGCTCGGCCTTGCGAGGCGAAGCCGCGCGGGCCTGGAAACCGTCAACCACCAAGAGCCACGTGCCGAGCGCGCCCGCTCTGGGGAATTGACGGAGCATCCCCTTTGTTGTAAATGGTGCTCAGTGGCAGGATCGATCGGGAGTGCCCTGAGAGCAAGAGAGAAGCTACGGCAGATGCAAGAGAGAAAGAACCGTTCCACTGGCAGTCGGCGATCAGCTACAAGACCCGCGAGCGGATTGTCGTTCGCGGCTACGACGTCAACGAACTAACGGGCAACCCTCCAGCAGCACGCCGCGAGCTATCCCTATGCCGAGTTGGTCGGTGCAGCCTTTCCGCTGGAGCGAATCAACGAGGCCGTCCAGGCCGCGGCCTCCGGAGCGTTCGTGCGCGTCGCGATACAACAAGCAGTGACCTGAGTTTGTTTCACCTGTCCGACCAAGGAGCACACGATGAAGAAAAGGATCACCAACAACCCACGAGCGCGTCAGGTGACCCGGCGCGAGTTGCTCGGCGGCGCCCTGGCTGCTGCCGGCGTGATCGCGGGTGCGCCGGCCTTTCTGCGGGGCCGGAACCTGAACAACAAGTTGAACATCGCGATGATCGCCTGCGGAGGCCGGGCCAGGGCGAACATGAACGGCGACGGCGGCGGCCGTCCCCGCGGGAAAGGCGTCCAGGCCGCCTCGTCCGGATCTCCCACGGGCATTCCGGCCGAGAACATCACGGTCCTGTGCGACGTCAACCAGGACGCCGTGGATGCCGCGGCCCAGATGTTCCCAAGAGCCAAAACGTACAATGATCTCCGCCGGGTGTTCGACAGCCCCAACGACTTCGACGCCGTCATCGTCAGCACCGCCGAGCACACCCACACGATCGCAACCTACCTGGCGCTGACGCACGGCAAACACGTCTACTGCGAGAAGCCGCTCACTCACGACGTCTGGGAGGCGCGGCTCATTCGCGAGACCGCCGCGAAGCACCCGCAGTTGGCTACGCAGACGGGCAACCAGGGCCACGCCTCGCCCGTTCGCCGCCAGATCAAGGAACTGCTCATGGCCGGCGCGATCGGGCCGGTGCGCGAGGTCCACGTCTGGGCAGGCCGCGCTTGGGGACTGCAGGACGCCGCGCCGGCGGAGAAGTACGACAAGCCGCACGGGTTCTACAACGGCATCCAGATCACCGACCGCTTCCCGGAAGAAATGCCCGTCCCGCCGAACATCCACTGGGATCTGTGGATCGGGCCTGCGCCCATGCGGCCGTTCCATGCGACCTACCTGCCCGGACCGCGCTGGTACCGCTGGTGGGACTTCGGCAACGGCACGATGAGCGACCTGGGCGGCCACGACAACGACGTCGTATTCCAGGTGCTGGACATTCGCCAGCCCCTGACGATCGAGTCCGTGTCGCCCAACGGCAAGGCCCACCCGGAACTGGCGCCGGCCTCGATGACCGTCACGTACCAGTTCGCGGCCCGCGACTCGGCCCCGCCGCTGAAGCTCGTCTGGTACCAGGGCGCAGGCCGGCCGCCCCAGTTTGACGCCAGCAAGATGAGCGAGCGCGGCCAGCTGTTTATCGGCGACGAGGGCATGTTGTACAGCGATGGGCGCGGCGGGCCCCTGCTGCTGCCCGAAGACAAGTTCAAGGATTACCCGACGCCGCCGGAGACACTCCCGCGTTCGCCCGGCCATTACATCGAATGGATCCAGGCGTGCAAAGGCGAGGGTCCCGCGCCCGGCTCGAACTTCCTCTATTCCGGCTGGGTCACCGAGTCGAACCACCTGGGCAACGTCGCCTACCGGACCGGGAAAAAGCTCGAGTGGGACTACGTCAACCTCCGCGCGCGCAATGCGCCGGAGGCCGACCAGTTCATCCGCCGCCCCTACCGCAAAGGTTGGGACGGGATTCTGACGTAGGAGCGATCGGATCAGGCCTCGCTGGTCAGCTCCGCGTCGGGGGATTTGGTCAGCTTGGCCGCGTCGACCGAGCTTCGTGCCGTTCGGTGACAAGATGCGATTCGAGTTCTCACCCCTGTCCGGACAGGGGTACGAGCATCAGGCGGCCCAAGGCCAGCCCCTCGGCTTGTGTGACGACTTCATCGAAGTCATTGCGGAATTCCCACTGATCGGCTCCGGTGCGGCGCAGCGCGCGAAAAAACCCGCGTCAGGCTCCTTCCGTATCCTCCTCCGCCGTTTTCCTGGGCTGATCTGCATGTACGCCGCGAAGATCTCTTCCAGGTTGGGCTTGCGGACCTCGACCTCGGCGACCGACGCTCGCCTTGCCCACCGTGTTCGTGCTCATTACGCTGGCCGATTCCCAGGGCAATCCGGTTCCCGCCTACAAGGCCATCTGGCCGGTTTTCGGCGCGACCAACCAGTTGCTGGCCGGACTGACGTTCCTGGTTCTGGCGGTCTGGTTGCGCAAGACAGGCCGGAAGACCGGCTTCGTGCTGTTCCCGCTGGCTTTTATGACCGTCGCCACGTTGTACGCGCTGGTCTTGCTGATCGAGCGATACGGTCTGTCCCTGATCGGCGTGATCGCGATCGTCCTGCTCTTACTGGCGGTGTTGGTGATCGTCGAGTTCATCCGCACGATGATCCGGCGGAGCGGGTCGTTCACCGGCTGATCACGGTGAACATCACGTGCCAGCCGCTGCCGCCGCTGAGCGCGCCGGGGGTCTTCTCCGAGGCGTCCAACGGCCCGACTTCGCCGGCGCAATAGCAGCCGAACAGGAGCAGTTCTTTGCCCAACGCCGCTTGGATCGCCTCCAGTTCGTCGGCCGGCCGCTTCAATTTGCCTCGGCGCCCGGCGCAGTTGAACGCCAGCACGGCTTGAGGCTTGCCGGCCGATGCGGCCAGCGATTGTGCGGCCGCTTCCCGCGCCGTGGCGATCACTTGGTCGTTGTCCATCGCTTTGCGGCCGGCCAGCGCGACGCGGAAGTCGCCGGACAGCATCAGCGCTACCGCGCTGTCAGCCAGCGCACGTCCCTGGAAGTACACGAACGTCTGGCCGGCGTTCTTGTTGGCGCTGCCGCCCGTCATCGGGAACTCGCCGCCCAGGGTCTGCTGGACGCCCTCGACCAGCGATTGGTTCTTGGGCGAGTGCGCGTCGGCCAGCAGGATGGCCAGGCGATCGCTCGGGGCACGCGGCAGTTTGGCGGCCAGTTTCCTGCCCGCGGCGTGCAACCGTTGCTTGATCTCCGCTTCGTGCTCCTCGAACGTCAGCTTGGACACGCCCAGATCCCTGACCAGCGCCGCCGCGGCGCCGATCCCTTCCCCGCCGATACCCAGCAGGCATACCGTGTCGAACCCGCCGCACCCGGCTTGCGTGAACGAGCCGTACGTCGCCTGGCCAAAGACGATTTCGGACGGAACGACGGAACCGATGCCGGCCAGCAACGCCAGCTTGTTCTCCGCGTCTTCGAAGCACTCGGACACGACGACCGCTTTGAGCGGCGCGTCGCCCATGGCCGCCTTCAGCTTTTCGGCTGCCGCCTTGCCCGCCGCGACCGGTTGCTCGTCCTGATCCTCGACCATCACGGTCCGGAAAACCATCTTGCCGGCAGCCTGAGCAGCCGGGCTCTGCCACACGTCGTCGGCACTTCGGGCGGAAGACGCAGCAATCGAGAACGCACAGAGCAAGGCCACCGGGACCGTGCAACGGCGGAACGCGAGTCGGGATGACGCAACGGATCTCATGTGAACCTCCTAATACTTCGACGTACACAGCCCCCAGCGGACTTTATTGCCCAGCGGCTTCCCGCTTCCCATCTTCGCGCCCTGCCAGCGGCTCCACGCCGTCGCGTCCTCGGGCCAGGCCCATAGTCCGGCCGCGCGGCCCAGGTCGCGGAGCCCCGTTCCGTCGGGGTCGTGGACGATCACCGATAGGAAGAACTCCCGTCCTTCCGCCGGCTCGACCGCGTTACGCAACATGCTGAAGGGAATCGAGCATTCGTAATTCGTCACGCCGCCCTCGCGCAGGATTGCGACTTCGACGTCGCCGCACACGAACGGTTCGAGTGACCGGGGTTCGCTAATGACTTCCAAGGGCGTGTCCCACGCGGCGAGTTGAAAGCACTTGGCGGTGCCGCCGGCCGACGCCAACAGGAACTCAACGCGGCGCGCGGCGGCCGCGGCACCGTCCGCTTCGTGTACTGACGAGATCGCCAGTTGCACCGCGTCGCACGGCCGGCCATCTGGTCCGGTGCATCCGACGTGTCGCTCCTCCTGAACAGAAACCAAGACGGAGAATCGCTTCCGGCTCCAGAAGGTACTGATTGTCGTGGCTTTTTCCGCGTGCCGGAACGAAACGGGAATCGCCTCCTTCCACTCTTCCACTCGGCCGTCCACGGTCGCTTTGGAGTACGGTGCGCTGGCCACAAACACCGACTGCGTGTGCCGGACCAGTTGATCGCCAACTCGCGCAGAGATGACCAGCGGGTAGGCGTTGGCTTCCACGTTGCGGGCCTTTTCGATGTTGAACGCGATACGCTGCTCGCCAGACGCCGGCAATTCCACGTCCCGACTGGCGGGGGCGATTCGCCAGTCGGCGGGTGCCGTGAGCGAAAGCGTTGCCCGGCACGGCTGCTGCTGCAGATTCTGGACGACCACGGAAACCAGCGGTTGGGTGGCAGGCGGAACCGTGAGGGGCTCGATTCGCAGCCGCACAGGTTCCGCCGCCGATCCGGCGACTGCGAGCAGCAAACCGAGGCCAACGGAGAACGCAATTGCCGATCGAATCGCGTTTTGAGTGAGCGTGGACATGGGGAACTCTCAAAAGCGTGTCTGTCGAATCCACCCAGTTTAGCATGTTGACGGTTGGCTGGTAGCCGTTGACACGGGGCCGCTATCGCTTTACCATGCTCAGTTTCCCGAAATAGCCAAGTCGGCCTACTGGCAGACAAGGTATGCCGGGAAAGAGGTATCCCCATTGCATCGCGACGGACAATGACGTCTCGTTGTGATCTTAAGTCCTTTCCTGGAAAGACGTTGCAGTTCCTGCTGAGGTTGAATCTCCAGCGCGGCAGTTCCGTTGCCGTCCATCCTTTGTGCTTTTGTTGGATTGAGTTATGGCAGTACCCAAGAGAAGGCAGTCGAATTCGCGAACGGGCAAACGCCGTTCCCACCACCACAAGAAGCCGAAGCAGCTGACCTTCTGTCCGAAGTGCAGCACGGCCGTGCCGACCCATGTTGTGTGCCCCAATTGCGGCTACTATATGGGGCGCGTCGTCGTCGAGTCGGCTGAGGAATAGGCGAGGATCGGATTTTGAGCAAGATTGCCTTTCTGTTTCCTGGACAGGGCGCGCAGACTGTGGGCATGGGAGCGCAGCTGGCGGAGCGGTTGCCGGCGGCGCGTCAGTTGTTCGAGCGCGCGGCCGAAGTGCTCGGCTACGATCTGGCGGAGATCTGCTTTAACGGCCCCGACGAGGACCTGGATTCAACGGTCTACAGCCAGCCCGCTCTGTTCGTGACCAGCTTGGCGGCGCTGGAGTCGTTGCGTCAAGAGTCGCCCCAGACGGTCGACGCATGTGCGGCGGCGGCGGGACTGAGCCTGGGCGAGTACACGGCCATCGTGTTTGCCGGCGCGATGGAATTCGACGCCGGATTGAAGCTGGTGCAGCGGCGGGGGCAAGCCATGCAGGAGGCTTCCGACCGCACGCCCAGCGGCATGGTCAGCATCCTGGGACTGGACCCGGACCGCGTTCAGCGGTTGTGCGATGAAGTTCGGCAGGAAGGGGAGATTCTGCAGTGCGCCAATTTCCTCTGTCCGAGGAACGTCGCGGTTTCCGGACACAATGCGGCCTGTGAGCGGATCGCCGAGGCGGCCACTCAGGCGGGGGCGATGAAAGTCGTGCCGCTGGCGGTGGCCGGTGCGTTTCACACGCCGATCATGGATTCCGCGGTCGAGCGTTTGGCGGCGGCCCTGGCGGATGTGCCGATGCGCAAGCCGCGGATCCCCGTGATCTCGAACGTCGACGCGCGGCCGCACGAAGACCCGGAGGAACTGCGGCAGTTGCTGATCCGGCAGGTTGTTTCGCCCGTGCGTTGGGACGACTCGATGCGCTACTTGTTGGGCCAAGGTTTCGACCTGTTCTACGAAATCGGCGCGGGACGCGTCCTGCGAGGGCTCTTGAAGCGGATTGACCGCGAGGCCAATTGCGAGAATGTCTCGTGCTGATCGCGCCCGGCGGCCCGGCTGGCGAACAAGGGACCGGCTCCGATCCGGACGACTTGCGCCCGCCTGGTATCGCCGGTTCGGACCGGTTTGTGATCCCCGCTGACGGTGGTCGGCGAAATGGCGAAAAAGGAGTTGCAGCGATGGCAGATCAGTCAACCTTGGGCCTGTCGGCGAACCTGACGGGCCAAGTCGCGATTGTGACCGGCGCGTCGCGTGGCCTGGGCAGGGCGAGCGCGATCGTGCTGGCTCGCAATGGCGCCAGGGTCGCTTGCATTGCCCGCGATACGGAGAAGCTGTCTGAAACGGTCGCCGAGATTACCGGCCTAGGCGGTCAAGTGGAGGCGTTCGCCTGCGACGTCCAGGACCGCAAGTCGATCGATGTGCTGGTGGATGGCATTTGTGCGGAATGGGAACGTTTGGATATCCTCGTCAACAATGCGGGGGTCACCCGTGATACCCTGTTGCCGCGCATGTCGGACGAGCAGTGGGACGACGTGATTTCGACCAATCTGACGGGTGCGTTTTTGTTTGCGCGGGCGGCTTCGCGACACATGATGATGGCCAAATATGGGCGGATCATCAATATGGCCAGCGTCACGGGAATCATCGGGAATGCCGGCCAGACCAACTATGCCGCCACCAAAGCCGGTTTGATTGGCCTGACGCGCAGCCTGAGCCGCGAGTTGGCAGGGCGACGGGTTACTGTCAATGCTATCGCGCCGGGATTTATCGAAAGCGACATGACGCGGGTGTTGGGAGCTGCGATTCTGGAGGACGCCAGGAAACGGATTCCGGCCAAACGGCTGGGCAAGCCGGAAGACATCGCGGCCGCCGTGCTGTTTCTGGCTAGTCCGGCGGCCTCCTACGTCACCGGCCAAGTGCTGGTGGTAGACGGAGGCATGACGAGCTGACGGCGCGCTGTCACGCCAAGTCGCTCTTGACCAAGATTGACAGAATCCTTTATCTTTTGGCGGGTTACGTCTCGAAAAAGACTTGATTAGATTTCGGTTCAGACTTAAATCAACGCGGAGTTTGACTCCGTGGTTCTAGCTACCAAGTGGGAGGAGTGCAGAAGTGTCTTCAGTTGCTTCAGTTGCCGAACGAGTGATTGATATTGTGGCCGAACAGCTGGGCGTCGACAAAGAGAAGGTGAAGCCGGAAACGCACTTCATCAACGACCTCGGCGCCGACTCGCTGGATACGGTGGAACTGGTCATGGAATTGGAGGAGGAGTTCGACATCAACATCCCCGACGACGCCGCAGAAAAAATCGAGACGGTTGGTCAGGCGATCAAGTTTATCGAAGAAGCGCAGTCCTCCTGAGAGAGTGTGAGCCACCAGCATGAAACGACGCGTTGTCGTCACCGGCCTGGGGGTCGTCACGTCGCTGAGTCTGAAGGTAGATGACCTGTTCGACCGATTGTGTCGCGGCGAGAGCGGAATCCACGCGATCCGCCATTTCGACACGACGGAGTTCAAGGTCAAGTTCGGCGGCGATGTGTACGACTGGGACCCCGGTGATTATATCGACAAGAAGGAAGTCAAGCGGATCGATCGGTTCACTCAGTTCGCGATGGTGGCCGGGATCGACGCCGTGCGGGACTCGGGCTTGGATTTCGCCCGAGAAGACTCCTTCCGTTGTGGGGTCGTTCTGGGATCCGGCATCGGCGGGCTGAATGAAATCGAAGCGCAGATGGAACGGTTGCTGAGCAAAGGACCGGACCGCGTCTCGGCGCTGACCATCCCCAAGCTGATGTTGAATGCCGCCGGCGGCAATCTGTCGATCCGCTACGGCATGCGCGGGCCCAATTACACGGTGGCGACCGCCTGCGCCAGTGCGACCAACGCCGTCGGCGACGCCTTCAAGACGATCCAATACGATGAGGCCGATGTGATGATCACCGGCGGCACCGAGGCGGCGGTGACGCCCATGGGGTTGAGCGGCTTTCAGAACATGAAAGCCCTGTCCATGCGGAACGAGGACCCGCCGCGCGCCAGCCGGCCCTTCGACGCCGAACGCGACGGCTTCGTGCTGTCGGAAGGCGCGGGGCTGGTGGTGCTGGAGGAACTGGAACACGCCAAAGCCCGCGGAGCGCGGATCTATGCCGAACTGCTGGGCTTTGGCGCCAGCGGCGACGGCGGACACATCACCCAGCCGGATGAACAAGGGCTGGGCGCCGCCAAGGCCATGACCAGCGCGCTGCGCGACGCCCGCTTGGACCCGGCCGAGATGGTCTATATCAACGCCCATGGCACCAGCACGTGGCTGAACGATCGGGCGGAGACGTTCGCCATGAAGCAGGTCTTCGGCGATCACGCCTGCCAGTTGAGCATTTCCAGCACGAAGAGCAATTTGGGACACACGTTGGGCGCCAGCGGCGGGATCGAGCTGGTGGTCACGGTCAAGGCCATCCAGCGCGGCGTCGTGCCGCCCACCATCAACCTGCAGACACCCGACCCCGAATGCGATTTGGATTATACGCCCAACCAACCGCGGGAGCGCGACATCCGCGTCGCCATGAGCAACAGCTTCGGGTTCGGCGGCCACAACGCGTCGGTGATCGTCGGCCAACTGCGAAACGGAACGCCGTAACCGGGGCTTGACCTTGCAGCCACAGAAGCCCGGCTTTTCGGAAAAGACGGGCTTCTTTTTTTCCGATAACGCCCGCCTACTCCTTCCCCGCCACTCACGCCGCCACGGCCAGGTCGCCGGTCACGTTCAACACCGTGCGGCACATGTCCAGGATGCGGTCGATCCCCAGGATGATCGCGATCGATTCGCCGGGCACGCCGACGCTTTGCAGGACCAGGACAATCATGGGAATCGAGCCGCCGGGGACGCCGGCGGTCCCCACGCCGCTGATCACCGAGAGGAGGACCACCATGACCTGCTGGATCAGCGTCAGGTCCACCCCGAAAACCTGGGCCAGGAACAGGACCACGACGCCCTCGTACAGCGCGGTGCCGTTCTGATTGCCGGTCGCGCCGACGGCCAGGACGAACCGGGAGACGGCGGGCGGCAGACGCAGACGCTCTTCCGCGACGCGAAGTGACACCGGCAACGTGACATTCGAACTGGACGTGCCGAAGGCCACCAGCATCACCTCGCCGATTTGACGAAAGGAGCTGGAGCAAAGCGAACACAGGAAAGCTGCCTGACCTACGCCTTCGGCGCGAGAGGCGTTGATGAAGAGGACGATTCGCCGGGGCCCCCTCCCAAGCGGCCTTCGACACGGTTGACGATGGCCGCCGTCACCAGGTCGCCGGTCACGTTCAAGACCGTGCGGCACATGTCCAGGATGCGATCGATGCCCAGGATGATCGCGATGCCTTCCATCGGCACGCCCACCATTCCCAAGACCATCATCAACAGCGGCAGCGAGCCGCCGGGAATTCCCGCCACGCCGATCGCCGTCACCACCGACATCAGCACCACGACCAACTGCTCGCCAAAACTGAGCGGCAAGCCGAAGACCTGGGCGAGAAACAACACCGTCGCGCCCTCGTACAAGGCCGTGCCGTTCATGTTGAGCGTCGCGCCCAGCGGCAGCACGAACCCCGCCACCTCGCGCGGCAGCCCGAGTTCTTCCTGGGCCACCTGCATCGTGGTGGGCAGGGTCGCGCTGCTCGACGACGTCGAAAAGGCCGTGATCATCACGAGGCGAATCTTGCGGAGGAACTCCCACGGATTTCGCCCGGCCACAAACCGCACGATGAGCGCGTAGCCCACGACCTGCATGAAAGCCAGACTGCCCACGACGGTCAGCACGTACTTGAGCAGGTTCAGCAACAAGTCGAACCCGAACCGCGCGGTGACGCTGTAAATCAGACAAAAGACGCCCAATGGCCCGAAGAACATCACCCCGTGGATGATGGCCACCGTGGCCTGGCCCAAGCTTTCCAACAGCGCCAGGAGCGGGCCGGCCCGCTCACCAGGCAGGGCCGCCAGGGCCGCCCCGAGCACGAGCGTGAAAAAGATGATGGCCAGCATGTCGCCTTCGGCCGCCGCCTTGATCGGGTTTCGCGGCACGATCTTGATCAGCAAGTCCATGCTGAACGCCGTGCCCGACAACCCCATCGCCCCCTCCGCCTCGCTCCGGTAGGTTTCCAGCAGCCGCGTTTTGACGTCCGGATCGAGATCGTCTCCCGGACGCACATAGTTCATCGCGGCCAGTCCCAGGACCGTGGCCAGCGCGGTCAGGGAGAGAAAGCAGGCCAGCGTGACCGCTCCCATACGGCCCAGTTTCCGCAGATCGCCAAGCCCCGCCACCCCCAGCGCCAACGACGAGACAATGAGTGGAATCACGGTCATGATCAGGCACGAGAGCCAGATCTTGCCGATCGGCTCGGTGACCAGTTTCACGAAGCGCTCGGTGTATGGACCGCCGTGCGTGAGGAGGTTCGTCGTGACCCCGGCGACGGCACCCAGGACCAGGCCCAGCAGGATGCGGATGTGCAACGGCATGGATGTCTCCCGCGTGCCCGCGGATCAAGCGTGATGTCGAAAGGTCAAAAGTAGTGCGTCGAACCCTGGGGTGTCAACCAGCGTTGAACAGGGTTGTGCTTCATCGGCAAGCAATTCGGGTACGGTTATTCATCTCAGCGCCAGTTGACAGGTTACCGGATGACGGGGCGTGAGGCGAGAGGGATCCCCCATGCGCGAACGCCGGTCTTCCCCGTCGCCTGTCACCTCGCGCTGCCATTCCGCATTTCTCCATTTTTTGCGGGTTTTTCCAAGGCCCTACCCTTGCTCAAGCCCAATCCTACCCTTCGGACAGGTTGCGCCAAGGATAGCCAGCCCTGAGTTCAGCACTCGGAAATGATGGTAGGTCTTCGGCGTGGAAACCGATTCGGGCACCGCGAAGCAGTGCCCAGCCGGTTGCGTTGTCCTGCCGCTTGTAGTAAGGTCAACTGCCGTCGTGCAACTGCCGAGATAACCCCAGTTTCGTGAGGAGGACCATGAAGAATCCAGACCTTGCCATTTCCCGCAGAATGTTCCTTGGCGGCGCCGCAGCCGTGGCCGCATCTCCCCTGCTGCCCGGCCTTACCGCTGCAGCCTCCGGCGCCCGCCCCAACTCCAAATTCAACGGCGTCCAGATCGGAGTCATCACCTACAGCTACCGCAGCCTGCCCGGCAGCGCCGAGGACCTGCTCAAGTACATCCTCCAATGCGGCATCAGTTCGGTCGAGTTGATGGGCGGCCCCGCCGAGCAATTCGCCAAAGCCTGGATGGAGAAGCAGGGTGGCGGCAAGTCCGCTCCCGGCAAGCAATCCTCGGCGTCGATGGACGGATTCAAAGCCCTGCGAAAGATGTACAACGACGCCGGCGTCAACATCCATATCGTCAAGTTTGGGAACATTGGCGATGCCGGCATGTCCGACGAGCAGATCGAATACTACTTCGCCGTCGCCAAAGCCCTGGGCGCCAAGGGCATTACGCGAGAACTGTCGGAGCCTGCCGCGGAACGCCTCGGCCCCCTGGCCGACAAGCACGAAATCATGATTGGGTTCCACAACCACACCCAACTCAAGCCGACCACCTACGACGGCGAGATTCTCTCGCACGGCAAGTACCTGGGCATCAACCTGGACATCGGCCACTACCTCGCCGGCACGAACGAACACCCCCTGCCGCTGATCGAAAAACACTGCGCCCGAATACTGAGCCTGCACTTGAAAGACCGGAAACGGGACAACGGTCCCAACGTGCCCTTCGGCCAGGGTGACACTCCGGTGACGGAGGTGCTCCAGTACATGAAGAAGAACCGGCTGACCTTCCCCGCCGATATCGAGTTGGAGTACCCGGTTCCCAAGGACTCCGACGCCGTGCGGGAAGTGGCCAGATGTGTCCAGTTCTGCAAGGAAGCCTTGGCCTAGTGCGTCGTCAAGGCTTAATCCAGGGGTCGCGGAATTCGCGAGACTCCCGTGATTTCCAAACTCTCACGAGTTCGGCTACACATCACCGAACTCTTGTCGCGAAGGGATTGGCATTCAGCGCCTCGCGGTGATGCCGCGTGTCACGCTCGATCTGCTCGCGACTCTGGTACGGCATGTAGGCCGCTCGCATCACAAAACCATAGGCTTCGCCGACCTGGTAATCCGGAATGAACCACTGGAAGTCCCAGGCCGGATTCCCGGTTCCGCCTCCGGAAGGCGACTGGGCCAGCCAAATGCGGTCGCGTTGTCGGAACATTTGCACAAAGGCCATGCCGTGACTGACCCCAAAGTACCACGGCTCGGTGTAGACGTACCGCGACGGATGGTTGACCAGCGTCAACGGAAAATCGGCGTCGACCTGCGGCAGGGCTGCCAGTCCGGCGGGGGCGTGCGTGCTGTCCGTTCCGTGCGCCGGCGACACGGCTTCGATCCATCGTGCCGGCCCGGTCTCCTCGCGTCCGTGCCCTCGGAAATAGATTGCTCCTGATTCCGGTTGATGGATGTAGCTGGCCCAGAACAGCCCGATGTACCCGTTCCGGTAGCCGCCGGCCCTGGGAATGCACTCGAACGTGTACTCGATCGTTCCATCCTCCAACAGCTGGTATCGCCCGCAGCTCTCCAACTTCCAATTGGCTGTCGGCCCCTGGTAGACCTCGACCGTCTGACGGTCGACGACGCGCAGTTGCATGGGAAACTTGCGGGGTTCAAACTTTTCTTTCAATCCGGCCGCCGTCCCGTCGTGGATGTGTTCGAAATTAAGGCCGGCCACGGCCGGCACGAAAAGATTGGCGTCGCGGCGCCGGTGCGTCAACGAGGCCACGCCATTGTAACCCGCCCGGTGGCCGGGCAAGTCCGGCAAATCCAACGCCACATTGTCGACGATGACGGCCCGTACATCGCCGCGCTGCAGCACGACGTAAGGGTCCTCGGACACTGCGAAACGCACGCTGGCATCGGTCAAGCTGGTGATGCCTGGAGCGGCCAGCGGATGCTCCGCGAAGGCCACCAAGGTGATGCCGAGGGCCGCACACGTTGCGAGAACAGCGGCGGCTGGCCAAACCGGCCGTCGAACGAAATGAACGCACGGGGCGAGTCTAGCGTTTGGCGGCGGACCCTGCACAGCAGCCATCACACCCCGTGTGATGATCAGCAACGAACACCGGACTGTCATTTCTCGAACGCTGCTAAGCAGCGGTGCAAAGCGGGTCCTGATGCGCATTTCACTTCCCAATCCAAGCTGAATCGAGACCTATCGCCTGCCGGAACCATCAGCGGTTGACCGTGCTCATGTCGGGATAGCGCTGGCCGGCGGTCGTCCCGCGGGGTGCCGCGGCCGCGAGCAACTCCAACTCGTCCCCGGTCAGCCGGTCATTGAAACGCGCAGCATCCCTTGCCGCACTCGGGCTGGCCGCAAGCGGCCATCGACGGCATTCCGCACATCGGCAGGGGACCCGATCCAGACACGATGGGGGAGGCCGTCACGCTCAGGTGCTTCTCAAGATTGTGGCTCTGGCACTTCGGACACTCGGCAGTTTCTTCGCCGCGGATCAACAATTCAAAATCGCTGTGGCACTTTCGGCAAGTGTATTCGTACAGTGGCATGCCATGCTCCTTCTGGAGGCGCGTATTCGCTTGTCATATTGTTATCAGTCGAGGGCCCATGTGACCAGTGGCCGTGGTCGCCATCGGTGGTCGCTTGCCGCCCGTCGGCGGGAACCAATCGTCATTCAGGCCGTCCAAAAGGCGTTATCTTGGGTGTCCAGTGCCTTTTGCGAGTCGGCCGATCGACGCCGGACTGGAAGTTTGGGCGGTTTGGGGTATTCTAGGGCATATTTGCATATCTGCCCTTGCAGGCCGCCATCTGTATAATTCTCCAACAAGCAGATCCACGGCAACCTATCCCAACGAAAGGCATCCAGACTATGCCGGAGTCAGGCGACGACGTAGCGGCCTATTCACCGAGTCAATCGGCGGCGTTTCACCGTTTGCAGGAGGCTCGCGGGCGGATTATCGACCAACTGTCCCAGGTGATCGTCGGCCAGAGCCAGGTTATCGACGAGTTGCTGATCTCGCTCTTCAGCCGCGGGCACTGCCTGTTGGAGGGCGTGCCGGGTTTGGCCAAGACGTTGATGATCAGCACGCTGGCGCGGACGTTGAACCTGACGTTCAGCCGGATTCAGTTCACACCCGACTTGATGCCCGCCGACATCACCGGCACGGAGATCATCGAAGAGAACCGCAGCACAGGGTCGCGCGAACGCCGGTTCCTGGAAGGTCCGGTGTTTTCCCACATCATCCTGGCCGACGAGATCAACCGCACACCGCCCAAGACGCAGGCGGCATTGCTCGAAGCGATGCAGGAGCGGCAGGTCACGGTCGGCCGCGTACGTCACAAACTGGCCGATCCGTTCTTCGTGCTGGCCACGCAAAACCCGATCGAGCAGGAGGGCACCTACCCGCTGCCGGAAGCGCAGCAAGACCGTTTCATGTTCAAGGTGTTCGTCAAGTATCCGACGTTTGAGGAGGAGTTCGAGGTCGCACGCCGCACGACGGCCGTTCAGACGGACGACATTCAACCGGTGCTGAGCGCTGAGGACATTCTGGAACTGCAGCGCATGGTCCGCGAGGTCCCCGTCACCGACTACGTGATTCGCTATGCCCTGTCGCTGGTCCGCCAGACGCGGATCGGTTATCCGGGCACGCCGGAGTTTGTGGACGACACGATTGCCTGGGGCGCCGGTCCGCGAGCCGTCCAGTACCTGATCCTCGGCGGCAAGGCTCGGGCGCTGCTGCAGGGCCGCACACATGTCTCGACGGACGATGTCCAGGCGTTGGCCAAGCCGGTGCTGCGGCACCGCCTGGTGTTGAATTTCGCCGCCGAGAGCGAAGGCAAAACGCCGGACGAGTTGGTTGATCGTCTGGTGTCGATGACTCCCACCAAGGAAGACGAGCTGACGAGAGATGCCCGATTCCAAAAGATTTTTGCATCCTGAAGCGATCAAGCGGATCTCGCGATTGGAACTGCGGGCGCGGCACATCGTCGAGGGTTTCCTATCGGGCATGCATCGCAGTCCGTACTTTGGCCAGTCGGTCGAGTTCCTGCAGCACCGCGAGTACACGGTCGGGGACGATCTGCGCTATGTGGACTGGAAGGTCTGGGCGCGGCAGGACCGGTTGTACGTCAAACAGTTCGAAGAAGAGACCAACTTGCGCTGCACCATGCTGGTGGACGTCTCGAATAGCATGGCTTACGGCCGCGGGCCGCTGAACAAATATGAATACGCCTGTACGGTCGCCGGCAGCCTCGCGTACCTGATCCTGCGGCAGCACGATGCCGTGGGTTGCCTGGCCTTTGATGACCAGGTCCGCACGCGCGTGCCCAGCCGCAGCAAGCAGAATCACATTCTCTCGATCATCGAATCCTTGAACGTTTCGGAGCCGCGGGACAAGACGGATCTGTACTCGATCTTGCGTTCGGCAGCTGAAGGACTCCCGCGGCGCGGCATGATGGTGCTGGTTTCGGACTTGTTGGCCGACGTGGAAGGGACGCTCAGGGGCCTCAAGATGCTGCGGCAGCGGGGGCACGACGTGCTGGTGTTCCACGTGTTGGACGACGACGAACTGGACTTTCCGTTCGCCGGCCCGACGCGATTCGAGGGGCTGGAGTCGGCCGACTACCTGAACTGCAACCCGCGGGCGCTGCGGGAAGGCTACCTGGAAGCCTTGAACCAGTTCCTGGCCCAGGTCCGCCGCGGCTGCGCCGGGCACACGGTCGATTACGCCCTGATCCGCACCAGCCAGCCGCTGGATGCGGCCCTGGCCACGTTTCTGAGCAACCGGTTGGGAATGCACCACAAGAACTGAACAAGGCAGGTGAAAGCGAGGAGTTTTGAAAATGGTCATCAGGAAAGTGAAAGTCCATCCCTGGACACCAACGCCTGAACAGGCGCCTGCGCTTCGGGCTACGGGCGCGACGATGCAGTGGCTGTGGGACCTGCCGGACGACATTCGCTTGCAGTACTCCGGGCAATGGATCGCCGCCAGAGACTGCCAGATCTTGGCGCCAGCACGCACGATGACGGAACTGTGCGACAAGCTGGATAACCCTGGAGATCCGACGATCGTCGTGGAATGTCTTGACAAGGGAGTGACGATCCGGTGAATTCTTTTGTCAAACCGTGGCGGACTGTACTGCCACCCATTGAACCGATAAATCCCAAAGTCCCCGCGATCGACGTCCTGCTGTCTGGACCGAATCGTAGCCTGCTGCGTCGCACATTCGCCGTAGATTCCGGAGCCGATGTCAGCTTGGCTCCTCGCCGTCTGTCCGAACTGCTCGGCTTCGAGATTTGAGTTGCTGGAGGCGTAACGTAGCGAGGTCCAGGCAGGTCAATGTCTCGACAACTGACAACTGACAATTGATGCCCATGCAATTCGTCCATCAGCCCCTGACCTGGGGTTTTTTCCTGGTGCTTGTGCCGCTGTTGATCCACCTGATCAACATGATGCGGCATCGTCGGGTGAAGTGGGCGGCGATGGACTTCCTGCTGCAGAGCTACAAGAAGCACCGCAAGTGGATTTGGCTCAAGCAGTTGATCCTGCTGTTGATGCGGATGGCCGCCGTCGCGGTGGTGGTCGCCATGTTGGCGCAGTGGATTTCGCGTGGCCAGTGGCTGGACTTGTTGGGCGGCAAGCCGACGCATCATTACGTCTTGCTGGACGACAGCTACTCGATGTCCGACCGTTTGGGCGGGGCCAGCGCCTTTGAACTGGGGGCGGCCGCCGTCCAACGGATTGGATCGCGGATCGCGGTGGCGGCGCAGAGCGGCGTGCAGAAGTTCACGCTGATCCGCTTCTCGCGGGCCGCCCGAGCCGCGCCGGAAGTCGAAGAAGGCATCGACTTCGATCAGGTCCTGGATTTCAACGCCCGGATTGTCGATACCGAGTTCGACGTGGCGTTGGAGAACCAGCGCAACGCGTGCCCCGTCACGGAACTGGCCGTGGGGCCCACCCCGGCGCTGCGGTTATTGAAGGAGTTAATCTCTCTGGCCGGCAACGAGAACCGGCGGATCTACCTCGTGTCCGACTTCCGCACGGCCCAGTGGGACAGTCCCGCCGAAGCGCGCGAGCTGTTGCGGGAGATCCAGCAGTCGCCGGCCGAGATCCACCTGGTGGGCTGCGTGCGCGAAGCACGCCAGAACCTGGCGGTGGTCGACGTGTCCCCGGCGAACGAAACGCGGGCTGCGGGCGTGCCGCTGATGGTCAACGCGATGGTCAAGAACTTCGGTCCCGACACGGCGCGAAACGTCCAGCTGAAAGTCCGCACGAACTTCTACGATCCGGAGCTGCAGCAGACCGCTTCCCCAGAGCAGTTGCGACCCAAAGTCGACGAGTTGCCGACGGTCCTGATCAACGAGATCGAGCCGGGCCAGACCGTGACTCGCAGCGTGCAAGTGCTGTTTCCCAAGACAGGGCGTCACGTCGTGGAAGCGGCACTGCAGGACGATCCCGTTGCGGTCGACAACCGCCGCTGGTGCGTGATGGATTTCCCAGAGGGCGAACCGGTGTTGCTGGTGGACGGGTCGCAGCAACAGTTGCACGCCTATTTCCTGCAGTCGGTTTTCGAGCCGGGAGGGCGCGCCAACACGGGGGTGCGGCCGGAGATCCATACCCCCGCGTTTTTGCGCGACACCCTGCCGGAGATGCTCCAAAAGTACCGGACGATTTATCTGCTGGACGTGCCGCGTCTGGACGATCGGGCGGTCGAGAACTTGGAGGCGTACGTCCGCAGCGGCGGCGGGTTGGGCATCTTTGTGGGACCCGAAGTGAACATCGCTTTCTACGCCAATCAGCTGTACAAGGAGGGACGCGGCCTGATGCCGCTGCCGCTGGCAGGCGAGGCCGAGTTGCTGATGGAGGCCGAAGAGAAGGTGCCGGACATCGAACCGGCGGAGCACCCGGTGTTCAGCGTGTTTCTGGGCGAGCGGAATACGTTTATTCGGCAGATCACCGTCGAGCGCTTCCTGCGACCGCCGGACGATTGGAAGCCCGCCCCGGATTCGTCTGTCCAGATCGCCGCGTCGCTCCGCAACCGCCTGCCGCTGGCCGTGGAACGTAAGTTCGGCGAAGGCCGCGTGATGGCGGTGCTGACCACCGTCGCCCCCGTGTGGAACAATTGGGGCAACGACCCCAGTTTTGTCGTGGTGGTGCTCAAGCTGCAATCGTACCTGGCGTCCGCGCAGCGGGCCGTCGAGCAGCAGATCGTGGGCAACCCCGTGTCGGTGGCGATCGAGGCCGACAAATATCGCCAGGATGTCGCGTTTGTGACGCCGGGCGACACGCCGGAGACCCGGAACGTGATCCAGCGGGCGGCGGCCAAACTGGAGCCTAAGTCGACGGTCCTCATGGCCGGCATCGGCAACGGCGGGGCGAACGGCCCCGGCGATACGGATCGCAGCGGGGTCTACGAAATCTGGCCCGTGACGCTCGCCGGAGAAGCGGACGTGCGGCGGGAAGCGTTGAATGTCGAGCCGAGCGAAGGTGATTTGGCACTGCTGGCCGGCAAACCGCTGTTGGACAAACTGGAGCCGGTGCCAGCCGACTACAAGTTTGCCGAGGAATACGAGTACGATACGGCCGGAACGGAAGGCAACAACCGCAGCTTGTTGCTGATGGTGATCCTGATCGGATTGCTGTTGGTGGAACAGATCCTGGCCTGCTCGGCCAGCTACCATCCGCCGCGGGCTGCGCTGGCCGGGAAATGAGAGGAAGGATGAGCGAGGAAGGATGAAGGGTGAAGAATCCAAATGTTCAAGACGGGTAAGACTTGTGGGACCGGATTCTAAGGGCCGAGGACAGACACTTTGACCGCGCAGGGCTCGTTGTTGGCTGCTGAAACGGCCAGCACGTTTTATCAGTTCGCTCGCTTGCAAGCCATGTCGCAATGGTGGCATTGGCTGGTGCTGGTGGCGGTCTGCGCGGCGGTGCTGGCGTTTGTGGCCGGGATGTACCGCAAGGACAGCGTCGAACTGTCGCGGGGCCTGACGTGGGCGCTGGGCGCCTTGCGCCTGCTGGCTTTTGCGAGCGTCCTGTTCTATTTCTTCAACCTGGAAAAACGCACCGAACGGCAACTCGTCAAGAACAGCCGCGTCCTACTGCTGGTCGATACCAGTCAGAGCATGGGTCTGCAAGACGGACCAGCGCCGGACGGCTCGGCGGGCATGACCCGCATTCGGCAGGTGGTCGACGAACTGGCCAAAGGCCCGCTGTTGGAACAGCTTCGCCGGCAACACGATGTGGTGGTCTACCGTTTCGACCAGACGTCACGGCCAACCGAAGTGGCTTCGTTTGCCAAGCGCGTTGCGGCCGAAGCGGACTCCGCAACGGTCTCGGTGCAGGATGCCTTCCGGCGGTCGCTGCGCGAGGCGCGCCGGGCAGCGGCCGTTGCGGGGCTGGCTTTGTTCCTGGGCTTGTTTTTCGTGCTCGTTTTCCTGCTGGTGGTCCGCCGGTCCGGCGACCCGGAGCGAGGTTCCTGGACCTTGCCGGCGGGAGTCTTTGCGCTGATCCTGGGATTGGTCGTGCTGGCCGTGGGCAACCTCCGCAATCCCGATGTCACGTTCCCAGTCATGATCGGCTGGAGAACGCCTCTTGCTCCCGATTCAGGGCCGGACAGACCCGCCGACTCGCGTCCCGCGGCGGACCCGTCGCGCCAGCCGCAGGATATTGACTGGGAGCAGGAGTTGGCCGCCCGCGGCCTGCAAACCCGATTGGGAGACGCCGTCCGCTACCTGGTCAACAAAGAACGCGGGGGTCCTATTGCCGGGTTGGTCGTGTTCACCGACGGCCGGCGAAACGAAGGCGTCGAGCATACGGCCGCGGCGGCACTGGCCAGGTTGGCCGAGATCGCCATCTACCCGGTGGGATTGGGCAGCGATCGCCGGCCCGCCAACATCCGCGTTGTGGATTTGGAAGCGCCGGAGCGGGTCTACCCCGGCGACCGGTTTACGCTGACCGGCTACGTGCAGGCCAACGGCATGCCCGGCCGCTCGGTCGAAGTCCGTCTCAGCTCTGCGCCGACCGGCGTGCCGGACCGCGAAAAGTCGGAGACCGTCGAGCAGGAGGACCGCGTTGAACTGGGCAGCGAAGGCGAGATTGTGGCCGTCAAGTTCGAGGTCACGCCGGACGAAGCCGGCCGCCGCACGTACCAATTGGCGATCAAGAACGACACGCCCGACAGCAATCCTCGCGACGACTCCAAGGCAGCCAACGTCGAAGTCGTGGATCGCAAGACACGCGTGCTGCTGATCGCGGGCGGTCCCTCCCGCGAGTACCAGTTCCTGCGGAACATGCTGTATCGCGACAAGGACGTCGCCTCGGACGTCTGGCTGCAGACGGGCGTGCAGGGCATCTCGCAAGAAGCCGACGAGTTGCTGTTTGAGTTTCCCGAAACCACTGAGGATTTGTTCGAGTACGATTGCATCGTGG
This sequence comes from uncultured Pirellulaceae bacterium, assembly GCA_964486845.1. Taxonomy (GTDB): domain Bacteria; phylum Planctomycetota; class Planctomycetia; order Pirellulales; family Pirellulaceae; genus Anammoximicrobium. The sequence goes on from CAZAQY010000019.1 coordinate 31,002, forward strand.
CTTTCGATCCCGATTGGACTCTGTTGGACCTGCTGCAGATCAAGAACCTCGAACAATGGGTGGCCGACAAGGCGGGCGGGCTGATCGTCGTCGCCGGCCCGGTCCACACGCCGCAGTGGGCGAACGTCCGCCAGGGCGATTCGCGGCTGGATACCATCCGCGCGCTGTATCCCGTCGTCTTTTACAGCAGCGGGCTGGCCACGCTGGGCGTCGGCCGGTTCGGCGGCGAAGAGCCGTGGCCGTTGCAGTTTGCCCGCGAGGGGTTGGAAGCCGAGTTCCTGTGGCTGGAGGACACGGCCGTGACCAGCGAAGCGGCTTGGGCGTCCTTCGACGGCGTGTTCGGCTATTACGCGGTCAAGGACCCCAAGCCGGCGGCCCGCGTCTACGCTCGGTTTTCTGACCCCAACACGGCGATTGACGGTCAGCTGCCGATCTATCTGGCGTCGCATTTCTACGGAGCCGGACGAGTGTTCTTCCAGGCCAGTGGTGAAATGTGGCGGTTGCGCACGATAGACGAAGCCTATTTTGAACGGTACTACACCAAGCTCATCCGCTGGGCCGCCCAGGGGCGGCTGCTGCAGGACTCGCGGCACGGCGTGTTGTTGGTCGACAAGGACCGCTGCTTGCTGGGCGATACGGTGGCCGTGCAGGCCGTGCTGACCGACGCCCAGGGCCAGCCGTTGTCCGCCGCGGAGCAAGCCGCCACGTTGACCCAGCCGGATGAACGCCGGGTAAAACTGACGCTGAAAGCCGTTCAGGGCGGCCCACGCGAAGGGACGTTCGCCGGCCAGTTCACGGCCGTGCAGGAAGGCGATTATCGTGTCGAACTCCGCCCGCCCCAAGGGGAGTTGGACGAACTGCTGGTCCGCGAAATCCGCGTGCTAGCCGAAGAATTGGAGATCAAGCAACCGGAACGGAACGACCCGCTGCTGCTGGACATGGCCCAAACCAGCGGCGGCGCGTATTATGTCGGTATCGAACCGGCGATGGGACGCAGCGGCAGCCAGCCGCCGCTGGTGAACGTGCTGCAGCCGCAAGATCAGGTGACCTACCTCCCCGGTCTGCCCGACCCCGATTTCGAGCGGCGGCTGATGGGATGGCTGATGGCCCTGATCTGCGGCGCCTTGTCCCTGGAATGGCTGCTGCGCCGCCTGAGCCGGCTGGCGTGATGCGGGATGCGGGATACGAGATGCGGGATGCGGGATACGGGATGCGGGATGCGGGTACACGGCTGGTTTACGCGCGTCCCGCGACTCGCGACCTGTGACGCCTGGCAACTGGCAACTGACGACTGACAACTGACCAATGACTTCCAACCAACAACTCGATCCTCGCCTGACCGCCTTGCTTTCGAGGCTGCGCTGGCGGATTCGCGTCTACGTCTGGTTGGAGGGTCTGGCGCTGGGTGTGATCTGGCTGGGCCTGACGTTTTGGATCGCGCTCGCCTTGGACTATCTGCCGGTGCTGGCGGGCGCCAGCGAGATGCCTCGCGCCGCGCGGGCGGTGGTGCTGGCGATTGTCGCCGCCGGTTTGGCGTACATCCTGTTTCACTGGGTGTTCCGTCGCGCTTTTGTGCCCCTGGCCAACCGCAGCATGGCGGTGCTGCTGGAACGGCGGTTCGGCATGTTTCGCGACAGCCTGGTGACGTCGGTCGAGTTGACCGAGCGGCCGGACCATGCCGAGACTTTCGATGCATCGATGCTGGCGCACACCAGCCAGGAGGCGCTCAGCGATGTGGACCGCGTGCAACTGGGGGCCGTATTCAACTTTAGGCCGCTGGCGAGGAGTCTGTTTGGCGCCGCGATCCTACTGGGTACGATCGCCGTGTTCTACGGGCAGAACCAGCAGGCGCTGGCCGTCTGGGTGCATCGCGCCTACCTGTTGCGCGACGAGGCTTGGCCGCGCAGTGCGTTGATCCAGGTGGTGGGCGTCGAGTTGCTGGGGCCGGAGGACGCGCCGCAGGCCGCGACCGAAGTGCCCTTGATCCCGTTCCGCGACGGCCGCCTCAAGGTGGCCAAGGGTTCCAATCTGCGGCTCAAGGTGCGGGCCGCGCTGAAAGCCAAGGTCGTTCCTCAAACCTGTACGATTCACTACCGCACGGCGGACGGCCAGCGGGGACGCGTGACCATGAACCGCATGAAGCGGAGCCGGGACGAGTACCAGCAGTACACGTTTTCCGGCAAGCCGCTGCAGGGCATCCTGACGACGGTTCAATTCGACGTGGTGGGCTACGACTACCGCGTCCGCGACCGTACGATCCAGGTGGTGGACAGCCCGGCGATCGTGGGCGTCGATTTGGACTGCAAGTTTCCCGCTTACATGGTCGACGAGAAGCAGGGTTCGTGGCTGCCGCGCACGGTCGCTTGGACCAGTTCGACGCAATTGCCGCGCGGAACCGAAGTGACGATCCGAGGCCACACCAACAAGCCGTTGAAACGGGTTGATCTCTACCACTTGGACACGCAGGAAACCCGCCGACTGGAAACATTCAGCCCCACGGACCCGCAGCAGTTCGTCTTTCCCGCCGGCCGATTGGACGCGAACCTGACCTTGGACGTGACGCTGTTCGACGCGGACGACGTGGTGACGGAACGGCCTTATCGGATCTTCATTACGGCGATTCCGGACGAAGCCCCGCGAGTCGACGTGCGGCTGAAGGGCATCGGCACTGCCGTGACGCCGGACGTGATGATCCCCGCCCGAGGCACGATTTCGGATGACTACGGCGTTGACAAGTCCTGGTTCGATATGATCCTCACGCGCGCGACCGTGGCCGAAAACGAACAAAAGGACGAGCCGCTGGCACGCGAATTTCCGCTGGCCAAGGGAGGACAGGTCGAGGCCGAGGTCGACTTCCGCGCCCTGAGGTCGCAGGCCAACAAGGTCGAATTAAGGCCCAAGGACAAGTTGACGCTGGTCATCCGCGCCGCCGACAAGTGCGGTTGGGGCGAAGGTCCCAACGTCGGCAGCGGCGATCGTTACCAGTTGGACGTCGTTACGCCGGAGACGCTGCTGGCGATGCTGGAAGCCCGCGAAATCGGACTCCGCCGCCGTTTTGAACAGATCGTCCAGGAGATGACGCAGGCCCGAGACCTGCTGATCCGCGTCCAGGCTCCGTCCAAGCGCGAGGGCGTTGAACCCGGAGATGTGGACCGGCCGGGCCGCGAGCCGGGGGACGAGGCGGTGGACGAGCGGAAGGCCGCCGAGCGGGCGCAATCCCTCCGCGTGCTCCGCGTCCAGCAGGCACTGCAACAAACGCGCAAGAGTGCTCAAGAGCTGTTGGGAGTGGCCGCCGGCTTTCACGATATTCGCGAAGAATTGATCAATAACCGCGTCGATACGGAAGACCGCAAGAAGCGCCTGAAGGAATTGATCGCCGACCCGATGCAGTTGATCGGCCAGACCATGTTCCCGGAACTGGAACGTCGCGAAGAGGTTCTGGAAAAACTCTTGTTGGACGGTTTAGCCGCCAAAAAGTACGATTTAGGTAGCGGCCAACAGGAAACCGCCGCGGCGGTCACCCAGGCCAACGACGTGCTGGCAGAAATGGAGAAGATCCTCCAGCAAATGCTGGACCTGGAAACCTTCAACGAACTTCTGGACATCGTCCGCCAGTTGATGGATGAGCAGCAGCGCGTCATGGGAGATACGCAGAAGGCCCATAACGAATTGCAGAAGAACTTGTTGCGCGATTTGGAGTAGAACCATGGGGGCTCGGGAGGCGGTGGCATGAGAATTCTGCGAAAGCGACTGTGGCTTGCCGTCTTGGTCTGCCTAGCTTGGTGCCCCCCGGCGCTGGCCGCCGATGAACCAAGGCCGGCGGCGGAGGCCAAGCCAACGGCCGCTGCCGGCGCCCGGCAGTTGGCGATCCATCAGGGAGCCATCGCGGACAAGTACTCCAAGCTGGAAAAATTGCTGGAGGACATGGCCCGCATCGAAGCGGTCAACGACCCGCGCCGCGCGGCGTTGCTGATGAAAGCCCTGGAACTGTCCAAAGAAAACCTGACCGGCGTCAAGTTGAACAAGTGCGTCACGTCGCTGGAGCAGTTCGAGGTCAAGAACAAGGCGGAGCGCGAGGGCTTGTTGGAGTTGCAGCGAGAAGCCCACCAGGACATCAAGGCGTTGCTCGATCTGCTGCTGAGCGAGAACCGCTCCGACCGCCTGAAACGCGAACAGGACCGGATCCGCGAATACATCAAAGAAGTGGAACGTATCCTGCGGCTCCAGAAAAGCGTCCAAGGCCGAACCGAAGGCGGCGCTGAGCAAAGCGAATTGGCCAAAGACCAAGGCAAGGTCGCCGATCGTACCGGTGAACTCGCGAAACAGATCCGAGAGAACGAAGAGGGCGGCGACCAGAAGCAGGCCGACGGCGGTTCCGGCGACCAGGGACGAGGGAAGGAAGGTAGTCAGGGCGAGGCCAAACCCGGCGAGCAGCCAAAAGCCGAACGCGAAGGCCGGGAGAGAAGTCAGGACAAAGGTGAGGGCAAGGAGCACAGCCAAGGCAAGAACCAAGGTTCAGGGAAGGAGCCGGGACAGAGCAAGGAGTCCGCTCAGGGCAAAGAGGCCGGCCAAGGCCAAGGAAAGGACCAAGGTCAATCGAAAGAAGGCGATCAGAAACAGGACTCGGGTCAACCGGGACAGGGACAGGGCCAGGGAAAGAAGCAGCCCAGTCAGGGGCAGGGCCAAGGTCAGCAAGGCCAGGGCCAGGACCAAAGCCATCAGGACCAGCCACAGGGACAGACGCCCCAGGACGAAGGCAATCCAGCCCGCAAACGCGTCGAGGCCGCGCAGGAGCGAATGCGCGAGGCGCAAAAACGGCTCGACGAAGCCCAACGCAAAGACGCCGTCGCCGAACAAGAGAACGCCAAAGAAGAATTGGAGAAAGCCAAGGCCGAGTTGGAACGGATCCTGAGGCAGATGCGCGAAGAGGAGGTCGAGCGGGTGTTGGCGCTGCTCGAAAGCCGCTTCCGCAAGATGCTGGAAATCCAGGTCCGGATCTACGAGGACACCGTTCGGCTGGACAAAGTTGCCGAGGCCGAACGCGACTTGAAGATTCCGATCCCCGCCGGCAAATTGGCAACCGACGAACGCAAGCTGGTGGTCGAAGCCGACAAGGCGTTGAACCTGCTCCTGGAGGAAGGCTCCTCGGTGGCGTTTCCCGAAACGGTCAGCCAGATGCGGGACGACATGCAGCAGGTCGCCGACCGACTGGACGCCGCCAAGGTGGAGAGTATCACGCAAGGCATCGAGCAGGACATCATCGCCGCGCTGCAGGAAATGATCGAAGCCCTGCAGAAGGCTCAAAAAGACTTGGAGAAACAGAAACAGCAGCAGCAGGCTCAGCCGGGCCGGCCGCAGGACATGCCGCTGGTCGACGCCATCGCCGAGTTGAAGATGATCCGGGCGTTGCAGATGCGGGTCAACACGCGCACCCAACGCTACGCCCGGCTGTTGAAGGACGCAGAGGATCCGGTCGGTCAGGCGACCGATCTGGACTTGCGCGAGGCGCTGGTCAAACTGGCCGAGCGCCAGGAGACGATCTACCGCCTCACGCGCGACATCGTTTTGGGAAAGAACAGGTAAGGTTTTTCGTGGTCGAACGGGCGCATTTCCGTAGCATGGCTCTCCGAGCCGTGCTGCACGGTCGGCACGGCTCGGAGCGCCGTGCTACGTTGGACTGCGGCCGCCGGCTGCGTTGAGAGTAGACGTTGATGTCAACAAACCGCATTTTGTTCGCTTTACTGCCGGCCATGGCCGCCGCCATCGGGCCGTTGCGCGCCGACGACGAACTGCAGAAACGCGCCACGTGGCAGCAACCTACGGTGGCGGAAGTCAAGGCCGCCGTCGAGCAGTGGCTGTCGGGGCAAAAGCTCGACGGTGCCGCTCGGTCCAAAGTCGCCGCCCTGTGGGCCGAAGATCAACTGCCGGCCGTCAGCGCTGACATCCTCGATCGGCTGGCCGAGACCATCGCCTTGGCCGATCCGGCCACGCGGGATTTCGTGGCCTTGTGCCGCGAGGGCCAACCGCCCCTGGTCCCGGCCGCGTTCGCGGCGCTGCAGGACGCCGCTCGGCCGCCGCTGGTGCGGAACAACTTGCGGTTGCTGTACGGCCGTTGGCTGGCCCAGCACGAGTTGTATGACGAAGCCCTGGAGCAACTCGACGGACTGCAGCCGGCGGAGGTCGTCGATCCGGCGACGCTGCTGTTCTACCAGGGCGTCTGCCACCATCGGCTGCTGCAGAAGGAGCCGTGCCTGGCGGCGCTCGGCCGTCTGCAGGAAAACAAGGGCAAGATTCCGAAACGGTTCGAGGTGCTCTCCGGGCTGATGGAGGCGGACCTCAAGCCGCTGAAGACCGACTCGCTGGACGAGGTCTCCCGGATGATGGACGACATCGAGCGGCGGTTGGGTTTCGGCCGCGCCGGCAAGCGGGTGCGCACGCAAGAGGACGACGTGATCGCCAAGCTCGACAAGATGATCGAGGAGTTGGAGAAGCAGGCTCAGCAGCAACAGGCGTCCTCCAGCAGCCAGGGCGGCAAGCAGTCCGCGCAGCCCATGCAAGACAGCATGCCGGGCGGCGGTTCGGGGCCGGGCGAAGTCGACCAGCGCCGCACGGGGATTCAATCCGGCTGGGGCAACCTGCCGCCCAAGCAGCGGGAGGAGGCTCTGCAGCAGATCAGCAAAGGCCTGCCGTCCCATTACCGCGAGGTGATCGAAGAGTACTTCCGCAAGCTGGCCCGCGAGGGCGGCAACTAAACGAGACTCGCAACTACGAAAGGCGCGAATGCACGTTCTGTCCTTGATCAGTCTGATCGTTTTCGGTGCCGTTCCCGTGGAAGTCCGGCCCTTGGCCGGGCCGTCCTTCCGTGGCGAACTCGTGGAACTCTCTGCCGAGGCCGTCGTCGTCCAAACCGAGGGCGGCCCGCGGAAGTTGGACCTTGCCGACTTGTGGGAACTGACGGCCGCGCAGGCCACGGCCCCGCTGGACCGCCCAGCCACCGTTTGGGTCGAGTTGATGGACGATTCGCTGATTCGCGGCGACGGGTACACCGCCGCAGCGGGCACGGCCACCGTCCGCACGCTGACCGGCCAGCCGCTGTCGATCCGAACCGCCGCTATCCGCGCGGTGCGGTTCCGCGATTACGCCTCCGCGCCGCAGTTTGCCCAGCGCTGGCAGGAAATCTCGGCGGCCAAGGCCACGGGCGATTCGCTCGTGATCCGCCGCGGCGAAAACCTGGACCAGTTGACCGGCGCCATCCGCGAGGTCACGGACGACGCCGTCCAGTTTGAGTCGGACGGGGAGACGGTCCAGGCGAAACGGACGAAACTGGAGGGTCTGCTGTACTATCACCCGGCCGCCGCCGAATTGCCGCGGCGGTCTGCCCAAGTGACGGACGTCTCCGGTTCGCATTGGAGCGTCAAGTCGCTGCGCAAGGCGGGCGAACAGCTCGAACTGGTGACGGTCGCGGGCGTGTCAGCTTCACTGCCCCTGGCGCACCTTCGGCGGATCGACTTCTCCAGTGGAAACAGCCAGTGGCTGGACGCGCTGGAACCCCAGTCGGTCTCGTGGCGTCCTTTCATCCAGACCAGGTTGCCCAACGAGATGGCCGCCCGACTGTTCGAGCCGCACGGACCGGGGACGCCGGGCGGCCACCCTCTGTTGCTCGCCGGTCAAGAGTACGATCGCGGTTTGACGATTCGCAGCCGCACCGAATTGGTCTACCGGCTGAGCGGCGAGTTCCGTCAGTTCCTGGCGGTCGCGGGCATTGACGACCGCGTCCGGCCCGCCGGCAACGTGCGGCTGGTGATCAGCGGCGACGACCGGGAACTGTTCGCCGAAACGATTACGGGCAGCGACGAGCCGATGCCGATCAACGTGGACATCACCGGCGTCAAACGACTGAAGATCCTGGTCGATTTCGGCCAACAGCTGGATCTGGCCGACTGCCTCGACCTGTGCGACGCGAGGATCACGAAATGAGCGTCCTCCCTAACCGGCCTTTCGCGATTCAGAGGCGCGCTCGGCGCATGTCTCCCCCCGTTCGGCGCAGGTCTCCCGACCTCGCCGAAACCGCCGACCGCAGATCTCCCGTATTCTTCGGGCCGCTCTTCTGTGTTCTCTGTCTCGTCGGCTTTTCAGCTAGTGCGGACCGCGACGCGCGGGCCGATCAGGTTCCCGTCGCGGTTCTGCAAGCCGAGCAGCAACGGATCGCCGCGGTGGCCAAGACGGTGAAAGCCGCGGTGGCGGTCTTCGCCAACGACGGGCAAGGCGGTGGATCGGGTGTCGTGATCACGCCCGATGGCTACGCGCTGTCCAACTTTCACGTCACCAAGCCGGCCGGCGACTGGATGCAATGCGGGATGGCCGACGGAGAATTGTACGACGCGGTTCTTGTCGGTCTCGATCCGACCGGCGACGTGGCGCTCATCAAATTGCAGGGCCGCGAGGACTTCCCTTGTGCAGAACTGGGCGACAGCGACGCCGTGCGGGTCGGCGACTGGTGCTTTGCCGCCGGCAATCCCTTCCTGCTGGCCACCGACTTCCAGCCGACCGTAACGTATGGGCTGGTCTCCGGCGTCCACCGCTACCAATACCCCGCCGGCACGCTGCTGGAATACGCCGACTGTATCCAGACGGATGCGTCGATCAATCCCGGCAACTCCGGCGGACCCTTGTTCAACGCGGCGGGGCAGCTGATCGGCATCAACGGCCGCGGTTCGTTTGAAAAGCGGGGGCGAGTCAATGTGGGCGTCGGCTACGCGATCTCGATCAACCAGATCAAGAACTTTCTGGGCTACCTTCGCAGCGGCCGCATCGTCGATCACGCCACGCTGGGCGCCACCGTCTCCCGCGACGAGGACGGCCGCATCGTGGTGACGGACATCCTGGACACCGGCGATGCCTACCGCCGAGGTTTGCGGTACGGCGACGAGATCCTGTCCTTTGCCGGCCGGCCGATTACCACGGTGAACGGCTTCAAGAACGTGCTCGGCATCTTCCCCAAGGGCTGGCGCGTGCCGCTCAGCTACCGCCGCGAGGGCGAGCGCCGCGACGTGCTGGTGAGGCTGATGGGCGTCCACGGGACCGAAGAGCTGCTGCGCAAGGCCGAGGGTGCGCTGCCCGTCGAAGAAAAACCCATGCCCAAACCGATGCCCAAAGACGAGCAGCCGGGCGGCGGAGGCAAACCGAAGCCGAAGCCGGAGGGGGAACAGGGCAAGGAAGCTCCGGGCGGACAGCCCAAGCCGCCGCGTGTCGTGCCGTTGGAAAAGGTGCGTCGCCAAGAGCCCACGCCGAAACACCTCGAGAAGTTGATCGTCAAGCGGCCGGGCTACGCCAACTACTACTTCAACGAACTGAACCGAGACCGCGTCTGGAACGCGCTGTTGGCCCACGGGGACTTTTCCTCGCTGGCCGGAGCGTGGAAGCTGTCGGGCGCGGACGCAGCCGGCAACCAGATCGAGATTATCTTGGCCGGCGACAAAGTCACCGGCCGCCTTGCGATCAAGCCTGTGGAAGTCGATCCTGCACGCGACTTGGACAGCCAACTCGGTCCGGAGGGCAGCGGCGGGTTGCTGGTCGCCCTGCACCTATGGCAACGCCTGCTCCGTTTGGGTCCGAAGCAATTTGGCGACGTGTACTACTTGGGCACCGTGCCGGTTCCCGGCCGCCCGGAGCTGTTCGACGCTCTCGTCGCCACCCATAACGTTGTGGAAGCGCGGTTCCTGTTCGATCCCGCGACGGGCCAACTGGCCGGCATGGAGATGTTCCCCGACGCTCAAGTCGACCCCTGTGAGGTTTACTTCGACGACTACCGGCCCGTGAATGGCCGCCAGGTGCCCCACGCGCTGCTGGTCCGCCACGGCGACAATGTGTTCGCCCAAATCAAGCTGGAGTCCGTCGAGTTGGCTGCCGAGTAGGACGGGCTTTCCAGCCTATCATGAACCGAACATGATATCCCCACTTGCACAAAACGCATTCCGCAGGCTCCTGTCTCTGAAGGGGACGGCGCTCCTGCTGGCCTGCTCGACCGCTTTCCTGCCGGCGGTCTCGCCTGGCGTCTGCCGAGCCGCCGGCGGCACCTTCATCGACGTGGTCGCCTCCGTCCAGCCCAAGATGGTCAAGATCTACGGTGCCGGCGGCCTGCGGGGTTTGGAGGCATATCAGAGCGGCTTTCTGATTTCGCCCGCGGGCCACGTGCTGACGGTTTGGAGTTACGTGCTGGATACGGACAACGTTGCGGTCACGCTGGACGATGGCCGGAAATTCCAGGCCCAATTGGTCGGAGCGGATCCGCGCCGCGAGATCGCCGTGCTCAAGATCGACGCGGACAGCCTGCCGCATTTCCGCTTGAGCGACGGAGTCGAACTGTCCGTGGGTGATCGCGTCCTGGCGTTCAGCAATCTGTTCGGCGTGGCGGCCGGCGACGAGGACGCCAGCGTCTTGCACGGCTGCGTCTCGGCCAAGACGCAGTTGGCAGCTCGCCGCGGCGCCTTCGAAACGCCCTATGACGGGCCGGTGTACGTGGTCGACGCCATGACCAACAACCCGGGCTCGGCTGGCGGCGTGCTGACCGACCGCCAGGGCAACCTGGTCGGGATCCTGGGCAAGGAACTCCGCAACGCGTTGAACAACACGTGGCTGAACCACGCGATTCCCGCAGCCGAACTGGTGACGCCGGTGGACGACATTCTGGCCGGCAAGACGTTGCCGCGGAAAGCCGGCGAGTCGGCGAAGAGGCCGGATGAGCCGTGGACGCTGGCGCGGGCCGGCCTGCGGCTGGTGCCCGACGTGCTGTCCCGCACGCCCCCGTTCATCGATGCGGTGGCCCCGGATTCCCCCGCCGCGCGAGCCAAGTTGCAGCCCGATGACTTGATCCTGTTCGTCAACAACGGCGTGGTTATTTCCTACGCCAGCGTCGTCGAAACCCTATCGTTGATCGACCACATCGACCCCGTGCGTCTGACCGTCCAGCGCGGCCAGCAACTGGTCGACGTGGTCCTGGAACCCAAAGAGTGAGCCGAGAACAGACCCCGCCGCCCCCTGCTCCCCACCGGCCCCGCGCCGGTGGAAGCATGACTGACAGCTACCAGACCGACGCCCCATACTCCCGCTCCCCACCGGCCCCGCGCCGGTGGAAGCATGACTGACAGCTATGACCCACGCTCGACGCAACTCCTGTTTCGCCTTGGCCATTTGGCTCACCTGCGCGCTCGTCTCCCGCTCCGCGCCCGCCGCCCCGGACGATCTCGTGGCCCTCGAAGAGCAAGCCATCAAGGCCGCCGTCGTCAAGATCGCGCCGTCGGTGTTGCGGATCGAAACGATCGGCGGCTTGGAGCGGGTCGAGCGAGTGCTGGTCGGGACCGGAGCGACGACCGGGCTGGCCGTGTCGGCCGACGGTTACATCATCTCCAGCGCGTTCAACTTCATCCAACAACCATCGTCCATCCTGGTCACGTTGCCCAGTGGCAAGCGAGCGACGGCCCAGATCGTGGCCCGCGACCGCAGCCGCATGTTGGTGCTGCTGAAGATAGCCGGCGACGAACCGCTCGTCGTTCCCGAACTCGTGCCCCGCCAGGAGATGGTCGTCGGCCAGTGGGCCATCGCCGTGGGTCGCACGTTTGAACAACACGAACCGAACGTCTCCGTCGGCATCCTCAGCGCCACCAGCCGCATCTGGGGCAAGGCGGTCCAGACGGACGCCAAGATATCGCCAAGCAATTATGGCGGCCCGCTGATCGACGTTCGCGGCCGGGTGCTGGGCGTGCTCGTGCCGCTGTCCCCGCAGCAGCAAGACGAAGTTGCCGGCGCCGAGTGGTATGATTCGGGCATCGGTTTTGCGGTTCCGCTGATCGACGTTGTGCGCCATCTGGACAAACTGAAACGCGGCGAAGAGTTGCACCCCGGATTACTGGGAATCACGCTCAAGGGGAACGACATCTACGCCGACCCGCCGGACATTGCCGCGTGCCAGCCCAAGTCGCCCGCCAAGAAAGCGGGTCTGCAAGCCGGCGACCGTATCGTCGAGGTGGACGGCATCAAAATCGTGCGGCAAACCCAGTTGCGGCACGCCCTGGGACCGCGATATGCCGGCGACCTGGTGAAGATCGTGGTCCTGCGCAGCGATCAGCGTTTGGAACTTGCCGTCGAATTGGCCGACAACCTGGAACCGTACGAAAATCCCTTCCTCGGCCTGCTTCCCGACCGTTCGCCGGCCGCGAAGCCCGGCGTCGCGATCCGCTACGTCTACCCCGGCAGTCCCGCGGCGCAAGCAGGAATTCAAGCCGAAGACCGGTTGGTGCGATTGGCGGACAAACCGGTCACGGGTGTGGCTTCGGCTTGGGAGATCTTGGGCAGCTACGAGCCCAAGCAAAAGATCAAGGTCGGCGTCGAACGTGGGTCCGAGACGAAGGAGTTCGAGGTGGAACCGGCGGGCTTGCCGACAGCGATCCCGGAAAACCTGCCGGCCGCCCGCAAGCCCGTCGAGGCTGCTGCCGCCCAGCGGCCGGCGGTGGGCGAGGTGAACATCAAGCTGCCCGAAGAGACGAATGAGTGCTTTGCTTACGTGCCCGACAACTACCATCCGGATGTGGCCTACGGAATCCTCATGTGGCTGCACGAACCCGGCGGCGTGGACCGCGCGAAGCTGATCGGCACTTGGAAAGACATCTGCCAGGCAAGCGACCTGGTCCTCCTCGCCCCTCAGTCGGCCGACCCGAATCGCTGGCTACCCACCGAAGTTGACTTCATCCGCAAGACCCTGGACGAGGTGATTTCCAAGTACCACATCGACCGCACGCGGATTGTCGCCTGCGGGCATCAAACCGGCGGAGCGATGGCCCTGTTGGCGGCACTGTCGCACCGCAGCCTGATCCGCGCCGTCGCGGCCACAGACACCGCCTTGCCCGGACGCGTCCAAGTCCCGGCCAACGATCCGATTGAACGCTTGGCCCTGCTGCTGACGGCAGCCGAAAAATTCGCCGCCGCCGAACGACTCGAGGAGCAAGTCAAGCGACTGCAAGAGATGAAGTACCCGGTCATCTTGCGGAAACACCCTGGCGAGCCCCGGCCCTGGGACGACAAGGAACGAGCCGAAGTGGTCCGTTGGATCGACACCTTGGACCGGCTGTGAAAACGGATCGCCGTGCGCGGACTTTTCGCGTCTCGTGTTTGGCATCAGGAGGTCGCTGTATGATCAAGAGGCATGACGAAGTGGCCTTGAGCGCGGCGAAGGATTTTGCCGCGAAGGTCAGCGGGACGTACTCTACAATCCTGGCGGATCCGCCATGGCGATTCGACAACCGCACCGGGAAAATGGCTCCTGAACACCAACGTCTTCTGCGATATCCGACGATGACCCTCGAGGAAATCTACGAGATTCCGGTGGCGTCCTTCGCCGCACCGAACTGCCACCTTTATTTGTGGGTTCCTAACGCACTCCTAGCCGAAGGTCTGGAGGTGATGCGGCGGTGGGGGTTTACGTACAAGACGAACCTGGTCTGGTACAAAGTGCGTCGAGACGGGGGCCCCGACGGGAGAGGTGTCGGGTTCTATTTCCGGAATGTGACGGAACTCGTCCTGTTCGGTGTGCGTGGCTCCATGCGGACTTTGCCGCCAGGCCGGCGACAGACCAACGTCATCGTCAGACGCAAGAGAGAGCACTCTCGCAAGCCCGACGAGATCTATGATATCGTCGAGGCGTGTTCTCCCGGTCCTTACTTGGAGTTGTTCGCTCGTTTCCGGCGTCCCGGGTGGTCGCAGTGGGGCAACGAAGATGTCGAGGAGAACACCCAACGCGGCGTAGCCCGCCGGAAAGGTCACGTCGATCCACAACTTTGCCTTTTTGAGGCTCCGCAGGGATATCGCTGTCGAAAGTCCGTACGCTAGGGAGACTCGAAACGCGCCAACGCAACCGAACGAATTCATGATTTCCCCCTCGACGAAAGCACCCCCGCAAACGTCTTCCCAAGCAGGTGGCGGTGGTCGACGCGGACAACTGCACGGGTTGCTAGGTGCGACGCACGCCGGGCTATTTCAGCGGTTTGACGCGGATGTTGCGGTACGCGACCACGGCGCCGTGCTCTTGGAGGCCGATCTTGCCTTCGCGCGGGAAGTCCTTCAGGGCGGTGCGGAACTTGTTCTTCGTGCCGTCCGGGTTCTGGCCGGCCTGGTTCCATTGGTCCAGGTCGGCTTCGATGATCTTCTCGCCGTTCAACTCGATCGTGACCTTGCTGCCGCGGCAGGTGATGACTACCTTGTTCCAGTCGGCCACTGCCGCGTTCTTGCTCGGCGCCAGCGCATCGTACAGCGCCCCGACACTGTGCTTGCTGGGGGTGTCCCTCGGCCGGTCGACCTGCATTTCCAGTCCGGTCTGGACACAGTCGCGAGGATTGCCCGTACGGAAGAACACGCCGCTGTTGCCTTCGGTCTTGAACTCGAGTTCCAGGATGAAGTCGCCGAATGACTGCTTCGACCACACGTAGCCGGCCGGCTTCTCGCGGATCAGCAGGCCGTCTTCGACAACCCAGCCATCGGCGGGCGGCTTGCCGGAGCCGTTGTCCCAGGCCGACAGGTCCTTGCCGTCGAACAACGTGATCCAGCCCTCGTCTTCGCCGCCCCAGGCGGATGCGACGAGGAAACCGATCGCCAGAAGCAACGCGGCAGCCGTGGTGAAACGTTTGGTCATGGTGGGTCTCCTTGGGTGTGAGTAATTGGGCGGAAGGCACATCTCCGTAGCATGGCTCTCCGAGCCGCGCCGGTCATGTCCCGATATCGCGCACCCAGGCACGGCTCGAAGGGCCATGCTACGCGAGGGCCAAGCTACGGATTCGGATTTCACCGAATATAACGTTCCGGCAGGCGGCTGGCCAGTCGGCTACTTGGCGATCAACTGCAGCGCGTCCACGACCACGTAGCCGTCGGTGCCGGCGGTTTCCACCACGATCGTCGTCTGGGGGCCGGCGGGCAAGTCGAATGTTCCCAGGGATTGGAACAACTGGTCGATCTCCGGGGGTTGCTGCTGATTGATGCAAATCGTTTTCGATCCCGCCGGCGTCGTGATCGTGACCGGCGTGTTGCTGGCGCGGTTCTTGTAGGGAACATACGACAAGCGGATTTCGTACTTGCCGGCGCGGGGCACGTCGGGGAAAAAACGGACGGATTTCTCGCCCTTGCCTTCGTCGCCGTCGTGCAGGTAGCCGTCCCGTACATAAGGTTCGGCAAAGGTGGACGTGCTCCAATGGCCGATCTGCTCCGCCTGGCTCGCGTCGATCACCAAGCCGGGCAACTTTCGCGGATCCACGCTGTAGAACCAGGACAGGTCGGGCGAGACGTCGGGCAGCGCACGGGTTGCCTCTACGCGGCGCGCGATCTCGACCACCCGCGGCGGCTCGTCATAGACCCGGATCTCGCCGACCGTCGTCATGCCCGTGAACACCCATCGCAGTCTGGCGGTCGAGATGGCGTCCAATCCCAGCACGTAGCGGCGATGCCTGCAGTTGGGCACCTCGGCCACCGTCCGCCAGGCATCTTCCTGCCATGCCTCGACGCGAAACGCCGACGGGGCAACGGTCTTGATGGCGAATGCCGTGTGGACGACGTTGAACGTCTGCGGCGCAGGCCAATCGAGTTGCAGCCAATGGGCGTCCGATCCCGGCTGCGGGCTCCAGACGTTCGCCCGGCCCACGGCGGGGCGCGCATAGCCGTTGGTCACGTTCGTGGCCGCCAGTTGCTCGCCGTCGGTCCGCGTCAACTCGCTGGACGCCGTCACGGCCGCCGCACGGGCCAGATCGCGCGGATCCCGGTTCGGCAGGTCGATCAGGTAGGCGCCGTCCTTGAGCAATTGTTGCTGCAGCTGCTCCAAATGCTCCTGGTACGCGCCGCGCGGCGTCGTTTGCTGCTGGATGCACAGCGCGGCTGCGGTCCCGGCGGCCTGGCCGATCACGGCGCAGGTGAGCATCACGCGCGTGTCGGACAGCGCCATGTGACTGGCAGAAATATCCCGACCGGCCATCAGCAGGTTGTCTACATTCTTCGAGTACAGGCTGCGATAGGGGATCGAGAACTGCAGGCCCATGCAGGGATCCAGGCCGCTCGGCCGGTCGTAATGGATGCCGAACGAGCCCTGGTGGAAGAAGCCGCCGGAATGGTGGTCGTCCAAGGTCCAGCCGCCGTAGGCCACCCGGTCCGGAAACAGCGTCTGCTGGCGGATATCGTTTTCGGTCAGCACGCAATCACCGATCAGGCGGCGGCTCTCGCGTTTGCCGGCCACGTGTCCGACCCAGGCCAGCCGATGATTGGCCGCCGCCTTGGCGTCGCGCGGACAATGGTTCTTCAAGTGATCCCACAATCCGAAGATCAGCCGCAGCAGGTCGTCGCGGATTTCTTCCGCGCCGGCGTACGTGTCGCCCAGTCCGCCCAGCTCGATCACCCATTGCTCGCTGGTCCGGGCGCCCAGGTGCGGATGCCGGCCGGGCGTAAAGCTGTCGCAGGTGGGGAACTGCATCGCCCACGGCGGGGCGACGAAGGATTGCGGCGACCCGGTGTCGACGCTGGCGTACTTGAGCGTATTGCCCATGGTGTTTGTGCTGGGCTGCTCCGGCGCCCAAGGCTCGTTGTACATCGACCGCGGTTCCTTGCCGTGGCGATATTCCGCGCCGGCTGCGACGCCCACCACGGCGTCGCCGGTACCGTCCAGAAAGACCTGGCCCGCAAACCGCAATCGCTGGCCGGTCCGTGTGTCGAGGCCCAGGACGGCAGCCATCCGCTGCGGCTTGTCCGCGTGCATCTCGACGCCCGTCGCATGCGTGTTCAGACATAGCGTCAAGTTCGGCTCGGCCTGGACAAAACGCAGCAGCCGTGCCGAGTACACCGCCGCTTCGGCACTTGTTTGATTGCCCGCCGTCCGGTACTCCTCGACGATGCCCGTCTCGCGAGGATCGAGCGGATCGCGTTTGGCGCCCGGCCAGACGCCCACGGGCGGCACCAGGATCTCGGTGCTGGCGTTGCCGCCCAACACCGGACGGTTTTGAATCAGCACCGTGTCGGCGCCCAGTCGGGCCGCTGCAACCGCAGCCGTGCAGCCTGCCAGTCCGCCGCCCACGACAACTATGTCGAAGGGCCCCATCTCCTTCACGTCCGGGCTGACGCCGCCGTGCCGCGCTCGCGACTCGGCTATCTCGCCGGCGGCCTGCGGCGGTGTCCATTGCAGGTCGTCGGCGAGCACCAGCGCGTCGCAGCGGCTGTAGTAGCCGGTCAGATCGCGCAGACGCACTTCGACCTGGCCGGACAACTCGTGGACCCCGCCGTCTTCCCAGACCCAGCCGCGTTGGCCGCTGCCGCCGAAGGTGTGTTCGATGGTTCGCCCACCGATCAAGACCTGGAACAAACCGGGATGATGCTCCGGCGCCCAGTCCTTCGTGCGAACCCACAACCGGTATTTCCCGGGTTTCGGAACAGCGACCGTCGTGACGGCATCGTCGACCGGTGTGCCCAATCCGATGGCCAGCAAGTACGGCGAGCCCATCTGGTCGATGAACTGCGCGTCGTTGGTCCAGCCGCCGCAATCCTGGAAACGCTCGGCTTCGATCCAGACGAGGTTTTCTCCGGATGCGCCGAAGGCAAACCAAGCAAGCATCAGCAGATTCTGTATCATGGCGGTCGGTCCTCACGCGGCCCGCAGCAGCAACCGAAGCCCGGCTTCTTCGGAGAAGTCGGGCTTCTGCCGAACATGCGTGCCGAACGCATCTCGTAGAACGGAATTCATCCCGTTCCGAACGGATTGAAATCCGTTCTACCTCAGGCCTTGGGCGGGCGGCGTTTTTCCAGCCATTCGGTGTGGAACATACCCGGCTTGTCGACGCGCTCGTATGTGTGCGCTCCGAAGTAATCCCGTTGAGCCTGCAGCAAATTCGCGGGCAGCCGCTCGCTGCGGTAGCCGTCAAAATAGGCCAGCGCCGTACTGAAGGCCGGGACGGGAATGCCCAACTGCGTAGCGGTAATCACGACGTTCCGCCAGGCCGGCTGAGCTTTCTCCACGGCCTCAGTAAAGTACGGGTGCAGCAGGAGGTTTTCCTGGTTCGGATTGGCGTCGAAGGCCTCCTTGATGCGATCCAGGAACTGGGCGCGGATGATGCAACCGCCGCGCCACAGCATGGCGCAGTCGCCGTAGTTCAACGGCCACTTATGTTCCGTCGCCGCCGCCTGCATTTGGACAAAGCCTTGGGCGTAGCTGCAGATCTTCGAGGCGTACAAGGCCTGCCGCACCTGCTCGATGAACGCCTTGCGATCGCCGGCGTGCGCCTTCGCGCCGGCGGGGCCCGGCAACACCTTGCTGGCACGCACGCGGGCCTGTTTCAGCGCCGACAGGCAGCGGGCGAACACGGCCATCGTCACCAGCGTGCTGGGGACGCCCAGGTCCAACGCCAATTGGCTCATCCATTTGCCCGTGCCCTTCGCGCCGGCGACGTCCAGGATCTTGTCCACCAGATGGCCGCCCTCCTCTTCGTCGACCACGCTGAAGATGTCGCGCGTGATTTCGATCAGGTAGCTCTGCAACTCCCCGCGATTCCACTCGTCAAAGACGTCGTACAACTCGTCGTTGCCCAGGTTCAGCACGCCCTTGAGCATCGCGTACGCTTCGCAGATCAACTGCATGTCGCCGTACTCGATGCCGTTGTGGACCATCTTGACGTAATGCCCCGCGCCGCGCGGGCCGACCCACTCGCAGCAGGGAATATCGTGATGCGGACCGACCTTGGCGGCAATGGCTTGAAAGATAGGCTTGACCAAGGGCCAGGCTGCCGTGGAGCCGCCGGGCATCATGCTGGGTCCCTTGAGCGCCCCTTCCTCGCCGCCGGAGACGCCCGTGCCGATGTACAACAGGCCCTTGCCCTCGACGTACTTTGTCCGCCGTTCGGTGTCGGCAAAGTGCGTGTTCCCGCCGTCGATGATCACGTCGCCGGGGGACAGCAGCGGAATCAACTTGTCGATAAACTCATCGACCGCCGAGCCGGCCTTGACCAGCATCATCACCTTGCGCGGTGGGGCAAGGCTGCGGACCAGTTCCTCGATGCTGCGGCAGCCGACAAAACGCTTGCCGGCGGCGCGGCCTTGGATGAACTGGTCCACCTTCTCGACCGTGCGGTTGAACACCGCCACGCTGAAGCCCCGGCTTTCCACGTTCAGGGCCAGATTCTCGCCCATGACTGCCAAACCGATCAGGCCGAAATCGCAAAGCTCGCTCATGTCATCCTCCTCGTGACTCTGGTGTGCGGCGTCCCGGCGCCGCGTTCGCTGATGGAGGCAGCCGCCTCGCGCCCCACCCAATCGAGGTACCCGCCCCGCGCGCTGCCGTATTGCGATTCTAACGCCACGCGGCAGGGTCATCAATCAGGGGCCGGCACGTTGCGGGATTCTTGAACGGATCAAGGAGCCAGCAACAACCGGCTGGGGGCGCCCAGGTAGCCGATCACATCGTTCAGGAAGCGGGCGGCGACGGCGCCGTCCACGATGCGGTGGTCGTAGGACAGGCTCAGGGGCATGACCAGCCGGGCCGCGATCTGGTCGTTTTCGATCACCACCGGCAGCTTGCGGGAGCGGCCGACCAGCAGGATCGCGACCTCGGGCACGTTGATGATCGGGGTCGAGTAGGTGCCGCCGACCGCGCCCAGGTTGCTGATCGTGAACGTGCTGCCCCGCAGGTCGTCGATCGTGAATTCGCTGTTGCGGACCTTTTCGGCGATGGCGGACAACTGCCGGGCGATTTCGGGAATGGATAGCCGGTCCGCGCCGCGGAGCGACGGCACGACTAGGCCGCGGTCCGTGTCGACGGCGATGCCCAGGTTGATGTAGTCCTTGTAGATGATCCGCTCGTTCTCCATGTCGATCGAGGCGTTGACCACGGGGTGATTGCGCAGCGACATGGCGACGGCTTTGATCACGAACGGCAGCGAGGTGAGCTTGATGCCGCGGGCGGCGTAGTCGGCCTTGCTGGACGCGCGGATCCGTTCCAGTTCCGTGACATCGGCATCGTCGAAATTCGTGACGCGGGGGCACGTTTCCCAGGACTTGTGCATCTGGACTGCGATCGTGCGGCGAATCTTGGGCATCTTCTCGATGCGGATCGGGCCCCAATTGTCGGTCGAAGGTTCGCCCGGACCGGCGCGGACGGCCGGCGACGCGGCGGCCGCTGTCTGGCTCGCTTTGCGCACCGCCTCGAGCACGTCCTCGCGGGTGATGCGCCCGCCGGGGCCGCTGCCGTGGACCGTGCGCAGGTCGACGCCCACCTCGCGCGCGAACCGCCGCACGGCGGGGCTGGCGGCGATGCCTGCCCCGGCCGCCGTGCTGCCTGCGGGCGGGGTGGCGGGACTGGCCGGCGGCTCTTTGGAGACGAACATCGCCTCGTCCGCCTCGGACGGAGGGGCGGACGGGGTTGCCTTGGCGGCGGCCGCAGGCCGTGCCGGTGGCGCGGCGGACTGAGGTTTGGCTGCCGACTTGGCGGGGGCGGGCTTGGCCGGCGGAGTCGTTGGCGCGGCCGCCGGCGCCGCTTTGGCAGTCGCGGGCGCGGCCTTGGCCGCGGGAGCTTTGGTCGCGGCGGCCCCTTCCGACTCCAGCGAAATCAAAACGTCACCCACCGCGACGCTTTGGCCGGCCTTGATGTGGACTTGGCTCACTTTGCCCGCATGGCTGCTGGGCACCTCGACCGTAGCCTTGTCGGTCTCCAACTCGACGATGCCTTGATCCTTCTTGATCTGGTCGCCTTCGCGGACCAGGATTTCGAGGACGTCGCCGGACTCGATGCCATCGCCCAGATCGGGGACGCGAATTTGGATGCTCATGGCTCACTCTCTCATCATGCCCACAACGGGTTCTTTTTCTCCGGATCGAAGCCGAGATCGCCGATCGCCTTGGCGACCGTTTCCGCCTTGACTTCACCTTGCTTCTGGAGCCGATGCAGGGCGGCAATTGCGATCGACTCGGCGTCCACCTCGAAATGCCGGCGCAAAGCTTCCCGCGTCTCGCTGCGGCCCATGCCGTCGCAGCCCAGCGTGCAGTAGTCGCCGGGAATCCACGGCCGCAACTGTTCGGCCACGGCCCGCACGTAATCGGACGACGCCACGAAAACGCCCTGTTCGCCTTCCAGGATCTGTTCCAGGTGGCTCTTGCGCGGCTCGGCCGTCGGGTGCAGCATGTTCCAGCGAGCGCAATCCTGGGCTTCGCGGGCCAATTGAGTATAGCTGGTTACGCTCCACACCTGGCTGGATACGCCGAACTGGTCCGCCAGGATCTGCTGCGCCCGCAGGGCCGAATTCAGAATCGCGCCGCTGCCGAACAAGTTGACGTGCAGTTTGCGTTTGCCCTTGCCGGCGGCCTCGACCGCCGACAGCTTGTAGATCCCGCGCAGAATGCCCTCCTCGGCGCCGGCCGGCATTTCCGGCATGACATAGTTCTCGTTCTCGACGGTGATGTAGTAGATGGCGGCTTCGCCCTCCGCGTACAGCCGCTTCAATCCGTCCATCACGATGATCGCGGTCTCGTAGGCATAGGCCGGGTCGTAGCAGCGGACCATCGGGAAGGCGATGGCGTTCAACAAGCTGTGACCGTCCTGGTGCTGGAGGCCTTCGCCGTTGAGCGTGGTCCGGCCGGCGGTGCCGCCCATCATAAAGCCCTTGGCCCGCAGGTCCATGGCCGCCCAGATCAGGTCGCCGATCCGCTGGAAGCCGAACATCGAATAGTAGATGAAGAACGGGATCATGTTCACGCCGTGCTGGCTGTAGGCCGTGCCGGCGGCGATGAAAGACGCCATCGAACCCGCCTCGGTGATCCCTTCCTCCAGGATCTGTCCGTCCTGAGCTTCCTTGTAGTACATCAGCTGCTCGGAATCGACGGGTTCGTACAACTGGCCCGTGTGCGAGTAGATGCCGATCTTGCGGAACATGCCCTCCATGCCGAAGGTCCGCGATTCGTCGGGCACGATCGGCACCACCAGCTTGCCGATCTTCGGATCGCGGCACAACTTGTCCAGCAGCCGCACGAAGCCCATCGTGGTGGACATCTCCTTGCCTTTGCTGCCGCCCAGGAATTCCTGGTACTCGGCGATCGTCGGGACTTCGATCTTCGGCGGCGTCGTAGGGCGGCTGGGCACGTAGCCGCCCAGCGTCTTGCGGCGAGCCTTCAAGTACCGGATCTCCGGGCTGTCCTCCGCCGGACGATAGAACGGTGTTACGGCGATCTGCTCGTCGGAGACGGGGATGCCGAAGCGGCTGCGGAACTCGCGCAGTTCTTCCTCGTTGGCCTTCTTCTTCTGGTGCGCGATATTCAGCCCTTCGCCGCCTTCGCCCAAGCCGTATCCCTTAATCGTCTTGGCCAGAATCACGGTCGGGCGGTCTTCGCTTTCCATCGCCGACTTGAACGCGGCATACACCTTTTCCGGATCGTGTCCGCCGCGGCGCAGCTTTTCCAGCTTCTCGTCCGAGAATGTCTCCACCAGCTTGAGCAGCTCCGGATACTTGCCGAAGAAGTGCTCGCGGATGTACGAGCCGGGCATGGCGGTGTACTTCTGGTACTGGCCGTCGACGCATTCGTCCATGCGTTTGACCAGCAAGCCGGTTTCGTCCTTTTCCAAGAGCGGATCCCAATCGTCGCCCCAGATGACCTTGATGACGTTCCAGCCGGCGCCCCGGAACAGCGCTTCCAGTTCCTGGATGATCTTGCCATTGCCGCGGACCGGTCCATCCAGCCGCTGCAGATTGCAGTTGATGACGAAGATCAAGTTGTGCAGTTTCTCGCGCGAGGCCAGGGTAATCGCGCCCAGCGTCTCCGGCTCGTCGCACTCGCCGTCGCCCAGGAAGGCCCAGACCTTCTGCTGGCTTGTGTCCTTAATACCTCGGTCGCGGAGGTACTCGTTGAAGCGGGCCTGGTAGATCGCCATGATCGGGCCCAGTCCCATCGAGACTGTGGGGAACTCCCAGAAATCCGGCATCAGCCAGGGATGCGGGTACGAGGACAGCCCGCCGCCCGGCTGCAGTTCGCGGCGGAAGTTCGCCAGGTGCTGTTCCGACAAGCGGCCTTCCAGAAAGGCACGAGAATACACGCCCGGCGAGGCATGGCCCTGGATGTACACCAAGTCACCGTCATAGCCGCTCTCACCGCGTCCCCGCAGGAAATGGTTGAAAGCGACTTCGTACAGCGTGGCCGCCGAGGCATAGGTCGCGATGTGGCCGCCCAACCCGCCGTGCTCGCGATTGGCCCGGACGACCATGGCCATCGCGTTCCAACGGATGATGCTCTTGATGCGACGCTCCAACTCGCGGTTGCCGGGATAGGCGGGCTGCTTGTCGGCGGGAATGGTGTTGACGTACGGTGTATTGGCCGCCGTCGGGATGTCGACGCCCTCCAAGGTGGCCTTCTTCTGCAGCATCGTCAGGAGGTACTTGGCGCGATCCGGGCCTTTGTTCTTGAGCACGTACTGGAGCGAGTCGAGCCACTCCGCCGTCTCGGCGGGGTCGACGTCCAGCACCTGGCTCAAGAAGGCTTCCTCCAACTTCTCTTCCGTCGTGTCGATCGTTTCCGTGTCGGCCATCGGTCATGCCCCTTTGGCGGTTCTTCTGTCGCTGCAACTTAGTTCCTTACCGGACGATTCACTCGCGTGGTCAGCGTCTGGCGTCGAGCATTTTGCAGTGCGGCGACTTGTCGCCGCTTTGGTTTAATGGTGACGCAACGAATAACGCTTGGCGTTCTCGTGAGTTGCTGTGCATCCTGAACTCCATCTTCCCAAACGCTCCAGGCCGCCGGCCAAAGCGGTGACAAGGCACCGCACTCAAAAACTTGGCTGCGGCTACGGGCCGCGTCGTCTTACCGGCGCGGTTTGTAGATCTCCGTCGCGGTGCCGAAGAAAACCTCGCCCGCGTTCATCAGGGTTTCACTCAGCGTCGGGTGCGGGTGAACGGCTTCGGTGATGTCTCGGACTTCGCACCCCATTTCGATGGCCAGCACCGCTTCCGCGATCATTTCGCCGGCGCCGGGCCCGACCATGCCGCACCCCAGAACTCGTTCTGTCTCCGGGTCGATCAGCCATTTGGTCAGGCCTTCGACTCGCCCCAGAGCCTGAGCGCGGCCGCTGGCGGCCCACGGGTACACGGCGACGTCAACCGGGCGCCCCTCGCGTTTTGCCTGATCGTCCGTCAAACCCGCCCAAGCGATTTCCGGATCCGTGAACACGACCGCCGGGATCGCCGCCTTGTCGAATTCCGCCGGCCGCCCCAGCACCACCTCGACCGCGACCCTGGCTTCGTGCGACGCTTTGTGAGCCAGCATCGGCTCGCCGGCGACGTCGCCGATGGCCAGGATGTGCGGGTCACCCGTGCGCTGCGCGCGATCGCAGACGACAAAACCGCGTTCGTTCACCTGGACTTGCGTGTTCTCCAGTCCGATCCCCCGGCTGGCCGGCCGGCGGCCGACGGAAACCAGCACCCGGTCGTAGCGTTCGACCCCGTACTTGGCCGGCCCCTCGAACGCGACTTCCACCTCGTCGCCCTGCAGGCCAAGCGAGCCAACCTTGGTCTCCAGGTAGATGCGGTCGCCAAACAGTTCGTTCAGACGCTTGTGCAGCGGCCGCACCAAGTCGCGGTCGGCGCCGGGCAGCAGGCCCGGCGTCAGTTCCACCACACTGACCTGCGAACCGAGGTGAGCGTAGACGGTGCCCATTTCCAGGCCGATGTAGCCGCCGCCGATGACCAGCAACCGCGGCGGCACATCCTGCAATCGCAGGGCTCCGGTGGAATCCATGATGCGGTCGGAGCCCAAGTTGAACACCGGGGGCATCGCCGGGGTGGAGCCGGTGGCCAGAATCAGATGGTCGAACGTGATCCGGCCGCCTTCGGGGATCGAAGGGTCGTCGCCCTCCAGCTGCAGGTTCGTCGAACTCTCCAACACCCCCTTGGCCTTGATGATTCGCACGTTGCGGCGTTTGGCCAGTTGTCCCAGTCCGCCGGTCAGCGTGGCAATCACTTTGTCTTTGCGAGCGCGGACCTGGTCGATGTCGATCTTCGGCGGCGGATACTCGACGCCCCAATCCGCCCGTAGTTCCTCGACCTCGGAAATCACGCGGGAAACGTGCAGCAAGGCTTTGGAGGGAATGCAGCCTCGCAGCAGGCAGGTGCCCCCCAGGCGGCCCTCGGACTCGACGATCGCCACGTCGAGACCTTCATCGGCCGCAAAGAAGGCCGCCGCATATCCGCCGGGACCACCTCCGAGAACGACAAGCTGTGCGTGGGTCATGGTTCACTCATTTCTTGGGTTCCCCCGAAACAACAAAAAGTGGCTGCGAATCGAAAGCAGAAACACCGCAGCAGATGCCTGCCGGTGTTTCCTACGTTCGACTCCAGCCACGCCATGATACCAAGGTCGGATGCCGAAAGGGAGTAACGGGACGCGGGGCCCTTGTGGAAAGAAGCCCGGCTTTTCCGAAAAAGCCGGGCTTCTGGCTATAGCTCCGGTGACGAACAGCTCGCCGCATACTCAGCGGGACAGGAACTCGACCACCATGTTCACGTCGACCGGCAGACTGATGTCGCTCGGCCCTGGCATGCCCTGCACGGTGGCCCGCAAGGTCTCCGGATCGAACGTGACCCACTCCACCCGCTCGCCCTGCGACTCGTCGCACAG
Source organism: uncultured Pirellulaceae bacterium (assembly GCA_964486845.1). GTDB lineage: Bacteria > Planctomycetota > Planctomycetia > Pirellulales > Pirellulaceae > Anammoximicrobium. The sequence goes on from CAZAQY010000019.1 coordinate 56,661, forward strand.
ACCTCGATATGCCATCAGCAGGTTCTCGCGATTGCGAACCGTGATCACGTCTCCGGGCCGCAACAGGTACGACGGCTTGGTCACTTTGACGCCGTTGACCTGAAAATGGCCGTGGGCGATGCCTTGGCGAGCCTGCGGGCGGGTTTTGGTAAAGCCGGCTCGGCGAACTACGTTGTCCAGACGCCGCTCGCACAACTGCAGGAGCATCAGTCCAATGTCGCCCCCTTTGTGCCGGACGTTTTCAAAGTTCCGCCGCAGCTGCCTTTCACCTAAACCGTAATAGTGCTTGATCTTCTGCTTCGCTTGCAGTGCCGTACCATAGTTGGACGGCCGCTTTGAACGGGCATGCATCCCGGGAGGAGCTTCGCGGCGTTCTAACGCGCGCGACGCACCACTATTCTCGTAGATCAAAGCGCCCAAACGTCGGTTAACTCGCGCCTTTGGACCAGCGTAACGTCCCATGCAATCTTCTCTCCTTCAGAACCGGACGATACCCGTTTCGCCTAATTGTTGCCGTGGAAACAGCTTATATTTATCAATTTGCCGCTGTCATACAAGGGGGACCAAGGCAGTTTTTGCGGGGAAGGGGAGTTTCAGGGTTCGGGATGCACAAGGAAAGGTTCAGCGTTTAGGGGTTCAGCGTTCAGGAGCCGGGGCGCGGTTCGGGAGCAATGGGGCTGATAGCTGGTAAGTCGTTATATCTAAAGGTGTTCGGGGTTCAGAACGCGTGTCTTTTTTGTCCGGGGGCAGGAGGAGGATCGGTAAGTTGCTGTCTTTGAAAGAGTTCCTTGCTTCGGATTTGAGGGCGGAGGGGGGAATTGGTGATCGGTGACCGGTAATCGGTGATCGGTGATTGGTGATTGGTGATCGATGATCGGTGATTGGTGCTGCAGATTGCTCTCAACGCGGAGGCGAAAATCGAGGATACTCTGCGGTGCAGCATCGTTGGCATCAAACAAACCGGTGGGCTAACGCCCACCGTTCGCCTTTTCATCCAGCGAGGATCGCTTGTATGTCAGGTCTCGGAAGACCCGGGCGGAGTCTCTTGACGCGACTGCTAGCGGCGGCGGTAGCAGTGGGGGCCTGTTTCGGATGCGCCCTGTCCTCTCTCGCCCAGGGCGTGCTGAGTTCCGAGGTGTTCCTCCGCGACGCTGAGCTGTGTGACGTGTGCTTCATCGATCCCGACCGCGGTTGGGCGGTCGGGGATCGCGGGGCGATCTGGCACACGGAGGATGGCGGCCGTCGTTGGCAACTGCAGACGTCGAGCGTCACATGCCGCCTGGAGTCGGTCTGGTTCCTGGACGATCGACTGGGCTGGGCCGTGGGAGGCTGGACCCATCCCTACACCCACAAGAGCAGCGGGGTGGTTTTGCACACCCGAAACGGCGGGCAGCGATGGGAGTCCGTGCCGCGGCTTGCCCTGCCGGCGTTGCGCCGCGTCCGCTTTTTCGACGCGCGTCACGGGTGGGCGGCAGGCGGCATGTCGGAACTGTATCCCTCGGGCGTGTTGGCGACCAACGATGGCGGGCTCAGTTGGTCGTCGATTCCGGCGAGCACGACGGCGCCCTGGCTGAGCGGCGACTTTTTTGACCCACATACTGGAATCGTCGCTGGCGACGGAGGGCTGCTGGCACGGGTCTGGGCCACCGGTCTGGAACCGTCACGGCCGGCGCGGCCGGAATTGCGTGCGGTCCGCAACGTACGATGTCTGGCCGCGGACACGCCCTCGGTGGAACCCGCGAATGGTGGCTCGGTCGCAGCCGGGCGCCTGCGAGTTGGCTGGGCTGTGGGCGACGGCGGCTTGGCGGTCCTGACCGTCGACGGCGGCCGCTCGTGGCAACTGCCGGCGGAACCGCTTCCGGCGGCAAGCGGCCAATTCGACTACCGGGCTGTGGCCGTCTTAGGCGGCAATTGTTGGATTGCGGGCACGCCGGGCAGTTGCGTGTTTCACACCCCGGACGGCGGACGGACCTGGGACTGCCTTTCGACCGGTCAGGCGTTGCCGATTCGCTCTCTAACATTCCTGGACGCGAATCGGGGCTGGGCCGTGGGCGCGTTGGGCACCATCCTGGCTACGCGCGACGGCGGCCGCAACTGGACGGTCCAGCAACAAGGCGGGACGCGCGCGGCGCTGCTGGGGTTGTTTGCCGAACCGAGTCGCATTCCTTTGGAGTTGTTGACCGACCTGGGAGGCGACGAGGGATACTTGAGCGTGGTGAATGTGGTTACGCGTCCGTTTCCCGAATCCGCTGACGCCACCGCCGCGCCGCTGGAACAGCGCACGCACGAGGCGGTGGTCGCCATCGGCGGTTCGCAAGCCGAGACAGCTTGGCAGTTCCCAGTGCGATATCCGGGACTCAAGCTGCCTGCCGCCGCCATCATTGCCGGCTGGGAACGCTGGGGCGGAGGGCGGGGCCGAGAGGCACTGGAAGCACACGTGGTGCAACAGATCCGGATCTGGCGTCCCGAGATCATCGTGACCGAGCCGGCCAGCCCGCGGGGAGACGACCCGTTGGGGCTGATGGTGAACCAAGCGGTCCTGACGGCCGTCGAGAAGGCCGGAGATCCTTCCCAATTTGCCGAACAGATCGGCGTGGCGAGCTTGGAACCGTGGAAAGTGAAAAAGGTCTTTAGTTCACTGGGCCGCGACGTGGCTGGCGGCCTGAACCTGACGGCTTCCCAACTGGCTCCGCGGCTGGGCGGCTCGTTGGTCGATCATGCGCGGTGCGGCTGGCAATTGCTGCGCACACAGCCTCAGGGGGCGCCGCAGACCTACGGCTTTCGGCTACTGACCCAGCACGTGCCCAGCGATGTCGGCCAGCGGGATTTCTTCAGCGGCACGAATGCTCCCGTGGGCGGCGATTGCCGTCGTGCGTCGTTCGCACCGCCGCCCGGCGACTTGCGTTCGCTCAGCCGTTTGGCCCAGCAGCGGCGCAACACTCAACAACTGCTCCAGAACCTGGCGGAATCGACGCCGGCCGAAGCTGCCTGGCTGGGGCAGGTGGAGGGTCTGATCCGCGGTTTGGAGCGCAGTGCCGGCAGCGAGGTGTTGTTCGAGTTGGCGCAGACCCTGGTCGAGACGAGCCGTGCCGACTTGGCCGCCGCGGTCTACGATCTGTTGATCCGCCAGGATCCGGCGAGTCCGTTGTGCGAAGCGGCGCTTGTCTGGCTGGTCCAGTACCACGCCAGCGGCGAAACGGGGTGGGCGCTGAAGCCGCCGCGGCCGCCGGAATCGCAGACCGCCCTCGCCGAAGCAACGACGGGCCAACCGGACAGCACCCCCGCGCGTCCCACGCTGTTTATCGGGCCAAACGGCCTTCCCTGGGCATCCGACGGACCGGTCGCGACGGCGGATTACCAAGCGGAGGCTTCGCCCCAGCCGGCGGACCGTGCGCGGCGTGCGGCGTTCTACGCACAACTCATTCAGAACTCGCGGCCCGCGCTGTACACGGCTCCGGAAGTCCGCTTTCCGCTGGCCGTCGCCGGACGCTGCCTCGCCGGCAACCGTCAAGCGGATAGCTACTTTCACTTCTTGACGAGCACGCGCCGGGACAGCGTCTGGATGCCGTGTGCGGCCAGCGAGTTGTGGTTGCAGCAGCCGGCACGGCAGGCGCCCAAGACGGTGTTGAACTGCGAGCGGGCCAGCCAGCGGCCCCGGTTGGACGGTCGCCTGGACGAGGAAATCTGGAAGCAATGCCTGCCCGCGTCGTTGGCCAGTCCGGACGCCGACGACGCCGACTGGCCTGCCGCGGTGATGCTGGCTTACGACGACGAATTCCTCTTCCTGGCCGCCAACTGCCGCCGGGCACCCGGTGCCGACTATCCGGCCGCCGAGCCGCGGCGGTCGCGCGATCCGGACCTGAGCGGCCGCGATCGGATCGAATGGTTGATCGATGTCGACCGCGATTACGCGACGTTCTACCGTTTGACGGTCGACCATCGCGGCTGGGCCGCCGACTCGTGTGCCGGTGTCTCCGGTTGGAATCCTGACTGGTACATCGCGGCTGCCGGCGATGGAACCCATTGGACGATCGAAGCCGCAATTCCTTGGAAGGAACTGGGCGAGACGCCGCCGGCCAACCAGACGGTGTGGGCGGTGGGACTGCAGCGGATCGTTCCCGGCGCCGGCTTCCAGTCCTGGACGCAGCCCGCCGCCCCCCGCGTCCGTCCGGAAGGTTTCGGGCTGCTGCTGTTTCGTTAGCTCCGAC
>CAZAQY010000020.1:0-51641 GCA_964486845.1 uncultured Pirellulaceae bacterium
ACGCTTCAGGAAATGTCTGCGAGTTGTCTGTCTCATCCAAGGGGCTCCTGACTACGGGACGGACAAATATCGTACCGCGTAAGAGACGCCGTGTGAACAGGCAAGCGCGATTATGTCGCAGCCGACTCGAACGACGTACGAGACGGGGCCGCGAAGGAAGTCATTTCGGCCCCCGTTGCCGCCGGGCCACGTGGGCCTCGTGCAGACGCTCGGCCAGGGCGGCCACATAGGTTCTGCCTCGGATGCCGTCTTCGATTTGACCGAGCAACGTCGGGGGCATCGACTGCGCGCCACCGCGAGCGCCGGCGATGGCGCCGGCCATGGCTGCGATGGTGTCCGTGTCGCCGCCCAGCAAGATCGCGGTCGTAATGGTTTCCAGACAGTTGTCCGGGAACAGCGTGAAACAGGCGATCGCCGTCACGACCGAGTCGATGGCGCGGACGCTGTTGCCCAGGGCCGGCAGGTCCGCCGGGTCGTCGATTGCCCGCGCGGCCGCTAGCTTGGCCCGGTATTCCGCTGTCTGGCTGCGCCGCAGAAGTTCGTCAAAGAAGGCATTCCGGTCCAACGGCCGGCCGGCAACGGCCAGGGCGACGGCCAGCGCCACCAGTTGAGCGCCTTCGATCGCCAGCGGATGCGCGTGGGTCGGCAGCGCGGAGAGTTCCGCCTGTCTCCAAACCAAGTCGAGGTCGTGGTGAAAGAACAGTCCGACCGGGGCCACGCGCATGGCGGCCCCATTGCCGTAGGAACCGCCGGGGAACAAGGTCCGCGCAAGCGTCTGGTAATCCTCGCCGCGAAGGATCGCTTCCAGCACCAATCGCGTGGCCCCGTAGGGCCGGCCGCGCGTGTAGTTCCGGCCCCAGGCGGCACTCAAACCCTCCGGGCGGATCTCGCCGTCCTGAGCCAAGGCTTCCGCCACCCCGATCGCCATTTCCGTATCGTCGGTGTACGGCCACGGCGGCGGCAGTGGTGGACGATCCAGCAGCGCTGCGGCCGTGGGATACTCGGCCGCGATGTCCTCGGCCGACCAGCCCTCGAAGGGAAAGCCCAGGCTATCGCCCAACATCAGGCCGAGCAGGCATCCGCGAAAGCGATCTTGAACCGAGGGAATTGCTGTTATCATCGCCGACCTCCGGCCGTCAAGGTAACGCAACCAGCGGCCGGAACCAAGGGCTGAGCAGCTGTTGCTGATCATCACACGGAGTGTGATGGCTACTGTGAAATACGGTGCGGTGTGTGTTGCTGATCATCACACGGAGTGTGATGGCTACTGTGACGAGGCGGCCGTTACTTTAGGAATGCTGCTTAGGCGCGGAGCAGCACGCGGCGGCAGACGGTGACGATCGCGGACTCGTCCCGCAGATGCCTGGTTTCGATGCCTTGGGACAAGAGCGGCCCGGAGGCCGAGGCGAACTCGTTCACGTCGTACACGTTCAACACGGCGGTCACGGCAAACCCGCGCCGTTTCAGATTGCCCAGGGCCACGGCATACTCTTCGGTGACCGACGCCAGGACGGCCACGACGGTGGCGTCGCGAGGCATGCGGCTGGCGGTCTCGCCGATCAGCTGTGCCACGTCGAGCCCGCCGGTCAGCTCGATGCGGGCCAGCGTCTCGAAGATCCGCATCACCTGGTCCGGCCCGCGGCGGGTTTCCACCACCACCGGCCGCAGCCGGTCGCTGGTGTCGGCCATGCTGGCCGCGCGGCGCGCTGACTCCCGCGTGCGGATGTCGTAGTCCCAGCCTTCCTGGCGAATCCGGTCCGCTGCGTCGCGGCCGTTGGTCACCAGGCCCACTTGCTGGCCCATCTCGTAGACCGCGTTGGCCAAGGAAGCGGCGGCCGTGACGGCCAGTTCGCTACGCATCGGTTCGTGCTGCGGAGGGTGCGAAGCCGCGTGGAAATCGAGCAGAATCGTGGCGCCGGCCACGGTCGAGGCTTCGTAGACCTTGCAGTGCAGCCGCGCGGTCCGCGCCGTGGCCTTCCAGTGTACGCGGCTCAGCGGGTCGCCCACCTGGTACTGCCGCACGCCCGCGATCCGCGTCGGGTCTTCGTACAGCCGGTACGACATCCGCACTTCGCCGATCGGCCGCCGCGAGGCGATGTCATAGCCCTCCAAGGGCATGACCTTGGGATAGACCAGCAAGAAATGCGGATCGGTGACCACGCGGTAACGCCGGTGCAGGCCGAACAGGTCGCCCGTTTCCATGATCAGCGGGCCCAGCTGATAATAGCCCCGGCGGTTGCAGCGCAGTTGGTACAGCAGGTTCTTGGCCCCGCCGGCGCGCAGCATCGACAGCTTGACGCGGCGGCCCTCGACGCCCAGGTGGGGCGGATCGTGGATCAACGCCTGGCGCGGCAGCAAATCCTCCAGCAACAGCCAGGGGACGGGCAGCCGCCCGGAGTTCTTGACCGTCACGACCACCGCCACCGTCTCGCCGATGTTGGCCGTCAGCCGGTTGCACTCCCGATCGGCGGAGAGGCTTTCGGCCCAACTTCGCGTCAAGTAGCGGCTGACCAGCAGCACGCCCAGCAGCACGTACATGGCGTAGGCCAGCAGGCCGAAATCCAGGATCAGGGCGAGCAACAGCAGCAGAATCGCGCCAACCAGCCAGTTCATGCCGAAATCGCCTCCACCGCTCGCCGAGGTTCCGGAAGACGCGCCACGTGACGACAACACGCGAACCTCCTCTGCACACGCGGATTATACCGTGGCTGGCAAAGCTTTACATCCGCCCGAAAGGGCGAAGGCGTTGCTGGAGCCCTAGTCGTTGAACGCCCGCAGCAGCTTGCGGCCTTTGTAGATGCAGTAGGCCGCCTCCGGGTCGATCGGGCGCGGACTGCCGCGGTGGGGCCACCACAGGCAGTGCAGTTGGTCCGCCACGGCCACGCCGGGCTGGCCTTGGTACGTGGCCGTCGCCACCAGGGCCTTGTCGCCGAAGAAGAAGCCCAGCGCGTGCGGCTGGATGGCGTCGTAGCCCTCATCCCGCAGCCGACGTTCCAGGCGCAGCACGTCGACGCGCTGCGGGTCGGATAGTTCGTCCACCGGCAACTGGTACACGTCCTCGTGCTCGGCTTGCCAGCCGGCGAACGCGGCGTAGATGTCGTCGGGGGGCAGGTCGGCCAGGTCGGCTGCAAAGGCGTGAGTGACCGGCCCCGCAATGCCGATGTTGCTGAACTGTGCCGCGCCGAATTCGTAGACGAAGCGGAACAAGAAGCAATCCACGGGTTCGTCGTAACCGGGCCAGGCCTGCTGCCGCGAATCGACCAATTCACAGCGGCTCGGCGGCACCCCCATTTGCGCAGGCTGGGCGAGCCACAAGGCCAGATCGGCCTCGGCCTTCGCCGCTTCCGTCTTGAACTGGTCTTCGACCTGATCCAGGATGCCCAACTCGCCGGCGTACGCCAGGACGCGCAGCCGAATCACGGGTTCCGCCGCCAGTTGGAGCAGCACCCGTTGGCCGGCCTGCTCGCCGAGCCGCGCCAAGGCTGCCGCCGCTTCGGCACGCAGTCGTCGGTGGCTCAACTCCATCGCCTGGTACAGCTTGCCCACGGCCGACTTGTCGCCGATCAAGGCCAAAGCGTCACACAGCGAGACCGCCAGCGAGATGCCTTCCTTCGCCTGGCGGCTGAACGCTTCCAGCTCCTGGCCCGTGGCAGGCGGCGACGATTCGATTTGGCTCAAGCGGGCGACCAGGCCGGCCAGCAGCAAGGAAATCTCCTGCGATCGTCCCGCCGCCGGATGCTGCGCGACGATTCGTTCGCGAGTGACGAAATTGGACAGATCCAGGATCGCGGCTGCCAGGCTAACGTGCTTCAGACCGTCCAGCAAGACGGGGAACAGGAACGCCGGATCGTAATCTCGATGCTGAAACAACGGACCGAAAACCGCTGCGACCGACGTCGAGTCGCCGGGCGGGTCGGCGACGATGAGTTCCGAAAAGGTTGCCAACGCCCACGGCGTGCGAGCGCCGGTCAGCAGACAAAGCAGGTACGGCCGGGCGGCGCTCGGCGGACCCAGGTGACGGTACAGCGCGGCTGCTTGCCCCAAGATCGCGTCGTCCAACGGCAGCGGCGTGCCGCCCGGCGCCGCACCGCTTTGGCGAGCTAACACCCGGCGGAGAACCGCAGCCAGAAACGCGTCCTGAATCGCGCCCAGCGCCGGCGACCGGTCCAGGACTCCTTGCAGGATCCGCCGGATCTCGCCGCCGCTGGCACGGAGGATCCAGCTGGTCTCCCGCATGGCGGCATCACGCTGCGGCGAGTCCAAATCGGCGATGCGATCCAGGCTGGCCAACAAGTCGGTTGCTTGGTCAGTCAAGGCTAGGTCTCCTCGGCAGGATTGGAGTTAGATACGGGTCGCGGGATACGGGATGCGAGATACGGGATACGGGATGCGAGATACGGGATGCGGGATGCGGGATAGGACACCTCGGATACGAGTTGGCGCAGCGATCCGGCGCGGGAGGCGACCGCTGGGACTTGGGAACGGTCCGCCAGTTGCGAATCTTGGGTCCCCCCATTCTCGCAACCCGCATCCCGTATCCCGCAACCCGCATTTTCCGGCGTCACAACAAAACGTATACTGTCACTCCGCCAGTTATAACGCATCTTGATTCGGGATGTGAGGAGACTTCCGGGGATGGGCGACAAATTCGATCGTTACCGTGAAGCGTTGGTCGTGGAAACGAACACCATTTGGCCCACAGAATACCAGGGATTGGAAGCGGCCGATAAAGTGCGGATCGAGCAAGCCTTGCACGCGAACCCCGGCAACTGTGCCCAGCTGCAATACATCCGCCTGCACACCGGCTTCTGCCGCCAGATCACCGTCACGGCGGACGACGTGAAATGGGTCCAAGGGTAACCTTCTTTTTCGGTGTAGGGCTGGCGGCTGGGATTGGCCAGCGCGATTCCGCGCTCGAACCGCCTCAGCATGACGTCCGGGTGGGCGTGGGCCGAGAGTCCCTCAAGAGTGGTCGGCTCCGAGCCTTCGACCGTCAGCTTCAAGCCGGCGGCCGGCGAACGGATGTCGCGGAAGTAGAAGACGGACGTGAACGGGCGATCGTTGGCCCAGCTCATGTACGCCTTGGCCGGCGTGACGTCTGCTTCCGCCAGTCCGCGCTTGCCGGTCGGTCGTGCCCACCGGGCCGGCGGCCGTCAAAGTGCGCGATCCGCGAGTTTGGTGGTCTTGGGACGAGACTCAGCGGCGGCTGGAGGCGCTGGCGACTGAGTTCCCCGCCGCCGTGGAATCGCGCGAGGTTGGCCAGACGGTACACGGCCGCCGACTGCGAGCGCTGCCGGCGGGCCGGCGAGACCGGATGCTCGTCTTGATCGGCTCGCTGCACGCGAGCGAGTCTGGCCCCGAGCTGATCGTCCCCGCGTTCGAGACGGTGGTTCAAGCCCACGGGGAATTGCTCAAGAAAGCCGGCTTGGCCATTTTGCCGCGCGTCAATTCGGATGAGCGAGAGCGCCTGGTCCGCGGCTACCCGCCCTATGTGCGGACCAACAGCAACGGCGTCGACCTGAACCGCAATTTCGCCGCCGGCTGGGAGACCATCGATTACAGCTACGGTTTGATCACGTCGGACCCGGACCGAATGACGTACCGCGGACCGTGGCCCGCCTCCGAACCGGAGACCATCGATGCTCCGTGACCTTACACGCCGTGGAAGAAGCCGCAGCAGCTTCCAGATGTAAGACCGGAATGCTATGCTGGCGAGTGCATTGGCACGACGCCGTGAGCCTGCTTTGCATTCTGGGAGGGAGAAATTCGATGATCGAATCCTCATTGCTTCAGGAAAAACCACCCTTTATCCACCGCGTGACGATCCGCAACTACAAGAGCATTGCCGCGTGCCAGGTGGACCTGACGGGGCTGATGTTCCTGGTCGGCCCCAACGGATCCGGCAAGAGCAATTTCCTGGATGCGCTGCGGTTTGTGGCTGACGCGTTGCGAAGTTCGCTGGATCACGCACTTCGCGACCGCGGGACCATCAAGGAAGTGCGGCGCCGGTCGGGCGGCCATCCAAACCATTTTGCGCTGCGTTTCGACTTTTCTCTTCCCTCTGGGCAGACAGGACACTATGCATTCCGCGTCGGGGCCAAGCCGGCCGGGGCCTACGAGGTTCAGGCGGAAGAATGCCGAATCGACAGCGAGACAGCCCTCGGTCCCAGCCACCATTTCCACGTCCACTCGGGAAAAGTGGAAAGCGCCTCCGTCTCTCCCCTGCCCGCAACGCTTCCCGACCGCTTGTTCCTGGTGGCCGCGTCGGGCGTCCCCGAGTTCCGGCCCGTGTTCGACGCGTTGTCCCGGATCGAAGTCTACAACCTGAACCCGCGCGAGATCGGCGCGATGCAGAAGCCCGATCCCGGCGACCTGCTCCGCCGGGACGGCAGCAACGCCGCCAGTGTGCTGCAGCAGTTCTCGGACGAGGCGCGCCTGCGAGTCACGGAGAACCTGTCCCGCATCGTGCCGGGCGTGTCGGACGCAGAGACCAAAACGCTGGGTTCCCAGGAGACGATCGAATTCCGGCAGTCGGTCAAGGGCCAGGAGCATCCCTGGCGTTTCCTCGCCGGCGCCATGTCGGACGGCACCCTCCGCGCCTTCGGCATCTTGCTGGCCGTCTTTCAGGCCGCGGCCGCTCGCGAGAGCCGCCTGCCACCGAACCTGATCGGCCTGGAGGAGCCGGAGATGGCCCTGCACCCCGCAGCCGCAAGCGTGCTGCTCTCCTCGCTACGCGAAGGCTCGCAGCACTGCCAGATTCTGGTCACCAGCCACAGCGCCGACCTGCTGGACAATACGGACATCCCCACGGAATCGGTCCTGGCGGTCGACAACCAGGATGGACTGACGCGGATTGGCCCCGTCGACGAGGCCGGACGCAGCATGATGCGCGGCAAGTTGTTTACGCCCGGAGAACTGCTACGCCAGAACCAGCTGGCGCCGGACGAACGGACCCTCAGCGACGTCAGCCACGAACGGCAGCTCAACCTCTTCGAGTGCAACGGGCGTTAGCCATGCCGTACATCGCTCCCATCGTGGAAGGCCACGGCGAGGTCGAAGCGGTGCCCGCACTCCTGCACCGGATCGCGATCCTGGCAGGGGTGGAAGGGACACTGCGTGTGAACGCGCCGATCCGAGTCAAGGCGGGCTCCTTCCTCCGTGACCACGACTACTTCCGCAAGCAAGTCGCGCTCGCAGCCGCCAAGGCAGCCCAAGGTGGCGGCGTCGTGCTCATTCTGCTGGACTGCGAAGACGACTGCCCCGCCACGCTGGGCCCCGACTTGCTGCGGCGGGCGAAGGCGGTTCGTGGCGACGTGACGGTGATTGTCGCACTGGCCTATCGCGAATACGAAACGTGGTTCCTCACCGCTGCGCGATCGTTGCGCGGTCTCCGCGGTCTGCCGCACGATCTCGATCCGCCGCCCGCGCCAGAATCCATCCGAGATGCCAAGGGCTGGCTCGGAAAACACATGCCCTTCGGCTACGACCCGGTCATTCACCAGCTGGAGTTTTCGCGCAAGTTAGATCTGGAGCAAGCTCGAGCGAACCCGTCTTTCAACCGGTTCTATCAACACATCCGCGAGCTTCTGGAAGGCTCGTAGGTCACGGTAGCCGACTGTTCGGCAGCTAAGCGAGGGGTTAGGAGCGTGATCGCAAAGCGGTCTCGGCCTTTTCGTCACATGGCCCGTTGTCCAGCGAATATTTCGGCGGTAGATTCATCATCCCTGGGTGTTTTGTCCTTCCCCCAGTGCCAAGTCCGAATCGAGTCTAGAGGAGCCTCCGCCTAAACGTGCCTTTCAGGCCGAGCAGTGGAGACGAATCATGACGATCTACGAACTCACCAAGGACAACATCCGCGAGTTCGAGGAAACGGGATTTGCCGAATTGGGGGTCAGCGAACGCGGCGATTTGCAGCGACTCCTCAGGGAGCAGGTCAAGGTGATCTCGCCCGACACGCTCGTGATCGCCGAGGAGTTTGGCGACTGGCAGGACAGCCGACGGCGGATCGACTTGCTCGGACTTGACAAAGAAGCCAACCTCGTCGTCATCGAGTTGAAACGTACCGAGGATGGCGGACACATGGAGCTTCAGGCGATCCGTTACGCGGCCATGGTGTCAGCCATGACGTTCGAGACTGCCGTGGAGATCTTTCGGAACTACCTCAGAAGACTGGGGAAGGATGATGACCCTGAGGCGAAAATCTTGGAGCACTTGGGTTGGGAAGAGCCAAACGAGGACGAGTTCGCCCAGGACGTCCGAATCGTGCTAGTCTCAGCCGAGTTCTCGAAGGAACTGACGACCGCAGTCATGTGGCTGAACGACCGAGATTTGTCCATTCGGTGCGTCCGGGTCAAGCCGTACCGCGACGGCAAGCGGATCCTGTTGGATGTCCAGCAGATCATACCTCTGCCGGAGGTAGAGGATTATCGCGTTCAGATCAAAGAGAAGCAGAGGCGAGAACGCAAGGCCCGAAGATCGGGTCCCGACTTTACCAGATATGACATAACGATCGACCGCAAGAAGTTCGAGCGAATGTGGAAGCGAAACGCGATCTTCGCAGTCGTGAGGCATCTGTGCAGCAAGGGCGTCTCCCCGGAAGCGATCATGGAGGTGATTCATTGGAGGAAGGCGACTATGTTCCGAGCGGTCGAAGGCGTAGTCGGTACGGAAGAGTTTGTCCGCTTGTCCGCCGAGAAAGCCGAGGAGGCGGGAAGACGTTTCGATTCCCGGCGATACTTTGTCGGTGACGATGAGTTGATTTTGACGGAAAACCGCACCTACGCGTTTACGAACCAATGGGGCAACCGGACGTTCGAGGCGATCGACCTACTTAAACAGGCGTTCCCTCAGATCGAGATCAGCTACGTGAAATCATCTTGAAGTTCCAAGCCGGAGGAGTTGTTTTCATGTCACGAGTGCAGAAGTACATGGTGGGCGTTTTGGCAGGATGGTGCGTCACGCTGTTGGTTTCTACGGCTGCCGCCGAGGGAGAAATCAACATCGGGGCCCGGCGCGAGCTGTTTGTCGATCAACTGCTGATCGACCGGCTGGAAGGGGCCAAGCTCGTCTTACACGCGCCGCAACCGCGCGAGGTCGTGCTGAAGTTCGACCAGCCCTGGGAGGGGCTGTATTGCGGATATGAGACGGTGCTGAAGGATGGGGACCTGTTTCGGTTCTACTACCGGGGCTTGCCGGTCGCGCGGCATACGTTGGACGTGGAAGTCACCTGCGTCGCCGAGAGCCGCGACGGCATTAACTGGACGCGGCCCAAGCTGGGGTTGTTCGAGGTGCAGGGCACGAAGGACAACAACGTCGTGCTGGCGCGGCATCGGGGTTGTCACAATTTTGCGCCGTTTATTGATGCGAATCCTGCCGCGCCGGCCGATCAGCGGTACAAGGCGCTCGGCGGAACCGGGGAGCCGGGCCTGATCGCGTTCGCGTCGCCCGACGGGATCCACTGGCGGGAACTGCAGGCGGAGCCGGTGATCACCAAGGGGGCGTTCGATTCGCAGAACAACGCGTTCTGGTCGGAGAGCGAAAAGCAGTACGTGTGTTACTTCCGCGTGTTCCGGGAGGGGACGCGATGGATTGCCCGCACGACGTCGCAGGACTTCATTCACTGGACGGAACCGGTCGACCTTGAGCTGGGCGGCAAGCCGCGGCAGCATCTGTACACGAACCAGATCGACCCGTACGTTCGCGCGCCGCATCTGTACATCGGGCTGCCGACGCGATTCTTGCCGGGGCGGCGAGTCGTGACCGACGAGGAAGCCCGCCGCATCGGCACGCCGACGGAGTGGAACTATGCCAACGACTGTACCGATATCCTGCTGGCTTCGGCGCGGGGCGGGGACGATTTCAAACGCACGTTCCTGGAAGCGTTCATCCGGCCGGGATTCGACCTGGAGAACTGGACTTCGCGGGCCAACTACGCCGCTCGCGGCATCGTCCAGACCGGCGAGCGGGAACTGTCGCTGTACGTGAAACACCATTCCGGATACTCCAGCAATCACGTGCGGCGATACACGTTGCGGCCGGACGGCTTCGTCTCCGTGTCCGGCCCGTACGCCGGCGGGCAGATGATCACCAAGCCGCTGGTCTTCTCCGGCAACCGGCTGACCATCAATTATTCGACTTCAGCGGCCGGCGGCCTACGTGTCGAATTGCAGACGGCCGACGGCAAACCGATCGAAGGTTTTGCCTTGGCCGACTGCCCGGAGATCATCGGCGACCGCATCGAGCACACGGTGAGCTGGAAGTCCGGCGCGGACCTCGGCAAACTGGCCGGCCAGACGGTCCGTCTGCGGTTCGAACTGAAGGACGCAGACCTGTATTCGCTGCAATTCGGCGAAAGCCCCTGAGTCACCAAACGGCATGGCTGCGGATCGTCGCACATTCCCCGTAGCATGGTTCTCCGAGCCGTGCGGATAGGGTCGGGAAACCTGCGCCGAGCGCGACCAGGAGTGTCGATCAAAAAGCAGAACTGCGTCTCACCGCCGTGGCGCCGCCCACGACAACCGCATCTTGACGCGTTTTCCGTTGGTTTCCACTTCGTAGGTCTTGGCGTCCATGCCCCCGCGGACGAAATCAGGTATGACTTGCAGGCAGCTCTCGAGATGCTCCAAGTCCTCCCCCGACGGCGATTGCGGCTGCCGGCCCGGCTCGTGACGTAGGGCTACCGGATAGGCTTCGGGCGTGGCAACCGGCCAACCGTTGCGCTCGACCAGGTAAAGGTCCGCGGGCGCCATCACCGTGATTTCATCGAAGATCACGGAAAAGCCGGACAACTCGTCCGAGGTTCTCACACCAAGGATCAGATCCCGCACGTCATCCCAGGTGTTGGTAACGACCAGGCCCAGCGTGACTCCGGTGCGTCCGAGGACAACGGCGTATCGGGTGTCCACGCCGAGACCGCGGCAGCGAATCGCGATCGGAATTTCGCCGCGCACGTGTTTCCATGGGGCCTGCTGAAAATACCGCGCTGCGGCATAGTAGAACGACTCCATCTGCGTCATGGTGACGCCGGGGCCGTCCGCCAAGGCGCACTTCTCGGGGCCGCCGTGGCCGGCCGCGAGCATGCGGCAGAAATCGTGCAATTCAGGGAGTTCGTCCAGCAGCACGCACTCCACGCCGAGCCGGTTCAATTGCGGCTTGAGGAAATCGTAGCAGTCAGAATCGGACACCTCGACCACGGACGGGCGCATCGGGGCGTGGGGTCCGGGATGGGCCATGCTGCGCAGCACGTGATCCCACAGGGCGTCCGGCGTGGGTTCGCCGCGAAGCATTTCGTTCGAGAGCACGAAACACGAGCGCTTGTCCAACACGATCGCAGCCCACGGCCGTTCGACTCCGACCTGGTCGTTGGAAATGAACGCCGGCGAGTGAAAGAAGTCCGCCTGCCACACACCATCCGTCTGGGGAAACTCGCCCGGATCGACTCCGGACGGCAGGGGCGGCAACCGCTGGAGTTCGACCAGTTTGGCCATTCCCTCCAGCAGTTCGTCCATCGGCCCCGGATCGTTCTCCAAGTTACACGCCACTCCGATTTCCGCCAGCATGGGCTGCCACGCCTGGACAAAACGGGCCCGCGGCACGGTCAGCTTCGCCGGCCGGTGGGGCGCTCCGGTCAGCGACTGGCGGAACGCCGACAGGACCTCGCGCCAAACGATCGCCGGCGCCGGATCTTCTTCGATCACCGTCATGTACAGCAGTTCTTTGTCATCGGCGTTGGCAATTGCCATGATCCAGGCGGGCGGCTCGTTGGAGGCGGGGTCCGGCTCGTCCAGCAAGCGCAACCCCACTTGCCACGTCACGTTGCGGCGGGGCAAAGCGAGCAGTTCGCTGCGCGGAAACGGCGTGCCGGCTGGCTCTTTGTCGAGCGGGATCCGCAGCACCTTGCGGACCCACGCTGCGGCCCCAGGCGTAGATCGCCAGGCAGGAAGAAATAGCCTGGCCAGACTGTGGGTCGTTTCGCGCGGCTCGCGTCCAAAACGAACCGGCCGATCCGCGTGAACCAGGGCGCCGCCGAGCAGGTAATCGGGAAAGTGCTTGTCCAGAGCTTGGGCCTCACGCAACCAGCGGCGGGCCTCGTCCGAGTCGCCGCCCTGGCGGAATGCGAGCAGCGACTGGGCATACCTCCAGGCGGCGGTAGGCTCTTCGTGTTGTTCCAGCAACCGGTGCAATTCGTCGTGCTGCTGCAGATCAAGCAGACAGGCCGCCAACCAGTAGCGAACGAACTGGGGATCGCCGGGGTCCGATTTCAGCAGATCACGAAAGTGGGCGGCTGCCTCTTCCCGCCGGACCTGCTGCCAGAGCGAACAGGCAAAGCCAAACCGGGATTCTTGGCTGGCACCGCCGGGCATTGGCTCCGCTGGGCGGCCGGAGGCCGTGGCCTGCCGCCCCCTCGAGGGGCCGGGCTGCCCTTTGGCCGCCCGCCTTCTGCGATTCCTACCGTGTGTCACGAAATCCTCCTTGCCAAGCACATGGCTCGCCGAAGCCGGGTTGGATCTTCTGCACGGCTCGGAGAGCCATGCTACTTGGTGCGGCCGCGATCCTCCAGCGAAGTGGACATCGTGGTCGCCACCGGAACACCGTCGCGATAGAGCACGTACAGCACCGACGGCTGGCCCGCCCCCACCACGGATTGCCAGCTCACTTGAACGCTTTCCGGCCCCAGAGGCTTTGCCTGAAGGCCCGCAGGAGGCGGAAGTATTGCGGGGGCCGCACCGCCGTATTCCTGGGGAAAGTCGGGACGCAGGCCGATCGCGTCGTACTCCATCCGGCTCGCGTCGAAGTCCGGCTCCCAACTGACGTTTTCCGTCACGGCCGATGCGCCGTTCTCCGGCCTGTGGCTGCGCAGCTGCCGGCCTTGCATGCGGACGATCTGCACGTTGCGGAAGACCTGGTGCATGGCCATCTGGGGCCAGTCCAGGAAGATGCCGTCGGGGGCGATGTCTTGCATCGAGGGGATCGCCCGGCAGTCGGCCACGGTGATCTGCTCGAAGGCATTCACCGCGTCGCCACCGGGGATGTTCAGGTTCGCGGCGTGCAGCGCGCCCATGTCGCCGCTGTCCTGGCCGCAACGGTAGATGCACAGATGGTGAAACCGGTTGCCCCGGCAGAACGGAAGATTCGCTTCGAAAACCAGCGGGCCGTATTGCTCTCCGCTGTTCCCGCGGACCGTGACGGCGTAGCGGACGGAATCGGACAGCTCGCAGTACCCCACTTCGTTGTCGCTCACGTTGAACGCATTCACACAGGCGGCATAGCAGTGGATCTCGCCTGCGTGGTGGATACGGCAGTTCAGGACCCGGTTGCGCTCGCAGCGGTCTTCCGTCGCTTTCGTCTTGTCCGGCCCGGAGAAGCGGTTACAGAGCGTAACGCCGTTGACGCCCAGGTGCTCGATCCAGCATCCCGTGATGAGATTGCGGATGTTCTGCCCGATCATCATGATGCCGCTGCGTCCGCTGTTCTTCAGGTGGCAGTCGCGGACCTCGATGTTCCGCGTGTTGCTCATCCAGACCAGCGCGCCGTCCAGTCGCCCGTACTGGGTCGCCCACCAGCCGGCCTGCGGCGAATCGTCCGTCTCGGCCAGCATCAGGCCCACCAGCGAGACGTTTTCGACGCACTGCTCGCGGGAGTCGCCCTGGAATTGGATCAGACGCCCCAGGACAGGCGCGGTGATACCAAGCGAGTCCGGATGTCCCTCGCCCAACGGTTTGTAATACAGCATGTGCTCAACCGCGTCCAGGTGAAACTCGCCGGGCGCGTCGAGGAAGCCCAATTCGTTTTCGAGAAAAAAGCGAGCCTGCGCTTTGACGCCCATCCAGAAGCCTCCGGCGATGGTGATGCGGCGCTGTTCAGGGTCAATCGCCACGACCTTGCGCAGCGTGCGCATCCAATCGCACTTGCCTTCGGCAAACAGCAGGATGTCCATCGTGGCCGGCGCCGTCACGGGCGGAGCGTCTTCGGGCCGATAGACGAGCCAGCCCGCCGGTTCGCGTTTGTCGGCGTCCTGCTGCGGACTGCCGTCGACGCTGACCAGGTACCGGCCGCGCGCCGTCGGCATGTCCGGGTGATGCTCGTAGTTGGGGAATCGCGCCTTCCACGCTCGGCGGCCGTTTTCGTACAGCGTGTGGAAACGCACGCCTTCCGGCACCGCAATCTTCCAGATCCCGTCGCGATGCGGCTGCCAGCCGACCAGGGGCAGGCTGCCGAGAATTCGAGCCTGGCCCAAACCGCCGGCGCTGCGATACGTCACGCGGAACCCGTTCCGCCCGGAATCCGCCTGGGTGAATTCCAGCGTTTTGTCCAGTCGATACTCGCCGGGCAGGAGATTCACGATCAATTCGCCGTCCAGCGACAGGATGGCCCGCCGCGCGGCTTCCTGGGCGCGATGTAACGTGCGAAACGGTTTCTCCGCCGTGCCGGGATTGGCGTCCGAGCCGTCCGGGGCCACGTATAACTCGACCGGTGCGGCCGCGACGAGGGAGGCCGCAACAAAGGATGCCGCCGCGAAAACGCTGCAAGAAATCAGGAATCGTGTCATCGAGGTAATCGTCGTCAGCCAAAGAAGTACGTCCAGCTTTCCAGCCTGACCGGTCAGGCTGGAAAGACTGACGTACAGGATATCGTACGAACCAAAGTACGACCATGACCCTGGCGGCTTCGAGCAGGCCTGCTCGAAGGGCGGGCAAAAGCCCCGGACCGGGTCGTGACAGTCCGACCGGTACTCGGTATGCTTGATTTGAAATTCCCCACATGCTACCGTGGTCGCTACAGGAGGAAATGTCATGAGTGCCAACACACAAAGAACTGAAACACGGTCCGCAATTTGGTCTCGAAAGATGGTTGTCGCGAGTTACCCCTCGCGTCCCGGCGTCTTGCCGGTTTTGGCGGTCCTGGCGGCCGTCATCGGGGCCGGGTTACCGATCCGCGCGGCCGAGGAGCGCGAGCCGGCCCAAGGCACGGCGAAGCAAGTCGATCTCGGCGGCGGGGTGAGCTTGGAAGTCGTTTACATTCCGCCCGGCGAATTCCTCATGGGAAGCACGCCGGAAGAACGCGCCTGGGCCACGGGAATCGAAGGCGGCGCCACGCCGGGGACGTCGCGTGAAAAACCCGAGGGCGATCCGCGGCCCACACGGGTCAAGCACGGCTTCTGGATGGGCCGCACCGAAGTCAGCGTGGGCCAGTTCCGCCGTTTCGTCGAGGAGAGCGGTTATGTCACCGACGCCGAGAAGCCCGGCGGATGGGCGCAGTGTTTTGACCCGGAGTGGGACGGATATCACTTCACGACCCAGGTGATGCATCCCTGGAAAAGAATGCCGGGCAAGAGCTGGCGCGACCCGAACTGGGCGTTCCCCAACGAGGATGTCTATCCCGTGGTGTGTGTCAGTTGGAATGACGACCGCGCCTTCTGCCAGTGGTTGACGAAGCGCGAGCGCGAGGCCGGCCGGTTGCCCGAGGGGCTGGAGTACCGGCTGCCCACGGAAGCGGAATGGGAGTACGCCTGCCGGGGCGGGCGCCCGCGTGCGTTCTTCTGGTGGGGAGACGAACTCGAGGCGGGCGAAGGCAGGCTGAACATCTCGGCCATCGACTTTCTGCCCGGCCGGACGAAGACCTGGCCGCTGGCCAAGGCGCCGTGGAGCGACGGGTATCCGTTCGTCTCGCCGGTGGACCATTACGGAGAAAAGGGCCGAAACGGTTTTGGCCTGGCCGACATGTGCGGCGGAGTGTGGGAGTTTGTCCTGGACCACTTCGACCCGCAAGGCGGGCACGAAGAAGCGCATTTCGTCGAAACAGACCCGCACCCCGTCTGCCGCGGCGGCAACTACTTCGATGTACCCGGCAACGCCCGCTGTGCCGTTCGCCTCGGGATCCACAGTACCAGCTACTCCGACTCGCGCGACGGATTTCGCGTCTGCCTGGGACGCCCCGTAGCCGGGGAACCGGCAAAATAGGAGCATGTCCGTCGAAGTCGAGTCGTGGGGAGACGAGGAAGCCCATGGGACGTCGCACTTGTCTGTGCATGGCCGCCCTATGTGCCGTGACGTTCGTTGCGATGCCGGCGAATCTCTCGGCAGCCGAAGACCAGCGTGTCGAGACGCACCCCGACGGTACGCGCAAAGCCGTCTACAGTGTGGACGCCCAGGGCCGGCGGCACGGAGTCTACCGCGAGTTCTATCCCGATGGCAAGCCGAGCGGCACCGCCAACTTCGTCCACGGCACGCTGCAGGGCGAATTCGTCCTGTTGTATCCCAACGGCAAGGTACAGCGTCGCGGCATCTATCGAGAAGGCAAACGCCACGGCCGCTACACGGAGCACGCCGAGGACGGTTCCCTGAAGTACTCGTGCCATTACAACCAGGGCGTGTTGCACGGCACGTTGCAGCGGTTCGAAGGGAAACAACTCGTCCAGGAGCAACTCTGGCTCAACGGCAAACTGATCTTGCCCCAGTCGGCGCAATTGATCACCCAACGGCTTGCCGCGCTGCAGCAGGCGGCCGTTGGCACCGTGGGCGAGATGCCCCGAACCACGCAGGAGGTACTGAACGAAGCCCTGAACCCGGCCTCGCATGAGCGTCGCGAAGAGGCCTTGCGGCTGCTGATGGGTTATCGATTTCTGTGCGGTTTGCCCTATGCCGACCTGCAGCTCGACCGCGGCTACATCGCCTACGCGGTGGCCGCCGCCCGGATCATGGACGCTCTGGGCAAGTTGACGCACAACCCGAAAAACCCCGGCTGGCCTGACGACGCCTACCAGTTCGCCGCCAAGGGCTGTGGCTCGTCGAACATCTCCAGCAGTACCTCGCCGCCCGATTCGGTCAAGCTGTTCATGGGGGATTCCGATCCGGGCAACATCGACCGGCTGGGGCATCGTCGCTGGTGCCTGAATCCCGCCATGCAGAGGACCGGGTTCGGCTCTTACGGCGGTTACACGGCGATGTGGTCGTTCGACAGCAGCCGCGCCGAAGTGCCCGATTACGACTTTGTGGCTTTTCCACCCCAGGGGCTGATGCCCAAGAGCATGTTCGTCAAGGATTGGGCTTGGAGCGTTTCGCTGAACCCGAAGAAGTACGCCTCGCCGGGCAAGGAGCAGGTGAAGGTGAGCGTCACCCCCGCGCAGCTCGACACCCGCAGCGGAGTGCTGCAAAAGGGCCCGCAGCCCCTGGCGATCGACTACTTCAACGTCGAGACCTCCGGGTTCGGCATCCCGAATTGCATCATCTTCCGTCCGGCCAACATCATCCTTGCGCCAAACGCCCTCTACGCCGTCGAAATGGCCGGCCTGCAAGACGCCGGCGGCCAAGCCGCGACGCTGGAGTATGTCGCGGGGTTCTTCTAGCCCTTGCCAAATCAGCGTTCTGCTTGTTGGGCTTGCAGTTACGTTCGAGGCCATTGGACGCACCATTACCAAGGACACGAATGACACCGCCTCTCACGGCCAACAAGTAGGCCGTGCCACACAAGACGGGCGGAAATTCTTATCGGCGAGTTTCTGGATGTCCCGGGGCAAATCCAAGTAGCATTCCCAGAATCGTTCCGTCGTCCGGTGCACCAGAGTTCTCTGAGTCGGTTCTCGCTCTTACCCTGGAGCGCCTCCTGGATCAGGAAATCGAGCTTGCCCGCCTGGCAAGAGGTTCGATCACTGCAAGACCCGACGAAGCGGCGCGGAGGATGGCCACACCACTTCATCGGCCCGGGACGAGCTTGACGCTGGCCGGGTTGTTGCGCCAGCGGTACTTCTTGGCGAACTCGTCGGGCGTGAGGGTGCTCTGGCCTTCCGGCGTCAGGGCCACGTAAACCAAGTCCGGTTGCTTGTCGGGATCGACTCGGTACTGGCCGTCGCAGCTCAGTTGGACGACGTGATCGGCGCCGTCCAGGACCACGCCGCGAAGCTCGCCGCTGGCGGTGTCCCAGAACCGGACGGTGCCGTCGTGGTTCCCCGCGACCAGCGTGTTGCCATTGCCGGCAATGGTCACGTAGGCTACGGGCGCCATCGCCTGAAAATGGCGGATGACCTTGTTCGCACCCGCATCCCAGAGTTGCGCTGTGTGACAGCTGCGGCCGGCGAACAAGTGGCCTCCCATCGGCAGCCAGGCCAGCGCCGTCACCGATGGCGGACTGCCGCGGGAACGCAGGATGGCCAATTGCTGGCCACTTGTGGCGTTGATTACCTGCACTTGGTCCTCGGTCGTGCCGCAGGCCAGCGTCATCGTCT
The DNA here is from genome assembly GCA_964486845.1 of uncultured Pirellulaceae bacterium. Taxonomy (GTDB): domain Bacteria; phylum Planctomycetota; class Planctomycetia; order Pirellulales; family Pirellulaceae; genus Anammoximicrobium. The sequence continues at coordinate 18,221 of CAZAQY010000020.1, forward strand.
TGCCGATCGTGGCGCAGGCCAGCGACAGCACAGGCCGCGACACCTCGATCGTGCGTTGGGCCTTGCCGGACTTCGGATCCCACACGATCACCGTCTGGTCGGAACCGCCGGACAGCAACTGGTTGCCCGCCGGAGACCAGGCCAGCGCGCGCACCGCGCCGGTGTGCCCTTCCAGGACCTGGCAGGATTCGTCGTCGGGATCCCAGATTCTCACGGTCTTGTCGCTGCCGGCGGAGGCCAACACCTTGCCGTTGGGCGACCAAGCCACGTCGGTCACGGTGGCCGTGTGCCCTGTGAGCGTGTGCATCGTCTCGCCCGTGCCGACGTTCCAGATGCGCAGGGTCTTGTCGGAACTGGCCGAGGCGAGCGTTTTGCCGTCCCGCGGCCACGAGACCGCGGAGATGGTCGAAGTGTGCCCGGACAGATCGCACAAATGCCTGGCTGTATTGGCGTCCCAGAGGGACAGCTTGGCCGTCATCAGACCCGTCACCATAGGACGGCCAACGCACCAATACGGCGGCTGGATCAGCGCGGCTGGGATCGTCAACACGACTTTCTTCTCTGCCGGGTCGTAAACGGTCAACTGAGTCGTGTACAGACAGAACAAGCGTTGGCTGGCCCGATCCCAAGCCAGTCGGCTGGCCGTGGCCGGGACAGGGGCCGCCACCTTGCCGGCCTCCACGTCCCAGATCTGCACCGCGTAGCTGGAGCCGGTTGTCGCCAGTTGCTTGCCGTCGGGTGACCAAGCCATGGACAGGCACGCGCCGCTCAGCTTCTTGACCTCTTCTCCGGTCGCAGAGTCCAGAATGGAACACTGAGTGCCGCTGCCAATCGCGACTCGCGCACCGTCGGGCGACCAGGCCAGGCTGGTCGTCGAGGCGTCGCCGAAACTTCGCACATTCTCCTTCCTTGACTGCCGGGATTCCATGTCCAGCACGGTCACAGGAGACTGTTCGGAGAGGACGGCCAGAGACATGCCGTTGGGAGACCACTGCAGCCCGGTGATGTAGTGGCCGAGTTCGCTGGCGGTCTCCGTCTCGTCGGCCTCGCCATCCCACATCCACAGCACGCCGCTGAATCCCGACGAGGCGACCAGCCGGCGGCCGCTGGGGGACCAGGCCACGTTTCCCACCGGGTTTTTGAGTCCTTTGAAAACCCGCAGCTGACGGCCCGCCTTTGGGTCCCAAAGACGCACGCTGCCGTCCCAAGTGCCGGCCGAGGCGATCAAGGTCCCGCAGGGCGACCAAGCCACGCTGCCGGAGTAGCTGTCATGCCCGACCAGCACGCGCAGCAGTTGGCCATCGGATAACTGCCAAACGCGGACCGTGCCGTCCAGCCCCCCCGTGGCCACCAGTCGGCCATTGGGGCTCGACGAGAGGCTGTACAACACCCCGCGATGGCCGCGGCTTTCGACCGTCCAACTCACCAGCCCGCGAACCAGCGGAGGGTGCGTGACCAGCGCCCGGACACTGAGCGGCTCGCCCGGCGAAATCGCCGGTGGCTCCGGCCGCACGTACAGCGGCTCGACCCGGCCCGCCAGCGACTCCTCGGTGGCGGACGCCCCGCCGGCAGTCAGCCACAGGACCGAACCCAGAAACGTCGCCATGCGTGAGAGGGTGTTCATGGCCGTCCTCGATCTGCAGGAGGTTTGACGACTGCCAATGGACAGGATTCTACCACCCTGCCCCCCGGCGATACAACAGGCTGAGCGGCTTTCGTCAAGCTACCGCACCATGCCACGGCTTCTGGTCTCGGCCTTCCGTTGACGCGACTGGTCCCGCGGCTTATCGTGACGGGAACCTTTGCGCCATCCCGACGGCGTTCTGACCGCCACCCCTTGAACAACACGGGAGCCACATCATGACCTTCTCGACCCACGACGTTTCGCGTTCCGGCCGACAGCTCCGGACGGCCGCCTGCCTGGCCTTGCTCCTCAGCGCTATCCAGCCCGTGTCCGCTGCGTTGGCGTTGGATTATCCAGGCCCTGAGCCAGGACCGGCCCGCGTCGAGCGGCAGGGCGATGTGCTGGCAGCCGGCAACGCTGCGTTGTCGATGTCCTGGACGGTGAAACCGCCGTCCTTCAAACCACGCGTCTTCCGCCAGCAGCAACTCGGCCGCGACTTGCCGCTGGCCGGGGAAGTCTTCGAGATCGCCTTGGCCGATGGTCACCGGTACGCTGCGTCCCAACTGGTGCCGGAGGGCGAGCCGCAGATCACAGCCCTGACGCCCGATCCTCAGGCGGCCCGGCTGGCAACGCGTCTGCCGGGCCGGCAAATCGCGTGGCCGATGCGGTCGGCCGACGGCATGCTGCGGGTGGTCTGGCGGGCGGTGCTGCTGGACGGCGCCAACTACGTGCGTCAAGAAATCGAACTGACGGCCGCCCGCGACAACTGCGTGGTGCAGGACATCGTCTGGATGAATGAATCCGTGCCGGGAGCGCGGAGTGCGGGTACGGTGGACGGTTCGCCGGTCGTCGCCGAGGGCCTGTTTCTCGGCTGCGAAGATCCGCACGCTCTGAACCGAACCGTGGTCCCGGATATCAAGCCGGGAAGCCGGCATTCGCCGCCCGACACTCGTGTCCACTGCCGGCTGTTGCGGAACGCGCCGTTGGCCAAGGGCACGTCATTCACGCAGAGTTTCGTGATCGGCGTCGCGCCCCCAGGCCAGCTGCGGCGGGCGTTTCTGTACTATCTGGAACGTGAGCGGGCTCATCCCTATCGCCCGTTCCTGCACTACAACTCGTGGTACGACATTGCCACGGGCCTGTATTCGATGAACGAGTCGAACTGCCTGGACGCGATCCGCACGATGGGCGAGAAGCTGGTTCAGCCGCACGGGGTGGTGCTGGACGCGATGGTCTTTGACGACGGCTGGGACGACCCGAAGACGCTGTGGCATTTCCACTCCGGCTTTCCCAACGGGTTCGGCCCGCACGCCGAGTTGTGCCGCGAGTACGGCACGCACGTGGGCGTCTGGCTCTCGCCCTTCGGCGGCTACGGCAAGGCCCGCGAGGAGCGTCTGAAATACGGCCGCGAGCAAGGGTTCGAGATCAACCCGACCGGCTTTTCGCTCGCGGGACCGAAGTATTATGCCGCGTTCAAGGACGCTTGTGTCAGGATGATGCAGAAGTACGGCGTGAACCACTTCAAATTCGACGGCATCGCGGCGGGCACCTACGCCTCCGGAGGCGCAACTTACGTCTTGGACACTGAAGCCATGCGGCGGCTGATGTTGGACCTGCGGCAGGAAAACCCCCAAGTCTACATCAATCTGACCACGGGCTCGTGGCCCTCGCCGTTCTGGCTCCGCTACGCCGATTCCGTCTGGCGGCAAGGCGGCGACATGGGGCTGGCGGGCAAGGGGGCGCGGCAGCAGCAGTGGCTCACCTATCGCGACCGGGAGACCTACCGCAACATCGCCGGCAAAGGGCCGCTGTATCCGCTGAACGCTCTGATGACGCAAGGCGTCGCTTATTCGCGGCACGGCACGGCCGGAGATCCGACGTTCAACGCGGCTGGTTTCAAGGACGACGTCCGCGCGTTTTTTGGCGCCGGCACCAGCTTGCAAGAGTTGTACATCCAGCCCGGCAAGCTCACAGACGACGACTGGCAAGTGCTGGCGGAGGCCGCGAAGTGGTCGCGGGGCCACGCCGATGTGCTGGCCGATACGCACTGGATCGGCGGCGATCCGGCGAAGCTGGAAGTGTACGGCTATGCGTCCTGGACGCCCCGCAAAGGCATCGTCATGCTGAGAAATCCGGACGAGCAGCCCCACGAATTCGCGTTGGATGTTGGCGCGGCTTTGGAACTGCCGCCGGGCGCCGCAACCCAGTACCAATTGAAAAGTCCCTGGGCCCATGACGCTCAGAAACCGGCGATTTCGGCCACCGCCGGCCAACCGGTGCGCATCACGCTGCTGCCGTTCCAGGTGCTGGTCTTCGAGGCTACGCCGGAAGTAGTGCGATAGGGCTCATTCGCAGCACGGCTCTCCGAGCCGTGCAGATGCGGTCGGGATTCTGAGAGCGACTGCGCGGCTCAAAGAGCCATGCGACGACGGCCGCGTTACGGTTCCTCGTCCAACTCGGTGTCGTCTTCCGATTCGTCGGCGCCGGGGCCGGGCTTCAGGGGCAGCGTCCAGAAGTAGATGTAGTGCTCCACAGCATCCTGCTTGGAAGTCATGGTGATCGTCTTCTCCGGCGGATAGCCCTCGATGGAGTAATCGTGGGCGACGATTCGCGTGCCGGGCTTCATCTTCTGCAGCTGTGGCACCAGCTTCTTGTTCATCCAGGGCAGCAGGTAGATCGTCACGACCGTGGCCTCGCTGAAGTCCACCGTGAAGATGTCCTTCCGCTCGATGCGGACCAGTTTGTCGACGCCGTTGCGTTTGATGTTCTCCAGCGATTCGCGGATCCGCACCGGGTTCAGGTCAAAGCCGACCGCTTTACAGCCGTACTTCTTGGCGGCCATAACGCAGATGCGCCCGTCGCCGCAGCCCGGATCGTACAGGATGTCTTCCTTCTTGACTTGAGCCACTTCCAGCATCTTGGACACGATGTCGTGAGGACTGCCCACGTAAACCACGTCGGGGGTGCGGGCCTCGGTGGTGTCCTGAGCCGCGGCGGCCCCCAGCAGGGCCACGGGCAAGGCGAACGGAATCAACCAACTCAGACAAAGCAAACGACTCATGCAAATGCTCCTGTGAAAAACTTCGCCGGATTGGCTCCAGCGGGGACATGTCGCGGCAGTTCTCCGTTTCGTGTCAGGCTGCCGGCCCTTGGCTGCCCTTGCCCTTTCCCGACCATTGACTGAACAGGTACAGCGGCAGACCGACGGCCAACGGAACCAGGCCCAACAGGGAAAGTCCTTGGGCGTATTCGATCGCAGAGAATAACATGTAGTGGCACATCCCGCAGAACAGGATCGGCTCCAGCGGGTACAACGGGGCGGAAAACGGACGACGGACGTCGTGATCGATGGCGCGCAAGATCATCATCGAGTAACCGGTAAGCAGGAAAAAGCCCCAAAAGACCGGCGCCGTGGCGGCGACCAGCGTGTCGAAACCGCCGAAGTACTTGTCCCAGGGCAGGGGGCTGAGCATGATGGCCGTCATGCCCCGGTCGACCCAGTCGCGTCCCACCTGCGTCCCGACAACGAGGATCAGCAGCACGGCGATCGCGCTTTGAGTCAACAGCGAACGGATCGGCGTGCCGCGTTGGGCGTTCCAGCGTCCCAACCAGGCAAAGACGCGATGGTCGGCACCCAGGCTCACGTAGATTCGCGAACCGGTAAAAATCAGCCCGTTGATTGCGCCCAACGCGGAAGCCATCACCAGCAGACTGATACCCTTCGCGCCCCATGCTCCGAAGGCCAGACGCGCCACATCGGCGGCGGGCGCCAGGGAAGCTCGCACCCCTTCAAAGCCCAGGCCCCAGAGGAAAGCGGCGTTGACAAGCAAGTAGATCACCGTAATGCCGCCGGTCCCCAGCAGCAGCGCCAAGGGCATGTTGCGGTGGCGATGGCGGACTTCGGCAGCCACGAAGGCGGAATCGTTCCAGCCGCCGTAGGCGTACAACACGAACACCATCGCCAGTCCAAATCCAGGACCCTCCATGGCCTTCTGGCTGGCCCAGGAGGCGTCGCCGCCCCAGGCGAAGCCGGCGACAACGACCGCGCCCAAGCCCAGGACCTTGACCGCCGTCAGCAGATTCTGCACGGTCTTGCCGAAGACGACGCCCAACAAGTTCAGCACGGTCAGAATGACGACCGAACCGACCGCCAGCCAAACCGAATGCTTGGGATCCCAACCGAACAGCGTGACCGCATAGTCGCCAAAGGCGTACGCCATGGCGCCGATGCTGCCGGTCAGGATCACGGTCAGTTGAGCCCAGCCGAACAGAAAGCCAACCCAGCGTCCAAAGGCCCGCGTCAGGTACACATAGTCGCCGCCCATCCGCGGATAGGTCGTCGCCAGCTCGGCATAGCACATGGATCCGAGCAGCGCCAGCACGCCGCCCAACAGCCAACAGCCCATCCCCAGCCACGGTCCGTGTACATTGGCGAAGACGTTCTGCGGCGTCTTGAAAATTGCCGTTCCGACGACAATGCCGACGATGATGCTGACCGCATCCCAGAGTCCAAGGTGCGCATGAGGGGAATCGCTGTCGGGTTGTCGCTCGTGGGGGTTGGTCATCAGAGGGCATCCGGGGGCGGAGGGGGCTGCAAACGAGGACAGGCTCAGGCGCGGCAATCGGCGCCGGCCTCGGGTTGCGGACTTCTAGTCTTCGAAGATCGCCAGACTCGGCGCTTGGTCCTTGAATTTGTCCCTCCCTTCCTGGGTGACCTTCGTGCCGCCGACGTACAGCATGCGGAGTTCTTCGAGGCCGTACAGGTGCTCCAGACCCTGATCGTCGACCGCGCAGTCGATCAAGTTCAAAACTCGCAAATCGGGAAGCGTTTTGAGATGCGCCAGGCCCGCGTTGGTTACCTTGGTGCCGTTCAGCGCCAACACGCCCAGCGTCGTCATTTTCTCCAGGTGCGCCAAGCCATCATCGGTGACGGCACACCTGCTGAGATTCAATACGCGCAAGTTCTTCAGCTGCTTGACGTGGCCCAGTCCGGCACTGGTCACCTGCGTGCCGCTGACCGCCACCACTTCCAGATTCGGGAAGTCCTTCACCAAGGCGAACCCCTCGTCGGTGATCTTCGTGTCGTCCAGGTACAATTCCTGCAGCGTCGTGGATTTTCCCAGCGACTGCAGACCGGCGTCGGTGATCGGGCGCTTGCCCAAATCCAGGTAAGCCAGCTGGTGCAAGCCTTGGAAATGCACCATCCCCGCGTCCTCGATCTTCGATTCGGTGCCGTCGGCCGAGTGGACGTTGCCCTTGTCGTTCAAGTCCAGCTTGACCTGCAGTTCGCGGAGCGCGGCCACTGCCTTAGGATCGTCCGCTATGTCCGGCACTTCGATCCGCGGCGCCGAGTCGGCCGGAAGGACGACCAATTTCACCTCGTCCCGATGGACCCAACCGGTGAACCGCTGGCCGTTCTTCATGGCGTATCCGCCGATCCAGGGACCGCGCACCTCCGTCACCCGCACGGTGTCTCCCGTGTTCAAGCTCGTCGCAGGCTTGTCGCGCAGGCCCAACTCGACGTTGTCCTTAACAACCGTGACGGTGTCGCCTGCGTAGATCGTGTCGGCCGGTTCGTCCGCCGCGCTTGCCGGGTCCGACACCCCGAGCACGGAAACCAAAGCTGCAAAGGCAGCCATACGGGACAATGCGTTCATGCTGGAACTCGCTCCGCGTGGCCAAGAGGGTAAACACCAGCGGCCCAGTATAATGTCCGGCCACATCGTTGGAAAAGTGAGCTACCGCCCCCGGCGGACGAGTTTCTCAAGTAGGATGGGTCTCCGAGTTCGTCCAAAACGGATGCGGAGACCTGTCCCGCGGAAAAAGAAGCCCGGCTTTTTCCGGAAAGTCCGGCTTCTGCAAGCCGAAATCCTCGGCACATCCAATTTGCGGAGCCAGTCGCCTCCGACGACCGCCACCTTCAACCGCCCTGCAGCGTCAAGTCCGCGTCCGGAGACGGTGGCACAGCCTGAGGTTCGGCCGCCGGCGGCTCGAACTTGGGGGCGTCCGGCGGCGAGACGTCCGCTTCCAAGCCCGGCGCTGCCTGCGGTTCGGACGACGGTGGCTCGAACTTGGGGGCCGACGCCGCCTCGTAATCGTCGTATTCCGACGACGCTGTCGAGGACGTGTAGCGGGACGAGTTGTGGCTCGTCGAGGAGTAAATGTCCGATAGATTCATCTGCGATTGGATATCCGACAAGCCGCGCCGGAACTCGTTATAGCTCTTGCCAAACGACCTGGCGACTTCCGGCAGTCGCTTGCCGAACAGCAACACGGCAATAATGCCCACGACAATCAACTCTTGCATCCCAAGACCAAACATGGATTCCCCCCGTCGGTATGAGTCAACGGAATGCGCAGCTGGATTCTGCCGGTAGCGATTCCCCGCCGTGACGGCTTTCGGCCGTCTTCGGCGGTCAACGAGCGCTACGGCCAGTTGCGCGTTGCCCTAGCTGAAACGAACCGCCTTCACTCCGGAAGCGATTTCGAAGCGGGTTCGCTGGGGCTGGCCTTGGTCGCCTCCTCAAGATCGTCCGTGATACCTTCGGCGCCCTTCTTGAATTCACGGGCACTGGAACCGAGGCTCCGCATCACGCTGGGCAACCGATTGCCGAACAGAATCAGCATGATCGCCAAACAAATCATCAACTCCCAAATTCCGGGCATCCAGGCAAACAGTACGGTACTCATAGCGTCGCTCTCGCATTGGCAAGGAAAAAGGAACCAATCGCTGACAAGCGGCGAAAGCGGGTCAATCGCCCGGAGGGGCATTGCCGGAACCGACTTGCGCGGTCCAGCACCCTGGGTCGGGTGCTGAAACTGCTCTTATTCTATAGAAGGCGATGGGGCTGTCAAATGGGTTGACGGCCGGTAATGCAGGAAATTTGACACCGCCAGAAGCCCGATTCCTTGAAGAAGCCGGGCTTCTGGAACCTTGTGACGGCTTAGCGCACGCTAGAACGTTCACCTGTCGAACGCCGTCTTTTCGCGCACATTTCCGTAGATTGGGACGGAATCTCAACCTACTTGGCTGCGCCTCGGCCGCCCTTACTGGTGCGTCATCGTGATCCGATTGACGGCGTTCAGGATCGCTCGTACCGTCGCCTCGACGGTATCCGTGGACACGCCGCGCCCGCGGTACACGACGCCTTGGTGCTCCACCTCCAGCGTGACTTCCGCCTGCGCGTCGCGGCCGATCGAGGCGCTGCGGGCCTCGAACGCCCGGCAACTGAGCTTGACGCCGGTGATCTTCTCGACCACGAAGAACGCGGCGTCGATCGGCCCGTCGCCGATCGAGAGTTCTTCGGCAAAGTCCTGATTTTCGCGGCGCAGCGTCAGCTTGGCGCGCGGCGTCCGGCCCGTTCCCGACTCGGCCTCGAAGGCCACCAGTTGCCATTGGCCGCTTTGGACTTCGAGCAGTTGATGGTCAATCAAGGCCACGATATCCCCGTCGTAGACTTCCTTTTTCTTGTCGGCCAGCACCTTGAAATCCTCGAACAGCTTCTGCAACTGTTCGCCGGTCAATTGGAAGCCGAGCGCCCTGACACGGTCGTTCAGCGCAGCCCGCCCGCTGTGCTTTCCCATCACCAGGTCGGTCCGGGCAAAGCCGACGTCCTCCGGGCGCATGATCTCGTAGGTGGAACGTTCTTTGAGCATGCCGTCCTGGTGGATGCCGGCCTCGTGCGCAAAGGCGTTGCGGCCCACGATCGCCTTGTTGCGTTGCACCTGCAAACCCGTGATGGAGGAAACCAGGCGGCTGGCTGGGACCAGGCGCTGCGTGTTGATCTTGGTGCCGGAGCCGAAATGGTCGTGCCGCGTCTTCAGGGCCATCACGATTTCTTCCAGCGAGCAGTTGCCGGCCCGTTCGCCGATGCCGTTGATCGTGCATTCGACCTGGCCGGCACCATTCTCGACAGCGGCGAGGCTGTTGGCCACCGCCAGCCCCAAATCGTTGTGGCAGTGGACGCTGATTACCGCCCGATCGATGTTGGGCACGCGGTTGCGCAACATGGCGATGCGGCTGCCCATTTCCGCGGGCAGTGCGTAGCCCACGGTGTCGGGGATGTTGACCGTGGTCGCCCCGGCCGCGATCGCCGCCTCGACGACCTGGCACAAGAAGTCGTGTTCGGTGCGGGCGGCATCCTCGGGCGAGAACTCCACGTCATCGCAGTAACCGACGGCGCGCTGCACGCCGGCGACGGCCCGCTGGATGATCTCCTCGCGGGTCATCCGCAACTTGAACTCGCGATGAATCGCGCTGGTCGCCAAGAACACGTGGATCCGCGGCTGCGGAGCCTGTTTCAGGGCTTCCCACGCCCGGTCGATGTCCGCGTCGTTACAGCGAGCCAAGCCGCAGATGGTGGCTCCGCGAATGTTCTTGGAAATCTCGCTCACCGCGGCGAAGTCGCCCGGCGAGGCGATCGGGAAGCCGGCCTCGATGATATCCACGCCCAAGTCCACCAGCGCTTGGGCAATCTCCATCTTTTCCTGCAAATTCATGCTCGCGCCCGGCGACTGCTCGCCGTCGCGCAAGGTCGTGTCGAAAATCCGAACTGGTCGCATGTCGGCCATAACAGCTAACTACCTTTCTGTGGTCGAAAAATCCGAGGATCGCGTGAGAGTCAATGATTGCCCGTTCTCAGGCGGCTTGCTGCCAGACGTCCGGCAGCCCAAAAAACCCAAGATTTTTGCCGGACAAGGTCCGAACGGGCCGTTATACGGAGCCCAACTGCCAGCCCTTGGCTGGCCTCGGCAGTAACAACGCGATCCTGAACGGCCCGCTAGAGCCGCGATGTGCAATCTGCCAATGACTCATAATTGCGCTCTCGATACAAAACAAAAAAGCCCCGAGTGCCTGGCCCTCGGGGCGAAACGATCCAACTTGGTCGGTGCGCGATCTCCCCTACGGCCCGAATGTGGCCAACGCCGCTCACGCTGTCAGCTCCCCTGGGAAGAACCGGTGGGCTCACGCCTCACCGTTCGCCAAGCCGAGTCGCTCAGTTCCGGCCTACGCCTCCGGCGCCGGGGTTTCCGCCGGTTTCGGCGGCGGCCGGAAGGCGATCAGGTAGAGTACCAGCATGACCAAGATGCCGAGACCTGGATACAGCCAGATGGGCTGCCAGTCGGGCGACTGGGCGGCCAGCCATTGCTTGCGTGTCACGCGTACTTGGTCGTCGGGCACCGGGGCGCCGGAAGGCAGACTCGCGATCTTCTTGAAGACCGTGACCAGTTCGTCGCGCTGGTACCGGTGCTCGCCGAACTGCAGCGTGGCATCCGGCGAAGCTTGGACTTCGGCCAGCGTGATCGTGCCGTCGCGGTCGGCGTCGAGTTTCGCAGCCAAGTCCGGCGCGGCCTCCTTCGCCTGCTCGCCGTACACCAGACTACTGAGCGTTCCCGACAGATCCAGGTATCGCCATGCGCTAGTGGCGGCGTTGGGGTCCTCCCACGGCGGCAACGGCCGGGAGTCCGTGCCGCCCAGCGCCGCGGCCATGTTGCGAACGGGCGCCGGAAACTTTTCTATCATCTGGCCGCCGCCCAGGCTGCCCAGGAACATGCCGACGCCCACCAACAGGAACGTGATCAGACTCTGCGCACTCGACTTCAACTCCGCCGGCGCCCGTTCGTTGAAGTACATATAGGAGCCGACGTAGAAGAAGCTGTAGCAGAGTCCGTGCAAGGCGAGTCCGAGCAGGGCCACGTAGAAATCCGGACAGGCGAAACACAGATAGCGCACGCCCCAGGCCAGCATGCCCAGTGCCACGACGCGCTTCAGCCCCAAGCGGGATACGAACCAGGGCATGCTGAACATAAAAATGAGTTCGGAGAACTGATTCAGCGAGGTCAGGGCCAGCGGCGAAGGATATCCCCGCTGCTGAAGCATGGGGACCTGCAGCGTGAAGAAGTATCCGCAGGCGACGAGTCCGACGATGAACACGCACAGGGTAAAGACCAGCAGCGAACCCTCCTTCAGCAGGTTGAGAGCCCCCAGTCCGAACACGTCCCCGCCGCTGGCTTCTTTGCCCTTGGGAGGCGTATGCGGCAGCGTCAGGCAGTAGAAAGCTAGGACGATTCCGGCCACTCCCGATTGGAACAGGAAGTTGGGCTTTGCCGCCCCGCCCAGGAAAACGGAGGCCAGCAACACGGCCGTGATCCAGCCGACCGTGCCCAGCACGGCGATCCGCGGAAACTTGTCCGGGTCCGGGATGTGCCGGAAGGCCACCGAATTCACCAAAGCAATGCTCGGCATGAAAAACAGGCCGTTCAGCATCATCAGGGTCATCAAGCCGGGAAAAGTCGTCTGGAAACCGGCCGTGATCAGACACAAACCACCCAGCAAGTGCAGGACGAACAAGATTCGCTGGGCCGCAAAGTACCGGTCGGCAATCAAGCCCACGAACAACGGCGAGACGATCGCACCAATTGCCGCCACGGCGCCCAACCAGCCGATTTGCCAGCCCGAAAAGCCGAGCGAGGCGGCGTAGCCGGTGATGGCCACCGCCCAACCACCCCAGAGAAAGAACTCCAGGAACATCATGATCGACAAGCGGGTTCTGACCAAAGGCGGATGCTGGGAACTCATGGCGTGCTCCTTGCAGGTTACGGATATTCCAGGCCCACATTGCCCTGCATCATACCCCAATGTCCGGAAACATCAATCGCCCAACGCATTTTTGCGGCGTGGCTGTGCAGAGGCGCGCAGGGGCGGCATCTTCAAGGCTAAGAAGTGGGGTGAGCTTCCAGCTTGCCAGCGGCAAACGTCGCAAGCTGGAAGCTTACGCCACGTTTGGCTCACAACCGCCACGGGGGCCGCGGCGCGTAGGCGAGCAGACGGTTGGCTTGGTCGTCTCCAGGGAACTCGCCCGCGGTCGGATCCCACTTGACCCTTCGCCCCAGGGCCAGGGCGATGCCGCCCGCCAGGATCAAGGTCATACTGTCCACGGCCGTCTGAGGCTCGCAGATCGTGGGCCGCCGCGTGCGGATGCAGTCGAGGAAATTGCCGGAGTGGCTCGTCGCATGATACACGCGGGCATCGCCCGGACGCAGCGGTTCCCGGAGGATGCTCGCCGGGTAGGAGACGATGTTGCTGCGATCGACCGCAATCCGCCCCGCGCTGCCGGCGAAGCAGGCTCCGCCCTCGAAGCCGACGTTCTCGCCGGGGTAGCCCGTCGAGTGAATCACGACGCCGCTGTCGGCATAGCGATAGTGGACCGCTCCATTCTCCGGCCAGGCTTCCACGATTTCGGCCGGATCCGGGTTGATCGTCCATCTGACGATGTCGTAGTGGTGCGGGCTCCAGTTCACGTCCCCGACGAAGAATCCGGACAGGGCATGGCCGGCCCCGCCGGAGTAAGGCCGCCAGGGCAGCGGTCCGAGCCACAGGTCCCAATCGAAGCCTTCCGGGACGGGCTGGGATTCGTCCGAGGTCCAGCCGCTGGGCACGAACGCGCCGGGCGAGCGGTAGGCATAGACTTCCTGCAGCCGGCCGATCCGTCCGTTGCGCACCAGTTCGCAGGCCTGGCGGAACTTGCCGTCGTACTCCGACCGCTGTTGCGTGCCCGCCTGGTAGACCCGGCCGAAACGCCGGCAGGTCTCGACCAGGTTGCGGCCCTCGCGGATGGTTGTGCAAATCGGCTTCTCGCAGTACACGTCTTTCCCGGCCCGCAAGGCCATCGTCGCCATCAAGGCGGCCCAGTGATAGGGCAGGGCCAGCAACAAGGCGTCGATATCGGGCCGGGCGAGGACTTCGCGAAAATCGTTGTAGGCCTGGACCCCGCTGTAGCCGGCCTGGTCGAACTTCTCGGCGTAGATCTGGTTACAGCGCTGGTGCGCCCGGTCGCGCCGCTCCCGGCGCACGTCGCACACGGCCAGCACCTGCACATCGTCGCGAGCGATGTAGCCGCCGGGAACGTAGGTCCACGCGCCGCCCAGCAGGTGCCCCGTGCCCTGGCCGCCCAAGCCGATGAAGCCCATCCCGATCCGCTCGCTGGGCAGCGTGTGGCCGTCGCGTCCCAGCGCGGACGCCGGGATCAGACTCGGCGCGGCTACCGCCACCGCGGCGCCGCCAGCCAGGAACTGCCGGCGGGTCAGAAAACGAGAATGATCGGGGCGCAGATATCCTTCGGTGCTCATTAAGGTTCTCCGCTGCTTTCATCGTAACGGCGCGCGGCCGCGTTGGCAAACGTTCCGCTCACATCCGCGCCGGCTGGCCGGTCGCAGCCAGGACTGAGTTCCAGAGGCGGCCGTCGGGGTGGATTTGCTTGCGTTGGGAAACTGCGACGGCGAGGGGAACATGGGTGAATTCGCCGCGCCAGTCCCCGACCAGCATGGCCGTGCGGCCGGACATCCCGGCGTGGACGGCGTACCGGCCCAGCAGCAGGCAAAAGGCGGCGTCGTGCGCGTCGGTGCGCATGCTGCGGATGGTGTAACTGGGGTCGATGTACTTGACGTTTACCTCCAGATCCGCTGCTTCAAAGTGCTGCGCAATCTGGCCTTTGAGGAAGACCCCGATGTCGCCCAGCTTGGCATTGCCCGAGGCGTCGCGTTCTTGGCTGGCTTGCAGCAGCTCCTGCCCGGCGCCCTCCGCGACGACCACCACGGCGTGGGCTCGCCGCTCGAGCCGGCGCTGCAGCGCGTCCAGGAAACCCGGCAAGGTGAAGGGCACTTCGGGCACCAGGCAGAAGTTGACGTCGCTGTTGGCCAGCGTCGCATAGGCGGCGATGAAGCCGCTGTGGCGGCCCATCAACTTGACCAGCCCCACGCCGTTGCGCACGCCCTTGGCCTCCCAATGCGCCCCGATGATCGGCGTCCGGGTCTGGGTGACCGCCGTATGGAAGCCGAAAGACTGGTGGACAAAGGAGACATCGTTGTCGACCGTCTTGGGCACGCCGATGACGCTGATCGGGAGATCGCGGCGGCGGATTTCCTCGGCGATCGCCAACGCCCCGCGCAGCGTCCCGTCGCCGCCCAGTGTGAACAGGATCCCGATGCCGCGCCGCTGCAGCGTGTCGACCATCTCGGAGACGTCCTGCGGGCCGCGCGACGATCCCAAGATGGTCCCGCCGTCCTCGTGAATGGCGTCGACCACGTCGGACGTCAGCCGCAGCGGTTCGTGGCCATGGCGGGCCACCAGGCCCTCGTATCCGAAGCGGAAGCCCCAGACGGTTTGCACGCCGTAGTGGTAGGAAAGGGCGAACACGATCGAGCGAATGACGTCGTTCAGGCCGGGACACAGACCGCCACAGGTCACGATGCCGCACGACAGCTTGGCGGGATCGAAGAAGATCTTCCGCCGCGGACCGGCCAGTTCGAAGCAAGCAGGCTGCTTGCCGGCCGCCAACGCGGCTTGCACGGCCTTCAGGTCGGAATCGTACAACACGCGCTGGTCGTCTTCCACGAACCGCAACGAAACGGGAGAATCCAGGCGGGCCTCGCCCAGCCGCGGAATGTCGAAGTTCAGGTCGGAGGTGTTCATCAGGGCCTCAGGTAGTGCAGAAGCCGTTGGACCCCTGGGGCAAGCCCAGGGGCGAAAGGGCTAGCCGCGCAGGTCAATGATTTCGATCAGCGTCGAGTCCCGCTCGCGGCGGGCGTCGCTTTCGCGCGTCAACAGGACCACTTCGGCCTCCGGCAGGTGCTGCTGCACCCAATCCACGGCGAAATGGGACCAGTTCGGCGGATCCTCAGTGTACACGGGCAGCACGCCGTACGACAGCTGCAGTTGCTGACACACCGCTTCGTCCTCGCTGAACGCCGCGATCCAGATGGGCAGCCGGAAACGGCTCACGCGCCGCGCCGTCGCCCCGCTGCGGCTGGGGATCAGCACGACACCCGGCTTCATCGTCTCGACGTCCAGGTACACCGTCAGCGAGACCAGGTCCTCGCGGCGGATTTCACCGCGGATTTTCTCCAGTTGCAGCAGGCTTGCCAGGAAATGGTCCTCGCGCTCCTGCTCCGTCACGCGGGCGATGGCCGCCATCGCGGCTACCGCGTCCTCGGGGTACTCGCCCGTGGCCGTCTCGCCCGACAGCATCACGCAGTCGGCCCCGTCCAGGATGGCGTTGGCCACGTCGGAGGCTTCCGCCCGCGTCGGCCGGCGGTTGTGGATCATGGATTCGAGCATGTGGGTGGCTACGATCACGGGCTTGCCCAGCAGATTCGCCTGGTGGATCATCCGCTTCTGCGTGATGGCCACGCGCTCGAAGGGAATCTCGACGCCCAAATCACCGCGGGCGACCATGATCCCGTCGGCGGCGGCGAGAATCTCGCCCAGGTTGTCCAGCGCCCGAGCGCGTTCGATCTTGGCGATGATCAGGGGGTGGTAATTCAGCTCGTCTGCCGCCCGGCGGACCGCCGCGATGTCGTACGCGTCCTGGACAAACGACTGGCTGACGGCGTCCAATCGCTCCGCGGCGGCGAATGCAAGGCATTGTCGGTCGCGGTCTGTAAACGCGCTGACGCCCAGGTCGATGCCCGGCAGGTTGACGCCCTTGTGCGAGCGGAGTTCCCCGCCGACCAGCACCTGGCAGGCGACTTCGCGATCCCGGACATCGATCACCTTCAACTGGATGAATCCGTCGTTGACGAAAATCCGATCTCCCGCGCGAACGACCTGGGGCAAGGCTGGGAAGCTCATCGACACACGGTGCTCGTCGCCCACGATCTCGTCGGTCTGCAGCACAAACATCTGATCGCGCTGCAACTCGACCGGCTCGGAGGCCAACTTGCCGATTCGCATCTTCGGCCCGGACAAATCGCCAAGAATGGCGACTCGCCGGCCGGCCTTGGCCGCCGCCGCCCGGATGTGGGCGATCGTCTGACGGTGAGAGTCCAGATCGCCGTGCGAAAAATTGATCCGCGCCACGTTCATGCCGGCCGCGATCAAACGCTCCAGCACCTCGACGGCTTGTGAGGCCGGCCCGATGGTGCAGACAATCTTCGTCTTCTTGTCGGGCAAGCTCGAATGGGTCATGGCAGTCGTCAAACGGTCAGTCTTCCGGCAGTGGCTGGCCCTTGGTTTCGGGCGCCCAAATCAATGCGACCAGTCCCAGGGCGAAAACAAACGACAGGTACGTGGCCGCCTTGCGGAACGGTTCTTCGATGCCTTGATCGACCATCATCGTGTTCAGGTACATCAACATCGGAGGAAAGGCCGCGGCCAGATAGCGCACCGTGTTGTAGCAGAAGCCCACGCCGGTGCCCCGCAGCCGTGTGGGAAAGATCTCCGGGAAGTAGATCGAATAGCCCCCGAACACGGACAGTTGGGCAAACCCCATCATCGGCAACATCCAATAGGCGTCCGTGCTGGTGTGCAGGCGATTGAATACGAAGATCGTCGTGGCCAGACAGAGAACAAAAGCTCCGAAGAAGGCGGGCCGGCGGCCGAGCGTGGTGGCCACAATCGTAAAGGCGACCATGCCCAGGAAAGAGCCGACATCCTGCAGCGCGGTGGCGCGTCCGCGGACCAGGTCGATCACGTGTTGAGGCTCGCCCTGGGCTTTCAAGCCCTCGGTGATCAGTTCCGGCGAAAAGAAACCAATGCCCCACAGGCCCGCCATTCCCGCCAACCCCAAGCACACGCCGACCAGCAAGTTCCGCCGCCAAATGGGATGCCGGAACAAATCGGGGATCGAGCCGATGTGCTGGGCCGAGCCGCCCGACTCGCGCGCTTTCTGCTTGGCCTGCTTCCAGCGTTCGGGTTCCCGGAGCACGAGGATGATCGGCACGACCAGGAGCGCCGGCAGGATGCCGACGAAGAAGATGATCCGCCAGCCCGACAAGCCGAACATGAACTCGGCTCGGCCGGGCTGGATGTAGGTGCTCAACAGCGAGCCCATAATGTTGCCGCCGGCCGAGAGAGCCTGCAGCGATCCCAAGGCGATCGCGCGAATGTGACCTGGCACGCTTTCTGCAACCAGCGTGGTGGCCGCGCCAAACATGCCCCCCACGCCCAGTCCGACCAGAAAACGGTAGCCCAAGAACTCCATCGGCGTCCGCGCAATCCCGGACAGCCCGGTAAAACCTGAATAGACCAGCAACGTCACGGTCATCGTCTTTACGCGCCCCCAGCGATCGCTCATCATGCCGAAGATGATGCCCCCCGTGGCCCAGCCGATCATCATGATGCCCGTGGCCCAGCCTCCCCAGGTCTTGACCAACGCCCCGCGCACGTCCTCGCGCCTCTTCCGCTCGGCCGGCGTCTCGCCGGCAGGCACCATGGCGGCGGGCAGCAATTCCTTCAGCGCGGGTTCGCGGGCCAGGGCGAAGATCCGCTGATCCATACAGTCGAACAGCCAGCCGCAGGAGGCGATGATGACCACCAGCCAGTGGTACCACGTCACGCGCTCGACCGCGCCCAGCGTCGCCCCGCCGTTTTCACCCAGAGAAGTTTGCATGAGGTTTCCTTTGCCACGAGGTGCCGCCGCCGCGTGTGGCGACCGAATTGGGAAAGGCGTATTGTCGGGAACCTCGCCCCGCCGGTCAACCCATCCGGCCGCTCGGAACCCTGAAAAACGACTCCCGCTCCCGGTCGAGTCACGCACGGGGCTCCGACGGTTTGCCGTCGCCTCAGGCCGTCACGCCCCGCGGTTTCAAAGGAATGACCGCGGGGACCGGGAAACGTCCGATGCCCTTCAACGCCTCGATGATCTTGGGCGCGTTCGTCTCCATCATCCAGGTGTGGGTCCGCCAGTTGTCGCGTTGCCGGAACGGCATCAGGATCACCAGCACCGGGCCGCTCCCGCTGTTCAATACGTAGTACAGGGCGATCGACTTGTTGGAGATCTTCTGCAAGCCGATCAATTCGGCGTCCTCCACGCCCCGCTCGAAGATCGTGGACAATCCTGCGGTGGCCCGCAGGACCTGGTCGCGAACCACGGGGTTGACGCCATCGGGCAGCGTTTCCGCCAGCAGTTGATTGGCGTCCACCGCCTTGCCGTCGGACAGCAGCGAGAAGAACTTGGCATAGTTGGCGTGGATCTCCGCCAGGCCGTACTGCTGGAGATACTTGTCCGCCTCGGGCGCGGCCGGTTCGGCCGCCGGCAAACGATGGACTCCAAGAACGGTCACTGCCAGGGCGGCTACGAGTTTTAGCGTGCTCATGCTTGCTTCCTCACGTTTACGAGTTCACCACTATTTCGAGCCGGAAAAATCAGCGGCGCGGTTTCGCCGAAACCAAGGCGTTGGCGGCGAATTGGAAGGCGATCGCTCCCAGTAAAAAAGGGACCGAATGGCGTCGTCGCCAAAAGACATGGGTCAGGCTCCACAACGTCAGGCCAAGGGCAAGCAAAAGCCGCATTATAGCGGCAACCCGCCCTCGGTCCCAGGCTCCGCCTGGGAATGCACGGTCTGGGCGGCTTACTTCGCCGAAGCGAGACAGTCCGACTACTGGCCCGCCGTCAGGCTGTCGCGAAGCAGCATTCCTTCGATTTCGACGGCGCTGGCCCGCAGTTGCTGCAGGCTCTGCAGATAATCGAGATTGACGCTGAAGTAGGTCCGCTGTGCGGTGAGCACCGCCAGGTAATCGAATTCGCCCGCCCGGTATCCCGCATTGATCAGGTCCAGCGACTGCCTGGCGTCGGGGAGGATGCCGGCAAGATAGGTTTCGACCTGTCGGCGCGCGTTGGCGTATTGCTCAAACGCCACGGCCAGACGGTTTCGCAGGTCCAGTCCCACGCGATCTACCTCGTTTTCCGCAGCGATCAATTCCGATTGGGCGGCGAGGATGTTCCCCTGATTGCGGTCGAACAAGGGCAACGGGACGACCAGCGCCAAGTCGGCGACCGTGTTGTAGCTGCCCGTGTCATACTTGGCCGCCGCCGCGACGCCGATGTTCGGCCGCCGGCCGGCACACTGCAGCGCCACGTTGCTGCGCGCCCGCTCGACGCCCGCCAGGGCTCCAGCCAGTTCCGGGCTGTGGGTCAACAGATACTGTAGGCTGTCGTCCCAATTCAGGTCCGGCAAGTCCGCATCTACGGCACCGGCCAGCGGTTCCGGTTCCATCTCCGGACACCCCAAGACGGCCGCCAACTGGCGCCAGGCCGCTCGGTGACGGTTTTGCGCCTGATTCAAGTTCAGGTGCGCCGTCTGGGCCTCGATGCGTGCCTGCAACACGTCCGTCAAGCTGACTGCCTTGGCGGTCCGCAGCTTCTCGGTCGTTTGCAATCCCTCGTCTCCGATGCGGACCAATTGCGTGCTGATCTCCACCGTCTTCTGGGCGAGCAGCACCAGGTAGTATCCGATCCGTACGTCGTTGATCACGCGCATCCGCTGTGCTTCCCAGACGTACCGGGCCTGCTCCACTTCATAGCCGGCCGTCGCCTGGTTCAATTGCCGTTTATGGGCGGTGACGATTTCCTGAGTGAACCCCGCGCCTTGGAGGCCCTGCGTCCCGTCGTTACCGATTTCGTCGCCGATATAGTTAAGTTCCGGATTGGGATACAGGCCCGCCTGAACGGTGCGTCCGCGAGCGGCTCGCACTGCCATCGCCGCTTGCACCAGCGTTGGATTGGATTCGCTGGCGATGGCCTCCAAGTCGGCCAGCGTCAGGCCGCCGGGAGTCGGCGCTTGCGGCTGCAGGGAACGCGAATCCCGTTTCGGCTGGTCGCCGGGCTCAGCTTCCAGTTGGGATGGAGTGGGACGGTCGCTTGCGGGCGGAGCGGGCAAGACCTCCGGCGGCTGGGTTTGGGGTGCTATCAGCGCGGGCTCGCTGAGCCCAGGCAGAGCCGGTTCGCGCGGTCCGATGCCGTCGTCGCCGCCCGCTTGCCAAGCACACGCCAGCAGCGCAAGGACGAATCCAGAAAACGGTCGTCCGATCTGCATTACAGTCCCCCGTTACATCGGCGCGTTCTAGTTCCCCTCACTTTGTATCGACGTTGCGGGTTTTTCGGATTAGGCAAACTTGCACGAGGGCCCAGATGCGGAATATCCGTTATTGGCAATTCGTCGGTCTTTGAAGAACTTGGCCCTCCCGCAGTTGGGCAAAGACACCGTCAGCCACGTTCTCCACACACTGCCGGCAGGACAGACGCCCCAGTTGGCGGATCTCCCGGCAGGTCGCCGATCCCGCGGTTTGGGCGAGCCGCTTGGTTACAAAATCGGTCTTGCATCGTGCCAGAGACCTGGAGTGGTTGGTGTGGCAGATTGCAAGACGGCCTTTGCCGGGAGAGGCGAGGCAGCTCGGTTTGGAGTCCTATGTGGAGTCGGTTGGCGTTGGGTGTTTCGCAAGACTTGACGGGAAAGCTGTCTGGAGTGCCACCGCTTTGGCACGCGCAATGCGTGAGGCGAATGCGGCGAGAAACGCCGGTCTGGTCTTGCGACCTGACATTAACCTGTTTGGCAACCGAAGGAAGATCATGCGGATTGCGGTGGCAAGTGGCAAAGGCGGGACCGGCAAAACCACCGTCGCGACCAACCTGGCTTACCTCGCCGCTCAGGCTGGTCGCACGGTGGTGTACGCCGATTGCGATGTGGAGGAGCCGAACGGGCATCTGTTCCTGAAGCCCACGATCTCCCAAGAGCGTTCGATCGACCGCTTGCTGCCTGTCGTCGATCGGGAGCGTTGCACGCTGTGCGGCCGTTGCAGCGAGGTCTGCCGTTTCGGCGCGATCGCGTGTGCGGGCCAGTCCGTGCTGGTGTTTGCCGAGTTGTGCCACGCCTGCGGCGGGTGTCAGCTGGCTTGTCCCGAAGAGGCCATCGGCGAAGCGCCCCGCTGCGTCGGCCAACTGCGACTGGGGGCGAGCGGTTCGGTGCAATTCGTGGATGGCGTATTGAACGTAGGTGAAGCCATGAGCCCGCCTGCCATACGAGCCGTCAAGGCCGCACTGCCGGCGGACGCCGACTTGGTGATCCTTGATTGTCCGCCGGGAACCTCGTGCCCGGTGATCGAGAGCGTCCGGAGCGCCGATCTGGTGCTGTTGGTGACCGAGCCGACGCCCTTCGGGCTGTACGACTTGGCGCTGGCGGTGGAAATGACCCGCGCGCTGCGGTTGCCGTTTGCAGTGGTTGTGAATCGAGCCGATGCGGGCGACCGGGAAGTCTGGCAGTACTGCCAGCGCCAGAGGATTGCGATTTTGGCCGAGATTTCCGATGACCGCGCGGTGGCCGAGGCGTACTCGCGAGGCGAATTGGCGGCGGCAGCCGTGCCGCGTTTCGCGGAACAATTGACTGGCTTGCTGGAGGCGGTGGTCTGATCGTATCAACAATATGACTATCCAGAACCCCATCTCGTTTGAGGCCTTAGAGCGTTTCCATCGCCCGCGAAACTACGGGCCGCTCGATCGTTGGGACGGCCATGCCCGCATTACCGGTCCCTGCGGCGACACGATGGAATTCTGGTTGCAGATCGCCCAAGGGCGGATCGTGCAGGCCAACTTTGTGACGACCGGCTGCGGGCCTTCGCGGGCTTCTGGAAGCATGGCGACGGAGTTGGCCATTGGAAAAACGCTTCTGGAGGCGGCTCGGCTCGAGCAACAGGACGTCCTGCGGGCCCTGGGCGGGCTGCCCGAGCAGTCCGAGCACTGTGCGTTGCTGGCCGCCAATACGCTGAAGGCCGCCATCGAGGACTACGACGCTCGACAGCAGACAGCCCGGCGGTGCGGCGAATGCTCCGACGCGCCGTGAAATCCAAAATCTGAAGCACGAAATCCGAAAGACTTCAAGACTTGAGTGGCAAATCCCAAAACGCAAATCCAGGAGTGAAACCGATGAAAATCGCGATTCCTGTGTCAAGCGGCCGGCTCTGTCCGCACTTTGGACACTGTCAGCAGTTCGCCCTGATCGATGTTGATGAAGCGACGCGGCAGCCGAAGCAGCCGGTGTTCCTGACGCCGCCGCCCCACGAGCCGGGCGTGTTGCCGCGCTGGCTGCACCAGCAAGGCGCCGATGTGATCATCGCGGGCGGCATGGGGCAGCGGGCGCAGCAACTGTTCGCGGACAGCGGCATCCAGGTCGTGGTCGGTGCGCCTGCGGAGACGCCGGAGAATATCGTCCAAGCGTACTTGAGCGGCGATCTTGTGTCAGGGCAGAACTTGTGCGATCACTGAGTAAGGCAATCGACTGATGGAAACGCACGAGCAGGGTTCGGATCCTGATGCACGTCCGGCGGACCAATCCGATGGTTTTCGCCCATCGACCGCTCGGGATGCCGGCGCCGCTTCTCGAATCAGCCGGGAGCTGAAAGCCCATGTGCCGTTTACGCTGTTCGGCACGCTCACGGGCATCGCCATCCTGGTGACGTTCCTCGCCGCCGGCACGCCGCAGTGGGTGTCCACTCGCTTGTTCTGGGGCCTGCACCCGTTGCACGTGTTGCTCAGCGCGGTGGTGACCACCGCCATGTTCACCTTGCACAGCCAGCGGACCTTGTGGGCCACGCTGGTCATCGGGTATCTGGGTTCGGTGGGGATTGCGACGCTCAGCGACTGCGTGATCCCCTACGTCGGCGAGCTATTGTTGGACCTGCCCAACCGCGGCGTCCACCTGGGGTTCATCGAGAAGTGGTGGCTGGTCAATCCACTGGCTGCCGTGGGAATTGGATTGGGCTATCTCTGGCCGCATACCAAGTACCCTCATGCCGGGCACGTGCTGTTGAGCACCTGGGCGTCCTTGTTTCACATGACCATGGCCATCGGCGGAGACTTGAGCATTCTGCAGTACACCGCCACGGCCGTGTTCTTGTTCCTGGCCGTTTGGATTCCGTGTTGCACCAGCGATATCGTCTTTCCCCTGCTGTTCGCCAAGAAGTAGTGTCATGACGAATCACGAAACGAGCCCCGTCCAGCCATCCCGCTCTGGAGCCGATCCCGCGTTGGCCGGGCAACACCGCGGCCTGGTGCTGGCGTCGGCCATTCTGGCCACCGGCGGGATGCTCGTGGCAGGCGGATATGGCTTGTGGAACGATCTGCTGGTGCTTTGGGCGCTGGCCATCGACGCCGCCCTGGCCGCGCTGGCTGCCTCGCTGTGCCTGAACGTCTGCCGTCTCCGCCGGTTGGCGGCCTTGGCTCAGCAGCGTCCTGAAGCAGACGGGCAGGCCGCCGCGCCTCGACGGGGTTTGTCGCGTTGGGACAGGGAAGCCGACGAGGAGGATGACCAACCCATCGGCGTCTGGGACGTGCAGCACGGTCTGAAGTTGCACTACCTGTTCCTGGCCTTGATTCCGGCGGGAGTGCTGGTGCTGCTGGCCGCCCGCGCCGTGTGGACTTCGCAGGTCCCGGTGCCGGCTGAGCCGTTGGGCAGTTCGGCGACGGCCCTGGCAGTGGTCTGCCTGGCGGCCTCCTGCCTGTGGCTGGTGCTGGCGCGTTCCTTCGCCAGCGTTCCCGAGGAGGAGCTGCCGGAGAGCGCGGGGCTGGCGCTGGCGTTTCGGGAACTTCAGTGGTCCAGTGTGGTGGCCGCGGCGGGGCTGTTGGCGGGCTTCCTCTGGCCGCCGGCCCCCGTGTGGGCAGGCCGTCTGCTGTTGTCTTGGATCATGGTGACGGGCAGTGAGCAATTTGTCAGACTGCTCATCGCCTGGCTGCGGCGGCCGGCCGAAGGTCCGATCGTGATCGCGCCTTTGCGGCAGGTGGTTCGCGAAGGCCTGTTCGTATACGGCAACCCGTTGCCCGTTCTGTTCGATAGGATCGAGCGGCGGTTTGGCGTCAGTTTTCGCTCTTCCTGGGCCATCCAGTTCGTACGCCGGTCGCTCGTGCCCGCCCTGCTGGCCGTCGGCGTGCTGTTCTGGGGGCTGAGCAGTCTGGCGGTGGTGCGGATCGACGAGTTGGGCGTCCGTGAGAGTTGCGGCCGGCTCCAGGCGGCGCCGCTGCCGCCCGGGCTGCACTGGAAGCTGCCGTGGCCGTTTGGCCGCGTCCTGCGGTATCCGGTGAAACGGGTGGAGGCCAAACCGATCGGGTTCATCAGCAATCCGGGGCGTCAAACGAGTTATCTGTGGAGCAAGAAGCATGCCAGCGAGGAGTTCGCCTTGGTGCTGGGCGACGGCTCCGAATTGGTCGCGCTGGGTTGCATGGTCTACTACAAGATCCACGAGGACCGGGAGCGGTTCCTCGACTACGTGTATGGCAATCAGAACCCGGACGACGCCTTGGAGGCGTATGCGTATCGGGCCCTGATGGAGCACACGCGCGGCACGACCTTGCTCGAAGTGCTGACGGCCAACCGGGCACGGTTCGCGGACCGCTTGGAGCAGACGCTGCGCGGCTACGCCCAAACCCATCGCCTGGGAATCGAGGTCGTAGATGTGGCGCTGATGGGACTTCATCCGCCTGTCGAAGCGGCGTCCGACTACCTGGATGTGATCAGTGCCCGGATCGACGCCGATCGCGTCCGCGTGGAAGCACTGGGCGAGAAGGCCGTGAAATTGGAGAAAGCCCAGGAGGAGACCGACGCAGCCGTCGCGGGGGCCCGCGTGGAAGCCGCCCGGCGGATCGGCCAAGCCAACGGCGAGTCCTCCCAATTCGTCGCCATGGGGGAAGCCTACGCCGTAGCACCGGATTCATTTGAATTGCGGCTGTGGTTCGAGGCGTTCGAGGACATCCTGGAAAAGAAACGTTTTGTGCTGGTCGACAAGGCGGTGGCCACCGGGTCGGGAGGCATTCTCCTGGACCAGCGCGGGCAAATCCCGACGCAAGACCCGGTCCCCTTGACGCGCGATGCGGGTTCTTCGCGGACCGGCAGTCGGGGCAAGGAGTAAGGTTTCGGGTTTTGGAATTCAACATCAACGATTTCTCGTCGCTCTTTCACCTGAAAGGGCCTGAGGTGAGCAGATGACGCAGTCGGACGAAGAACCGCGCGTTGGCAAGCGATCGGCGGCAGCCCTGTTGTGGCGCGTCCTCTTGGCCGCGGTGGTGGCCGGCTTGATCGTCGCGTACAGCATGTACTTCCAAGTCTCGGAGGGCTACAAGGCGGTGGTCACTCGGTTCGGCGACCCGGTGCGGTCGCTCCACGAACCGGGACTGGCCTGGAAATGGCCGTGGCCGGTGGAGCGTGTCCACCAGATCGACGTCCGCCGGAGGGTTTACAATACGCCCTATACGGCGACCCTGACGCGCGACCAGAAGAACGTGATCCTGCTGACCTATGCCGTGTGGCGCGTCGAGGATCCGCTGTTGTTCCTGCAGTCGCTGGGTACGGCCGAAGCGGCCGAACAGAAGCTGGACGGCATGGTCGCGGCCAGCAAGAACTTCCACCTCGGCCGATATGATCTGTCGTCCCTCGTGTCGACGACTCCGGGCGCCATTCAGACCGAGGCGATCGAGGAGGCGATTTTGGCCGACGTTGGCCCGTCGGCGTTGTCCAAGTTCGGCATCGCCATCGAGCAGGTGGGGATCAAGCGGATCGCGTATCCGGAAGAGAACATCGCGACCGTGTTGCAGCAGATGCGGGCCGAGCGGCGGGCCGAGGCGGGCAAGCTGCGCGCGGAAGGCGAGCGGGAAGCCCAGCAAATCCGCGACGAGGCGTTGGTCAAGTGCGAGGAAATCCGCCGCCAAGGACGGGAGGAAGCCGGCAAAATCCAAGGCCAGGCGGAAAAGGAAGCCGCCGAAATCTACGCCCGCGCCCATCGCCTCGATCCCGAATTCTACCGCTTCTGGCGATCGCTCCAAGCCATGAAGAAAACGTTGGGCAGCAAGTCCACGGTCATCCTCCGGACCGACCAGGGATTCTTCGACGTGCTTTCCCAGCCGCCGCACGGAGCGGACGCGGCGAAAGGAGACCGTCAGCCATGACGTCCGCCAAAGAGAAAACGCTGCCGACCGTCTTCCAGGGGTTGCGAGCCGGCCTGCGCATGTTCCGTTGGGTCGTGCTCCTGCTGTTTGTGCTCTTCTGGTTCTCCGGGATTCAGGAGGTCGATCCCGATCAGGTTGGCTTGCTGCTGCGGTTCGGCAAGCTACAGGGCGCCAACCGGGCAGCCCAGGTCCACGAGCCCGGCCTGCTGCTGGCCCTGCCGTACCCGATCGACCGCGTCATCCAGGTGCCGGCCAAACAGGAAGGCGAGGTGGTCATCAAGGAAGTTTGGAAAGGGATCGAGCAGACAGAGGCTCAGGACCGCATCGATCCGCTGCTGGAGGGCTACTGCCTGACCGGCGATCAGAACATCGTGCAGGCTCAAGTGGTGGTCAAGTACCGCATCAGCGATCCGGTGTCTTTCCAACTGGATACGGCCGATCCGCCGGCCATCTTGCACGACATCGTGCTGGCCGCGTTGACCCAAACCATCACGGGCTGGAGCGTGAACGACGTGCTGCGGCTGCAGCGGCAGGATGCGG
Organism: uncultured Pirellulaceae bacterium; assembly: GCA_964486845.1. GTDB lineage: Bacteria > Planctomycetota > Planctomycetia > Pirellulales > Pirellulaceae > Anammoximicrobium. Next base: position 45,089 of record CAZAQY010000020.1, read on the forward strand.
CGCGGGGGGGCCAAGCGGAAGGTCTGGCGGACAGCGTCCGCAACCGCGCCCAACAGCGGCTCGACCGGCTGGATTGCGGGATCTCCATTTCGGCGCTGGAATTCAAGCAACTGCACCCGCCGCGTCACGTGATTGCGGAATTCCGCGACGTGCAAAGCGCGCAGATCGACGTGGAAACCAAGAAGCGCGAGGCGGAGGGGTTTGCCTTTCGCGAAACGCCCCAGGCCGAGGCCGAACGCAACCGGCTGATTCAGGGAGCCGCCGCCTATCGGAATACGCTCAATGCGCGAGCGATGGAGGAGTACTCCGTCTTCGAGCAGTTGTACAGCGAATATCAGAAAAATCCGGGTCTGGTACGAAACCGGATCTATCTGGAAACCATGGAAGAAGTGCTGGCAAGTGTGGGAAAGCTGAATTTCGTGTCACCGGACGACCGCGTGATATTGGATGACTGAGGGCCGTAGAACGGAATTTGTTCCGTTCCGAACGGATTGAAATCCGTTCTACTTTGCTTGCGGCCGCCGGCCGCGTGGGGAGATTGGTTGTGGCTCATTTTGCTCGCCCGGCTTCGGCGCATCTGGAACGGACCCTGGACGTCCCCCTGACGTTGCGGGAGCGGGGCAAGATCGCCGTCCAACTCGGTTCGGCGATGCTGGCCGGCGGGTTGCTCGCGGTGGGGCTGATCCAGCAGCGGATCGGCCCGCCGGAACTGAGCGAGATCGCGGACCTGATTATCGCGCTGGCGGCGCTGATCGTCGCCGTGCCGATTTTTGTCGCGGCCCTGCGCGGCGTGTTGGCGATGGATCCCAACTCGTTCGGCGATCAGCTGGTCGCCCTGGCCACGCTGGCCGCGATGGCCAGCGGCAACTTCGTCACGGCGACGCTCATCCCGGTGATCATGAACCTGGGGCATTTCCTGGAAGAGCGCAGCATCCTCGGTGCCCAGGCGGCAATCGAGGGTCTGAGGCGCCTGCACGCCCGTCAAGCCACCGTGTTGACGCCGGAGGGGGAACGCGAAGTCGATCCGCAGACGCTCCGCCGCGGCGACGTGCTGCTGGTCCGTCCGGGCGAACTGATCGCGGCCGACGGGGAAATCGTCCAAGGCAACTCGTCGGTCGACCAGTCCTCGATTACCGGCGAATCCGTCCCGGCCGACATGGGCCTCGGCGACGCCGTCTTCGCCGGCTCGCTGAACCTGGCCGGCGTGCTCCAAGTGCGCGTGACCCGCACGGGCTCGCAGACGACGCTGGGCCGAGTGGTCGAACTGCTGCAGGGCGCCGAGCAATCGAAAACGCCCGTGCTGAAGCTGATCGAGCAGTACGCGGGCTACTACTTGCCGATCATCCTGACCATCGCCGGCGTCGTGCTGTTCGTGACGCGCGACATGTCCCGAGCGGTCGCCGTGCTCGTCGTCGGCTGTCCCGGAGCGTTGATTCTCGCGGGTCCCACCGCCATGGTGGCCGCGCTGGCGGCGGCCTCGCGGCAAGGGATCCTCATCAAGAGCACCCGCTTCCTGGAATCGCTGTGCGACGCCGACACGGTGGTGCTGGACAAGACGGGCACGGTCACGCTGGGCAGGCTGGAGGTAGCCGCCGTGCAGCCGCTCGACGGGCGCAGCCGGCGGGACGTGCTTCGCGCCGCTCTCCGCTGCGCTCATGCCTCGCGGCATCCGGCTTCACGCGCGATCGTACACGCGGCCCAGCAAGAGAACATCCCGCCCGACGGCCATCCGGGCCCGGTCGAGGAAATCGCCGGTCAAGGAATCCTGGCCTCCGACGGCGACGACCGCTGGCTGCTGGGCCGCCGCGAGTGGCTGCTGTCTCAAGACATTCCCTTGCCCGAAGCTCCGGAGCACAGCGGCGCGGTGGTCTGGTTGGGCCGACTGGACGGCGGAGGCCGGAGAGGCGGCGAAGCGTTCGGCTGCTTCTTGCTGGCCGACCGCATCCGGCCCGAAGCGCAGCAGGCCTTGGGCGATCTGCGAGCGTTGGGCCTAACGCGAACCGTGCTGTTGACCGGCGACCGCCGGCAGGTGGCCGAACAGATCGGGCGCGAGCTGGGGGTGGATCAGATTGTCGCCGAGGTGCTTCCTGAAGAGAAGCTCGAAGTGGTCCGCGCGGAACGGGATGCAGGGCGCCTGGTGATGGTCGTCGGGGACGGCGTCAACGATGCCTTGGCCCTGGCCCGCAGCGACGTGGGCATCGCGCTCGGCGCAGCGGCCTCCGACGTGGCCCTGCGCAGCGCCGACGTGGCGCTGATGGCGGACGACTTGGGCCGGCTGCCGATGGCCGTGCGTCTGGCCCGGCGGACGCGGACCACCATCCACTGCAACGTGCTGCTGGGGGCCGGCACCTCGATCGTCTTCGTCTGGCTGGCCTCCGTGGGGATCGTAGCCCCCTTGTTGGCAGCCGTGCTGCACAACGTGGGCGCGCTGCTGGTGATCACCAACAGCGCGCGGCTGCTGGCGGGAACCGAGAAACATGTCCCGGCAGGGATGCCTCCGGCGGCCTCCGGCGGGCAACACGAGGTGCTGTGATGGACGCGCCGCCCGGAATCTATCGATGGTTGGCGTTGGCCGCGGTCCTGGCCCTGGCCTGGGGCTGTGGGGCCGCTGCTGACAAGGTGAGGCCGACGGACGATTCTCCGCCTGCCGGCCCGCCGGGCTTTGGTCTGGCGGAACGGCGCGATTACGACCAGCTCTACGGCGATTGGTCAGCGGTCATTGGCCAGCTGCGCCATGTTGATCTCACGTACCAGAACGCGTCGGCGCGCCGTCGCGACGAAATGAGAGGCCAATACGAAGAATTGGTTGCACGAGGTAGCGAGTTGGAGCAGCAGGTGATCGACGCGGCCATCACGGCTTATGCGAAGAATCCCGAAGCCAACTCGGATCTGGCGAATCTCCTGGCTGGCGTGGCGTCGCTGCTCCTGGAGGGCGAGGAGTACGAAGAGACGCTCCGGCTCGCTCAATTGCTGCTCGACCAAGGGTTCTCACCTCGGCAGGTGCGCATCATCGCCGGACTGGCCGCCTTTGCCACCGCCGAATTCGACTTGGCCGAAAAACACCTCCGCAAAGCCGACCAGGAAGAGGCCCTGACCGACGCCGCCGCCCGCTGCCTGAAAGACATCGACTACTACAAATCCGCCTGGGAGCGAGAGCAGAAACTTCGCGCTGCCGAGCGGCGTGCGGGCGATCTGCCGCGGGTGCTGCTGAGAACCACGCAGGGCGAGATCGAGTTGGAATTGTTCGAGAACGAAGCGCCCAACACGGTCGCTAACTTCATCTTCCTGGTCGAGCAGGGCTTCTACAACGGATTGACCTTCCACCGCGTCATCGCGCTGGAGATGGCCCAGGCCGGATGTCCGAACGGAGATGGCGGCGGCGGGCCGGACTACATGATTCCCTGTGAATGCTATCGGGACGACCATCGGCTGCACTTTCGCGGCAGTCTGGCGATGGCTCACGCCGGACGCGACACCGGCGGGTCGCAGTTCTATTTGACCTTCCTGCCGTTGCGAAACCTGGACGGCAACCACACCGTCTTTGGCCGCGTCGTTCGCGGCCTCGAAGTCCTGGCCAAACTCCAGCGGCGCGAGCCGCCGACTCCGGAGTCCCTGCGGATCAACCCCAATCCGAACATCCGCGTGCCCCCGGCCGACAAGATCATCGAAGCCAAAGTGCTGCGGAAACGCGATCATCCGTACCGGCCACGCGTGTGGACCCTGGGACCGGGTACGGGATCGTCAACAGTGGACGAAACATAGTAAAAATGAGTGCGACACACCTACTACCCTGCGTTTGCGGCCGGAAACTGCCGGTCAGCACCACGCAAGCTGGCGAGGTCGTCCCCTGCGAGTGTGGCGCCAGTCTCACGGTGCCCAACTTGAGTGAACTCTCCAAGTTGGAGTTGGCCTCCGCCGCACCGGCCGGCCGAAAGAGACGCAAGCGGCCGTGGAGCAAACGGCAAGGCTGGATCCTGCTGGGCGCGTTCGTCGTCGCTGGTGCGGCGGGTCTGTTGGCTTTCCTGCACCTGACGCGGCCGCGACTGGCCGACATCGAATCCTTGCGTCCTATCCAGGTCTGGTCCGTCTGGCAAGACCTGCGCCGCGGGCCCGACCGCAACTTGTCTCTTGCCGAACAGCGGTTCCTGGAAATGCTCGGCATCCATCGCGTCTGGCAGACCGCCCTGTTGGCCGCAGCCGTCGCGGGGATCATCCTGATGGCCCTGGCCTATGCGATCCCCGATCCGCAATCGTTGCACCGCGCAGATTCGCGCCCAAGAGAGCCCCGAATTTGAGCGTGTTCTGACGTGGGCGAACTACCTTGCCTGCGGAAAGCACGGTTCGGCAACTCTGCTCACAGAGCAGTGCAAGGCTGTTCGGCGTGTCAAGGCGGCCGGCGTGGATAGCCCCCTGGCGGGATCGCCGAAATGCCGCTACGATCGAATCCTTTGCAGTCCACGGAGCGCACACGCTTTCCGAAAACGAAGACCCTGAACCGCAACGACGGCAGCGTGCGTGGCTGCCGGCGTCCCAACGGAGTGAGCGGCAAACGATGACGGACAGAATCGGCTTTGACAACGGTAAGTACTTGGAGGAACAGACGGCGGCCATCCTGGAACGCGTACGCCGCTTCGACAACAAACTGTACCTGGAGTTCGGCGGCAAGCTGCTGTTTGACTACCACGCAGCCCGCGTGCTGCCGGGCTTCGATCCCAACGTCAAAATGCGCCTGCTGGCGCAATTAAAGGACAAGGCCGAGATCCTGCTGTGCATCCATGCCGGGGCCATCGAACGCAAGAAGATGCGGGCGGACTTCGGCATCACCTACGACGCGGACGCGATGAAGTTGATCGACGACCTGCGCGATTGGGGGATCGAATTGCGCGGCGCGGTGGTCACGCGGTTCGACGAGCAGCCCGGCGCCGTCCAGTTCAAGAACAAGCTCCAGCGGCGCGGGATCCCCGTGTATACTCACCGCTCTACCAAGGGCTACCCGGCCGACGCGGAGCGGATCGTCAGCAGCGAGGGTTACGGGGCCAACCCCTACATCGAAACCGAGAAACCGCTGGTCGTGGTCACCGGTCCGGGACCGGGAAGCGGCAAGCTGGCCACCTGCCTGAGCCAGTTGTACCACGACCATCGGCACGGCATCCGCTCCGGCTACGCCAAGTTCGAGACGTTTCCCATCTGGAACCTGCCGCTCAGCCACCCTGTGAACGTGGCCTACGAGGCGGCGACGGCAGACCTGCACGACGTGAACATGATCGATCCGTTCCACCTGGAGGCCTGCGGCCAGACCGCGACTAACTACAATCGCGATATCGAGGCCTTTCCGGTGCTGCACAAAATCCTGAAGCGGATTACGGGAGGGGAACCGGTCTATCGTTCGCCGACGGAAATGGGAGTGAATCGGGCCACGGCGGGAATCGTCAACGACGAGGCCGTCCAAGCCGCCTCGCGCTCCGAAGTCATTCGTCGCTATTTTCGCTACGCCTCGGAATATGCCATGGGGCTGGTCGAGGAGCGGACAGTGCAGCGAGTCCAACGATTGCTGGAAGTCGTTCGCGCCAAGCCGGAGGACCGCCGGGTGGTGGTCCCCGCGCGCGAGGCCGCCGTGCAGGCCCAGCAACAGGGCAAGGGCAACGAGGGCGTGTTCTGCGGGGCGGCCATCGAATTGCCGGACGGGACCATCGTCACCGGCAAAAACTCGCCCTTGATGCACGCCGCTTCGAGCGTGGTGATCAATGCCGTGAAACGCCTGGCGAGGCTGCCGGACAGCATGCACCTGTTGGCGCCGACCATCATCGAATGCGTGGCCAAGGTGAAAAAAGACATCTTGGGCCAAAGAACCGTCAGCTTGGATCTGGAAGAGACGCTGATCGCTCTGGGGGTCAGCATCACGACAAATCCCACCGCCCAACTGTGCCTCGACAAGCTCAAGGACCTGCGCGGGTGCGACGTCCACATCACGCACATCCCCACGCCGGGCGACGAGGCGGGTCTGCGCCGCCTGGGCGTACACCTGACCAGCGATCCCAACTTCTCGACGAAGAATCTGTTCGTATCGTGAGCGAGATTACGTCTGACCCCCGCGAACTACCTCGATCCGGGCGGCGTCATCGGAATGAGATCGGCAACAGCAGGTGCGATGGTTGCCGGGCATCGTGGAAGATGGTCTGCGTGGCGGTCTTGATCTGGGCGCTGGTGCCCAGCGGCAAACCCGTGTTCTGGTTCCGGGCGTAGCGAGGGAAATTGGCGGAACGTCGCGCCCCGGATGCCTCCGCGTCCGGCCGATAGACATCGGCCGCCAGCGTCACGCCGTCGCGCATCGGAATGCGGACGTTCTTCTCGGCCAGGATGTGGTACGTTGCCTGCGACGCCGGCGGTTGGGCGGACAACCGTGGCGCATCGGTGAGCACCAGTCCGATTGTGAGCATTGCCAGGATGTCGAATTTGCGCATGTAGCACCTCACGACCTTTCGAGACGGTACACAAACAGAGATCCCAATTATCCGAACCCAGTTCCATCAAGTCGGAACCCTGCTCCTCCTCG